>JBAQUK010000084.1:0-43447 GCA_049297455.1 Desulfosalsimonadaceae bacterium | reverse complement strand
CCTATGCCTTAAAAAACCCAATAAAATGATTGAGCGCAGCGAATCCAGTTTAAATAATCCGGAAAATAACTGTCACAGTCAAAATAATCAGAAAAATCAGTTACATTTTTTTTGGAAATCAACAATTCGCCTTCTAAACGGAAACTTGCAAATCGTTCATGAAGTAACTTTTCATATTCTATAGTTCCCGGGATGGTCGCCAATAATTGAAGTTTAAATGGGTGTGCCGTCTGTAAAGAACTCAGGCGTTTTTCAACCTGGCCAGATGTAAATCCTATCTTTATAGCATGGGTCTTTTCTGACCTTATAAAATAGACACATCCTTCAGCGGAGACAGGTATGATTCCCCATAATTTCATGTTCTCTGCGAGATCCGCAATGTCTGATTCACACACCTCATCGTTTTCAATCAACTCTTCCATGTCAACTTGGGTGAGACCTGACAATGGACGCGATACCATTTCATCAAATCTCATATACTTGCTAAGACACGCAGCATCGAGAATAAAAAGCTCTAACGACTCCAAGCTCCATGCAAGAATGGCATTTTCAACATTGATCCTCTTGCCACATTCGCTACACCATGCATATGGTTGCACTCGTTCAGGGTATTGCTGAAGGTATTCTAACCAACCGGTTTTTAAACTTTCAATCGCCGCAGAAGATGCTCTTTGAGAATCCAGGTAAGATTTAATTTCTTCATATTGATTGCTTTCTCGTGGGAATTTTTCATCAACCGCAATATCTCTTGCTGAGTCACCAACCCGATCTGGGCGGGCGATCTGGGAAAGTAGCCATTGATAGAATGTAGCTCCCGCAGCGTTAGATCTGCTTTTTTGGATTACCGTCTCACGCTCTTTTCCTTGAATTTTTAAGGAAAAATCGTTGAGTGCTTTTTTGCTTGATGTTGGGATTACAATTATTACATCCCCACTAATGTTGACCCCCCCGATCTCTGTTCTTGGACCTGAATTGAGGTCTGACCTAACGACAGCACGATCCAACTCCTCTCCCTTGATCTTGAATTTTTTGCTAAGGCGCTTTTTCTCTGCAGCAAAAAGTTTTTTAAATAATTTTTCCCCAACGTAAGTTCTGTTGTGAAGGGTTTCTTTGTTCTCCGAAGGGACTCGGCCGCTCTTCAGCATCCAATCATACAGAGAAACGAATACTGACTGGTTATCATTTAGATCATCAACCCAGTGATTTGGCAGTATGACTGTCTGAACATCTGGAACTTCTTTTATTATTTCTCGTGGAGTGTATTTACGCATATTTTATCCGCTCAAATAGTTTGTCCTCTTGTTCCACGGGAACTGAAGGGGCAGAATCGCATAGCAATGGACAAAAATAACAGACAAGCCTTTTACACGAAGATTCAATCTGATAATGATCGGACCCAGCTATATCAAACCCAGAAAAACATCGATATCCATATGAGCCTGCTTTAAAATATGGGCAAGAGTTGAACGTTTGACAGGCCTATGGGCGGGAATCGTCAGTTTGAATACTTCATCGCGGCTTCTTTTTTGCAGCCTGATATGGCTGCCCTTTTGCCTGACCACAACCCACCCGTCACGTTGAAGCGCTCGAATTACCTTATCATAGGGGAGGCTTGGGATTATAGTCATATGGCGACTTCCAGAATCTCCCCTCCCGGCCAACCACTCAAGTCATCATCCACCGGCTCTAAGTATAACTCAATGGCTTCCTTGATGTTCCTTAAAGCTTCCTCCTTTGTTTCTCCTTCGCTGATGCACCCGGCAAGGCTGGGGACATAAACCGTATAGCCCCCTTCTTCGCTTGGCTCAAAAATGACTTTCAGTTTCATTTCAAACACCCTCCTTTAGGGATATAAGGAGATGAACTTTCATTTAACAGCATCATCGCACAAGATCAGGTTATGTGCAACCCAGGCCAGAGTGAGCATGTAGCTATAATCAATTCAGTGCGGCCGGTAGATGGGACAACCGCATATATAAACCACGAAGAACACGAAGGTCACGAAGGGGTGGATTTTGGGTTGACCCTGATGATTTCTTCGTGGTCTTCGTGCGCTTCGTGGTGTTTTTTTCATGAGTCATTATTACACCGGATTCTACATGCGATTGCCCTGATGTGCAACCCTTCAAGAGCATGAGACAAAAAGCCCGCTGACGAGTTAATCACTTCGGCAAGTCTTCCGGCAATTCCCCGCATTTCAACCGCCTGAGCACTCCAAGCGTTTTGGTCATGGGCAGTTCGCAGAACAGGCCGGAAGCCAGGGCTTTCTGGTAGACATAATACGGGGCCTGGCCTCCCTCTTCCGGATTTTTGAAAATGTCGTGAACCAGCAGATAGCCGCCGGGCATGATGTGGCTGGCCCAGGACTGATAGTCCGTGAATGCGGCTTCAAAGCTGTGGCCGCCGTCAATAAACACGAGACTCAGCGGTGTGGCCCACCTGCGTGCCGCCACAGCCGACTTTGATACAATGGGCACCACCGTGTCTTCCAGGTTTCCCTGGGTCAGGGCCTTTCGAAACAAGGGGAATGTGTCCATCCTCCCCTGTCGTACATCATAAGTTTCCGGGTCAAAATACCCTTCGCCGGGCTGCTGTTCCTCGGACCCGGAATGATGATCTATAGAAAATAATATGCCGCCCGAAGCCCGGCACCCGGCACCCAGATACAGGGTCGATTTGCCGCAGTAACTCCCGATCTCCAGGCACGGTCCCATCTTACCCGCTTCCAGGGCCACGGCATACAGCCGCAAGCCTTCTTCCCTATCCAGAAACCCCTTGGTCCGGTCAATCAGATCCATCAGGGCCGCATCCATCACGATGGGTGTTTTACTGCATGTCGTCATAATTTTTCACCAGCACCTCTCTTGCCTTAACACCGTCCGACGGGCCGACCACCCCCTCCTGCTCCATGATTTCGATGATGCGGGCGGCCCGGTTGTAGCCGATCCGTAAATGCCGCTGGATCATGGAAATGGACGCCTGGCCGGTCTTGGAGACCAGGGCCACGGCCTCGTCATAGCGCTCGTCATAGTCTTTTTCTTCACCGTTTTCAGACTCTTTTTCCGGAGCTTCCAGAATGTCATGAACATATTCCGGGGCTTTTTGCCCTTTTAAAAATTCGATGATTTTGGCCAGCTCTTCTTCGGAAATATAGGCCCCGTGAATTCGCTGAAGCTTGGCCGTGCCGGGGGGCAGAAACAGCATATCCCCATTGCCCAAAAGTGTTTCCGCACCGTTGGAGTCGATAATGGTCCGGGAATCCGTTTTGGACGATACCTGAAAGGAGAGGCGGGTCGGGAAATTGGCCTTGATCACGCCGGTCAGAACGTCCACGGAGGGCCGCTGGGTGGCCAGAATCAGATGAATGCCGGAGGCCCGGGCCATCTGGGCCAGACGGGTCAGCCCGACCTCCACATCCCGGGAACCCACCATCATGAGATCCGCCAGCTCATCAATAATAATAACGATATAGGGCAGTTTTACTTTAGGCGGGGTCTCATCATCTTCCGGCTGGTCGATGTTTTCCTTTTCAATTTTCCGGTTATACTGCTTGATGTTGCGGACTTTGGTTTCGGACAGCAGAATATAGCGCCGCTCCATCTCCCGTACGGCCCAGAAAAGGGCGTTGGTGGCTTTTTTCATGTCCGTGACCACCGGTGAGATCAGGCTGGGGATGCCGTCATACGTTGATAATTCAATGCGCTTGGGGTCGATCATGATGAGTTTCACCTCATCCGGGGTGGATTTATAGAGCAGGCTGCAAATCATGGTATTCAAGGCAACGCTTTTGCCGGTGCCGGTGGCCCCGGCGATCAGGAGATGGGGCATATCCTCCAGATTTGCCACCACGGGATGGCCGACAATGTCCTTGCCCAGCACCAGGGTCAGTTTGGATTTGGATTTTTCAAACACCGGAGAGGCGACAATATCTTTGAACACCACGATTTCGCGCTGCGAATTCGGCACTTCGATGCCGATGACCCCTTTGCCGGGAATCGGCGCGATAATCCGGATGCTGATGGCGGAAAGGGCCAGGGCCAAGTCGTCCGTCAGGTTCACCACCTTGTTGATTTTGATGCCGGGTGCGGGCTCGAATTCAAACCGGGTGATGACCGGGCCGGGCAATACCGTCACCACCTTTCCCCGGACCCCGAAGTCTTCCAGTTTCTGCACCAGGAGTTTGGACAAGAACAGGAGGTTTTCATGATCCACTGAATCAATGAGAACCTCCGCGTCTTTCAGAAATTCAAGGGACGGAAGCCGGAAACCGGTATCAGCACCAAACCGCATGGATTCGAACACCAGTTGTTTTGGGATCGGCACATTCCGAAGCGGTTTGGGCGGCAATGTCTCCTGGATGACAATCTCCTTGTCATTGCCCTTGTCCTTCTCCTGCTTCATTGGTTTTTCCTGCACCGGCTCTTTTTTTGTTTCCGGCTCTTTTTTCGGATCAGGGAATTTGGGAGGGGACGGCACGACGGCCGGAATCGTCTCCGGTCCCGTTCGCATCACAAACGGTTCGTTTTTTTTGTCTTTTATATTGAGCTTGGCCTGCGGCAGTTCAATGGCCGGTTTTTTTCTTAATTTTCCGAGACTTGAAATTAGTTTTCGAAGGCCGAACACCACCATCAGGACGAGCTTTCCCATATTTTTAAAGGTGGCGATGAGTGAAATTCCGGTGGACAGGATAAAGCCGATGAGAAAAAACAGGATTAAAATCACGATCCCGCCGGTCCAGTTGGAGTATTCCAATAACAGCAGTTGAATGGGAAGACCGATCACACCGCCGGAAGGATATTGACTTCCGAAAAAATCATAGGTTTCCTTATAAAAAGAAAGCAGGCCGCCTGTGGCCGCGATGAGGAGTATGCCTCCGGATGCGATCAGCAGTAAAGTCCGCCCCGACCGGTTCTTAAAAAACTCAACGCATGCAATCAAAAAGAGTATCGGAATCCAGAAAGCGCCGAGCCCGAACAAACCGATCAGAAATCCGGACGCATGCGCTCCCAAATACCCAAAAAGATTATGAATTTCTCCGATATGACCAATATGGTTGATGGACGGATCATCCGGGTTAAAAGACAGAAGGCTGACGGAAGAAAAAATGACGATAAAAAGAAGGATTAACCCAATGATTTCTTTTCGCATTCGCTCATACCTGAAGGATAAACGGCAAGATCACGGGCCGGCGTTTCATGGTGAAGGTAAAGTATTCCCTTAAGGCCCGGTGAATTTTTTTCCGAATCGCCTCCGTGCGGTGCGCCGGCTCAAGGATACTGACCTCTTCAATAATTTCAAGAATCACGCATTTGGCGTCTTCGATGATGTGCCCGGTCTCTGATTCAAACACAAATCCCCTGGAGGTGATTTCAGGACCATACACCACAAATCCGGTTTCCTCGTCCAGAGCCAGGGTCACCACCACCAGACCTTCCTCGGACAGAAGCCGCCTTTCCTTTAACACCGACCGTCCCACATCCCCGATGCCCTTGCCGTCCACCAGAATCCGGCTGGTGGACACGGTTCCGTTTATTCGGCCCCCATTTTGGTCAAATTCGATGACCTGACCGTTCTCCGCCAGCAGGATATGGTCTCTGGGGATACCGGTTTCTTCGGCAAGCTGGGCGTGATGGAACAGGTGCCGGTATTCTCCGTGAATGGGGATGAAATAATCCGGCATGGTCAGATTGATCATGGTTTTCAGCTCATCCCGAAACGCATGGCCGGATACATGAATGGCGGAAATCTTCTCATAAATGACATCCGCGCCTTTGCGAAAAAGGTTGTTGATGATCTTGGCAATGGCCTTTTCGTTGCCGGGTATGAATTTTGAGGACAGGATGACCGTATCCCCCTTGACGACCTGGATATGCTTATGCATCCCGGTGGACATGCGGGTCAGGGCGGACATGGGTTCGCCCTGGCTGCCGGTGGTCATGATGAGAATTTCATCCGGCGGGTAATCTTCGATTTCAGAGATATCAACCGTCATGCCGTGAGGAATATGAAGCATATTAAGGTCAATGGCGGTTTTAACGCTCAGCTCAATGCTTCTGCCGTTAAAAACGATTTTCCGGTTCTTAAATTTGATGATATCAACGATCTGCTGAACCCGGGCGATATTGGACGCAAAAAGGGCCACAAACACCCGACCATTACTTTTGGTGATGATTTTGTCAAACGTCTGGCCCACCACTTCATCCGAAATGGCCTTTCCGTCTTTTTCCACGTTGGTGGAGTCGGAAAGCAACGCCAGCACCCCCTCTTCTCCCAGCGCTTCAAACCGCGCCACATCCGTGTTCATCTCTTTTATATTCGCCGCCGACAGCTTAAAATCCCCGGTATGCACAATTCGCCCGACGGGGGTGGTGATGGATAGCCCCACGCCGTCCACCACCGAATGATTGACCCGAATAAACTCAATTTCAAAGGGGGAAATGGTGATTTTTTTTCGGGGAGATACCTCACTTAAAAACGACGCCGACAGGAGACCATGCTCATCGAGTTTATGCCGAAGCAGACCCAGCGTGAAGGCAGTGGCATAAACCGGGACGTTGACTTCCTTAAGCAGATACGGGAGTGCACCAATGTGATCCTCGTGGGCATGGGTTAAAACAATGCCGGCGATTTTTGCCTTGTTGGTCCGGATATAGTCCATGCCCGGGATCACATAATCCACACCGAACATATAATCTTCAGGGAACATCAGGCCGGCATCGATAATGATGATGGTATCCTCATATTCAACCACCATCATGTTCAGCCCGATTTCCCCGAGCCCGCCCAGAGGAATGATTTTAAGCATGTTTTTTAGGTTGCTCAGTATGAATTTTTCGATCAATCATGTCTTGATTTCCAGACGTTCAAATATGGCGTCCATCACCCGGACCAGCCAGAGAAATTGGTCTGCCGTGGCATAGCAGATGCAGTCGCAACGGATCTTGTTTTTCGTCCGGACGAGCAACTCCATCATCAACGCGGCCTCGCTTAACTCAACAGCGAAATAGAGAGGGTGGCACACCGCATGGGACGCCTGGGTCTCGTTATAAAGGGACGGCTCCACCGGTATCCAGTAAATATCCCCCATCTCCGCCGGACCAAAATGCGCGTCTAAGTATTCTTTTATTTTTTCCTGGTCAGCCGGTCTTAATTCATCAATCACATATTGTTTCATCGGTTCTCATCCATTATCCATAATCTATTCAGGCCCGTCGGGCTTCAAAATCAATCAGTAATTGCTTCAACGCCAAGCCGCCGCCGAACCCGCCTAATTTATTATCACTTCGGATCACCCGATGACAAGGAATAAGAATGGGGAACGGATTTTTTGCAAGCGCCGAACCCACAAACCGGCAGGCTTTGGGCCGCCCGATACGCTCCGCGATTTCCCCATAACTCGCCAGGCTAGCGTATGGGATGGCGGCGGTTTGAACATACACCGCCTGCTGCAGCGGCGTTATCCCTTCCCTGCTCAGGATGTCCCAGGGGGGTTGGGTCCGGGCACCATTTAAATGGTCAATCACCATCCGGGACAGCTCAACCGATACCGGACGGCCTTCGTCTGCAAATGAAAGGCACTGATCCGACGGATATTTTTCTTCTCCCGGCAATAAAATACGCTTCACCAGCAAAGGTGCGTCCTCATACACCAGGGTGAGCCTGCCGACCTGCGTGTCCACCCAGGCAGTTTTTAATTTTTGGGAATTCATGAGACAGAAAACTCCGTTAAATTATCCAGCCCGTCGAAAACAAGTCCATGCCAGGGGGATATGAAAGACAGATGGTCACTATCTATGGCTTTCTTTTCAAGAGAGCGCGAAACCTGAAGGTATTCCAGGGACGATGTATTTTTGATCCTGACTACCCGCAACTCATGAGGATTGGACCTTCCGGATGTTTTGGCGCATGCGTCAAGACACAGGCGGTCACTGTCAAAATAGACCGGGATCGCCGCTTTTTCGGGTGAAATGGCGGCCAGGGAGTTCACATAGGTGAGCCCCCTGTCCATTCGTTCCACCAGCCGCCGGGTGGTAAAGTCGGCCAGTCCGATGCCGTTGGCGTTTCCATCGGATGCCGGGGATAAATCCCTGACAAAGATGCGCTTCACGCGGGGAGCAACCATGGTGTTGCCGACAAGGTCCCGATGCCTGCCGGTGACATTGGAATCCATGCCGATGCCGGATATGTCCTTGCCGATCTGGTCCACAATCAGGATGTCGACAGGATCAAACGGAATGCGGCCCATCATGGCTCCCGCCTTTTTTAACAGCGCCTTTTCCCGAAAGATAAGGTTGTCGGGAAAAAGGGTTTCCACATGGGCCAATTTTCCGTAACCGTCCTCCAGCAGGGCGATTCCGAATAATATTTTGATTTTTTTAAGTAAAATGGCCGCTGTTGACTCAATGATGCCGAAGGTATGGTCCACGGCCCGCTGGTGAATTTCCGCAGCCCCCTGATGCTTGCCGAGACCCACCGTCATCATTTTACATAGACCGCTTTCAATATCGGCCTTGAATTTGGTATGGGGTTTGATCCGGTTGATCAGGATTATATGATCCGCAGCAAGGGCAGCGACCGACATATAAATACCGAACCCCAGGTCATGGGTGGCGATACGCCGCACATCCATATCCGCCACAATCTGGACGCCCATGGCGTTTTCGGTAATGCCGTATGCCGCCAAAACATGCTTTTGTCCCTCGGCAGTGGCGCCGCCATGGCTGCCCATGGCCGGGACGATAAAGGGCCGAAATCCCCTGTGTTCCAAAAACCGCAGGCATTCATAGACCACTTTATCCAGGCCGTCAATTTTGCGGCTGCCGACGGCGACGGCGACGGTTGAACCAGGATTGGCGCGGTACCGGTCCGGTTCTGCCTGCAAAGACGACCGAACCGCCCCGGCGACATCGTAAACGTCGGACATAAACAGCTTTTGCCGGACAAAAGCCATTTCCGGAAAATTAAAGGGCAGATGATTCATGATTAGCGGCAGGGGAATGCAAAAATGATTACGCTACGGCAAAAGCAGCCTGCGCAAAAAAAACAGGGGATAAAAGGCGGCTTTCCCGGTCGAGATAAAAAACACCGGGAAAGCCGGATACAACTGGAATATTAGGTCTCTTCAATATTAATGGCGCTGGCCTCACACACCTCAACGCAGCTTTCGCAGCCAAGGCATTCTTCCGCGTTGACCGGGACGGATTTACCATCCTGCATTTCAAAAACTTCTACCGGGCAAACATCCACGCATTCTTCGCAACCTTCACATTTGTCAACATCCACGACAGGATTAAAAGCCATTTTTGTTCTCTCCTTTATTGTTCATTTTTATATGTCACTGCAGCCATCTTGTTTGTTTCATTGAGCTTGTATATGAAAAAATTCCCTATCTTAATTATAAAATCGAGTCAAGTCTTCTTATGCTTTTTTCAATTTTTATACCCCTCCGAATAATGAATAAAATATCCCGGCAGGCCATCGTTCCATACGGCCGAAAATCTTTCAAATCTCTTGAAATCATGAAAATACCATGATATTTGTAAATTTTTTAATAAATTTTATGGTATCGGCGGCATCCGTAACCCATCAAACCAGTGCCGGAACCAGGCTGCCACCGAATCCCATCACGAATATAACTATATGTTTTTAAGAAAAAAATCGGAGTCTCATTGTGGAAAAATACCTCATAAAGGATTTAATGGTGCCGATTTCGGAATATGCCACTGTTTCCGAAGGATCGACCCTGTTGGATGCTATTCTGGCCCTGGAAAAAGCCCAGGAAATCTTCGATCATTCCCAATATCTCCACCGCGCCGTTCTGATCCTGGACAAGAATAAACGGGTTATCGGGAAAGTGAGCCAGCTCGATACCCTGCGCGCCCTGGAGCCCAAGGATGAACAGATGGACAAGCTCGAAGATATCGGACGTTACGGCTTCAGCCAAAAATTCATCATCAGCCTGCGGGAACAGAACCGGTTAAAAGATGTGTCCATGGAGGAAATGTGTGTGGCGGCGGCGAGTCTCAAGGTGGAAGGGTTGATGCAGGCCCCCACCGAAGGGGAATTTATCGATGAAAACGCATCGGTGAATATCGCCATCCACCAGTTGGTCCGGGGCTCCCATATGTCGCTTCTGGTGACAAGAGACAAGGAGATTGTGGGTATTTTACGGTCATCGGATGTGTTCGCGGCGGTTTTTCATTCCATGAAGGGGTGTAAATTAGGATAAATTAAGGAGATCTTGACAGGTTATGAAGGAACTTGAAAAACTTTTTATTCGGATTGTCCAGCGGGTCAATATTAATCTGCGGGAGCTCGGGTTTGACGCGAAACCCTATGTATGGGACCTGATCCCGGCCAGTCAAATGAACAAATTCTATGCGTTTTACGGCATTACACCCCATCTCCCGTTAAATCTTCAGTTTAAAAATTCCGGTCTGGCCGGCAGCTATTTTTTGGGACGATGCCGGATCACCGATTCACTCCTCTATAAAACCGACATCCGGGGCGATGAACTCAAAAAAAAGGGGGATATTTTCCAGTTCCAGGATTTCAAAATTCCCATTTCCAGGGACGAGGAAATTGTGATTGAAGACAGTGTGCTCATCAAAACCCTGGTTCATAATTATTCCCATGATCCGGAGACGCCGGAAACATTTTTCATTAAAGATACCGTTTCCACGCATTATGCGAACATTCACGGTGCGCCCACCGAAGGCTGTTTCCTGGGACCGTTTTCAACGGTTGACCAGACCACCATCCATGACTGCGCGGTCGGCGCATTCTCTTATATTCAGGCCGGTGAAATCAGTCATCTGGATATAGAGCCCGGCACCGTCTGGATCCGCAATCCCGGTGTATTTAACTTTCTGTACAGATATCCCCTCGGCCATCTGAACACCTATATCTATTTCGCTCCCGGCATTCAGCCCCAGGGAGTGTTCATCGACTTTGTGAAAGACCGCCAGGAAGCGTTTCAGAGGGTATTTGAGATGGTCAACGTCGATCAGCCGATTCCGGTTCCGGGAAGCGCGACCCTGGACCGCTATGCCGTGGTCAAGCCCAAAACCGAAATCGGCGAGAATGTGCTGGTCTCCCAGCGGGCCTACCTCCAGAATGCGACATTAGGCAAAGGGTCCAATGCCCAGGAAAATTGCTACATCATCAATTCCAATCTGGAAGGCAACAACGTCACGGCCCATGGCGCGAAAATCATCGAAGCGGACATGGGGCAGAACGTGTTTGTGGGATTCAACAGTTTTCTCCGGGGGCGTCCGGAAAGCCGCCTGAAAATCGGCAAAGACTGCATCATCATGCCCCATACCATCATTGACATCCGAAAACCGCTGACGGTTCCCGCCGGTCATATCGTCTGGGGTTTGGTGACCAGCCGGGAAGAACTCGAATCCAACAGCATATCCATTGACGCCATGTCCAAAATCACAAATAAACTGACAAAAGGCGACCTGCTGTTTGAAGGGGACGGCGCAAGATTTGTTTCCGCATTCCAGGACCGAGTCCAACACATTCTGGAGGCCAACGGCGCTTTTTTTAACTGCAAAGACAAGAAAGGCCCGAAAGGGCATGCCCAAAAACACCAGAATATGGTTTTTAACACCATTCAGCCCTACCCCAAGGGAAGGCTGGAAGGGCTGTATCCGACGATTATGATTCAACCGTAAAGAGAAGGTGGAAGAATGCGCAGACCGGATTAGCGCGACAACCGTCAAACTTCAAGATGGAAAAAATCATGACAGCGCGTAACCCGGCATTGGCAGAGGTTATTTGAAAAAACTCAATAGCGCGTGCAGGTTGGTCATGGGATGGGGGGGGCAGCCGGGAATAAACAGGTCCACCGGCAGCAGCGTGTCCAGTCCTTCGCTAACTTCGGGGCTGCCGCGGAACGGCCCGCCGGTTAGGGCGCAGCTTCCCACGGCAATCACCACTTTGGGGGCAGGCACCGCCTCATAAGTGTCCAGCAGGGCCTGTTTCATATTTCGGGAAACAGGCCCTGTCACGACAATGCCGTCCGCATGGCGCGGGGAAGCCACAAAATTGATGCCGAACCGGGCCAGATCAAAAAACGGGGTGGCCAGCACATTCAAATCCGCTTCGCAGGCATTGCAGCCAGCCGCCGACACCTGCCGAAGCTGGAGCGACCGGCCGAACAGTCGCTTAAAATGCTGGCGGCTGTGCCGGGCCAGATCCGGCAGTGTACCGTCGGTCAGAAGATGGCCTTTTTCCGCCACCGACAGTTCAAAATTCCGGGTAAACGAGACAAACGCGCCCTGTGAAACCCGCTCACAAGTTCCGCAGAAAACGCACCGGCCCATATCAATCAGTCGGCGCACCGGATCAATGGCATCCTGGGGACATGCTTCCGCGCATCGTACCGCCATTTCCGCCGGCGCATCCGGAACAATCCGCGGCATCCCCCGGTAACGCGCCGATAGTTCAACGGGGGTTTTCGGATAAGCGGATGTCCGGTAACCCTGTTCAAATCGGTTTCTGAGTGTGGTGAACATGTATTTTCACTTTAAATCCATATGTTAATGTTCCAGACTTTTCGCCTGCACCGTCAGGCTATAGATCAAACCCGCAATACGACAGGTTAAAGCTTTTGTTGTTCAAGGGAAAATCCGAAATGCCGGTATCCCGGAGCGACATGGCCAAGCCGTTCCAGTTATGAAACGACGGATCCTTGATCTTGTATCGCAAAATCCTGCCGTCGGCGTCCGTCATGACGCAGTGGGAAAGTTCGCCGCGCCACGCTTCGTTGACGGTAACCACGAAAGACGACGGCGCGAGATCAAAAATCCCTCCCTCAACGCACCGGGTTTCAATGGGGCGGGCAAGCAGAAACTTGATAATCTGGATGGACTGCAATACCTCGTCCGCCCGCACCCTGGCCCGGGCATACACATCTCCGGTGGATTTCGGATTTTCCGGGAAATGCAGGTGGGCGTAATATTCTTTTGGAAAACACCGGCGCGCATCATAACTGAGCCCGCTCGCCCGGCCGGCCGGCCCCACCAGCCCGAGCTTGTCGGCGTCATCGGTTCTGACCACCCCGCACCTTTCAAAACGGGCCAGAACACTGGGGGTCAGGAGCAGCAGATCCAGAACATGCCGAACCTGGGGTTCCAATTCGTTGATCCGCTCCATGAGCATCCGGCTGATCTCAGAGTCAATGGTAAACCGCACCCCTCCAGGCCGCACCAGTCCTTTGCCGAAACGGTTGCCGCAGATGAGCAGCGTCATATTAAGAAAATCCCCGCGAATTCTCCCGAAATAATTGGCCGGCGGCAGAAACGCCACATCCCCGGAGAGCGCCCCCAAATCTCCGATATGATTGGCCAGACGCTCCAGTTCCAGCCCGATGGTGCGGATTATTTTCGCCCCCGGATCCGGCAGGATGGATGATCCGCCGCCTGTCAGGGCTTCAAAAGCCTGGGCCATGCTGACCCCGTGACCGACGGTGGTGTCCCCGGCGATGCTGTCGGCGATCACCGGCAGGCGCTTGGGCTCCGCCCGGAGCATCATGGATTCAATGCCCCGGTGCTGATACCCCAGTTGAATTTCGAGATGCAGCACCCGTTCACCGATGCAGTTGAACCGGAAATGACCGGGCTCGATGACTCCCGCATGAACAGGCCCCACCGCCACTTCATGGATTTCTTCACCATCCACGGAATAATACGGATAGTTACCCGGAATATCCTGTTTGTAATCGTTGCCGAAGATATCGGTTTTGCCCCGGTAATTGGGATGATACCGCACCATCTTGAGCCAGGGGTGGCCTTCGGGACGAATGCCGAACTGCTCGGCGATCTCCCGTTCAAACAGATGAAACGGCTCGCACTGGCCGCTCAACGCCGGATAGGATTCCGGTGCGTCGCAACCGGCAGCCAGCAGTTTGTCGGTCCGTAAAACAGCCAACAGCTTATCGGCATCCCCGTCCGTGTAAGCAAAAAACTGAACCACTTTGCCGCCGGACGCCACAATATCCAAGGCCTGTTTCCTGAAATCACCAAACGCCAGATGGGGAATCCGGGGCCTGTGAAACGCGGTGCCGTTTAAAACTTCAACAAAAGAGACTGTCATTAAAATCCTCCGCCCATGGCCGTCGCCGCATCGATAATTGTCTGATACAGAATATCGGGCATCCACAGGCACAGCGCCAGGGAAGTGAGCAACAGTGCATATTGCGGCCAGACCAGACAGGCTTTTTCAGGGATTGGGGTTGCCATATCTTCCGAAACGTCACCGAATGACATTTTGATCATCTGATTGGAAAACCCGGCGAAAATAAAACACAAACTTAAAATAAATATGGCAGCCATGGTGTAATGGCCAGCCCGGAAAGCGCCGACAATAATCAGCAGTTCCCCGATAAACATGCCAAACGGAGGGAATCCGGAAATGCCTGCAAACCCCGCAAAAAACGCCACAAATGTTTTCGGCATGCGGATCGGAAGCCGCCCGATTTTGTCTATGAACCAGCTATTATACCCGGAGTGTATATTTCCGGACGTCAAAAACAGGGAGGATTTGATCAGGCTGTGATGGATCAGACACAGTATTGCGCCATAGGCACCGATGCCGCCGATACCGGTGCCGAATGCGATGATGCCCATATTTTCGATGCTGGAATAGGCCAGCATCCGCTTATACTCTGTCTGCTTGATGATAAACGTGGCGGCGGCCAGAATCGACATCAGTCCGAACACCATTAAAATCATGCCGGAAAATCCGCCCAGTCCCGCAGCCACCATGATTTTATTGGTTTTAAAAATGCCCAGATATGCACAATTCAGCAACACGCCGGACAACAGTGCGGACGCCGGGCTGGGAGCCTCGCTGTGCGCGTCGGGCAGCCAGGTATGCATGGGCGCAAGTCCCATTTTTGTGCCGTACCCAACAAATATAAAAACAAAACCCGCCTTGAGCCATGTGGGATTCAGTTGTTTTGCGGCTTGGGTTAAAGCCGAAAAAGAAACCGTCACATTCACATTGCCCACATCCATGGCCAGGGTAATGAGAACCGACCCCAAAAGCGCCATGGCAATGCCCACGGAACAGATCAGCACATATTTCCAGGTCGCTTCAAGGGCGGTTGCCGTTCTGTGGGTGAATATGAGCGGTGCGCTGGTCAGGGTGGTAGCCTCTATGGCGATCCACATCACCATGATATGGTCTGAAAGCGTGACCATGGTCATGGTGGACAGAAACAGGAGCATAGAGCCGGTAAAAATTTTTTCGTGCTGGATATGAGACTGTTTAAGATATTCCGAGGTGTAGATGGAGATCAAAAAAAAGAGCAGGGATATGACGAGCCGGGATAACAGTCCCTCGGGCGACACGGCGAAATAGTCCGGAAACATCGCCGCCGGACGGTATATCCACACCGTGACCGTCAGGAACAGGTGAATGATCCCCGTGAGAACCAGCAGCATCCGCCCCGCTTTTACGGGAAGAAAAAACACCGCCAAAGCGGCGATAAACGGAACCAGAAAAATGATTTCAAGCATAACCAACCTATTCCTTTAACTTTCTGAGCTGCGCCGTATCCAGATTATCATATTTCTGGTTGATGCTTTGAAGCATAATGGCCATGATCATCACACCGGCCAACACATCCAGAAGAATACCGAATTCCACGATATGCTGGGCGTCGGCGGATAAGGCGGTCCCAATCAGGTAAATGCCGTTTTCCATCATGATATAGCCGAGAACCATGGCGAGGGCGTTTCTGCGGGCCATGAGAAGGAACATGCCGGCCACCACAAGGGTGATGGCGGTGGAGGTAATCAGCGTGCCCCCGCTTACAGCGGTCAGGTTGAATTTCTGACTCAGGATCGGCGCTGCGACGATCAGCAGCAGACTGGCGAATACGGAGGCTTTATATCCTACAATCGTCTCTATTCCCCGTTTAATGCCCATCTTTTTTATCATGGAATACATGCTCCAGGGAATAATGATCCCCCGGATGCCAAGAGTCACCATTGTGAACACCATGCCGCCCATGGTCATTTCCTGTTCCAGAAAAAACGGTACAATCGAGACAACCACTCCCTGAAAGGCCAGAATCCGGATCAATACGGGCAAGCGGCTGGACGAGAAGGCAAAAAGAACCGACAGCAGCACAAGAACCAGAAGGACATCAACAGGATGCATCATTTTACAAACTCCAGCGTGATGACGGTGGCAAAAAACGCGAGGGCAAAGGATGTCAGGACAAATCGGGAGACTCTGTCCATCCGGAACCGGGCCATCACCGATTCGGTAACGCCCGTGACCGCATACACCCCCAATAGCGCCGCGCCGAACAACCCAAAATTCACCACCGGGTTGGCTACCGCAACAGGACAAATCAATCTTGCCACAAAGGTGGAATAAAAAAACAGTTTGATAAAGGCGCCCAGCTCAATCAGGGCGAAGTCCGGACCACTGTGGTCCAGCACCATGACTTCATGGATCATGGTGAGTTCCAGATGGGTTGCCGGATCATCCACCGGAACCCGGGAATTTTCCGTAAGCAGGATGATGAAAAAAGCCATCACCACAAACAGCAGCGGCGCACCGGCCACCTGCCAGAGGCCAGCCGTCTGGATGCCGGTAAAATAGGCAGCCAGGGAAAGTTCTCCGGTCAGTTGGAAAAACAGGATGAGGATCATAAACATGCCGGCTTCGCAGATAATGGGAAAACAGGCTTCTCTTGCCGCCCCCATGCCCTCGAAAGGGGATGCGGTGTCCATGGCAGCTGCGATGGTAAAAAACCGTCCCAGCCCCAGCACATACAAAATTAAAATCACATCGCCGTTAAATGAAAGAACCGGCGACCGGCCGGCGATGGGCAAGAAAAGAAGCGCCATCAGTACGGCGCACAAGGAAACAATAGGCCCCATTTTAAATATAAACGTGGTGCTGGTGCTGTAAACCGACCCCTTTTTAAACAGCTTGCCCAAGGTATAATAATGGATGAACAGGGGCGGCCCTTTCTTGCCGCCGAAAAACGCTTTGACCTTCAAGATGACCGCTGCATAAAAAGGCGACAGGAGAATCGCCAGTATCCAGAGAATGATTGATTCAATCATATATCCGTCCCGCTTATTGGTTTCAATCGTATGAAGTGTAACATGCCCTTCCCCGCAACCGGTACTTGATGATCTCATAAAAAGTCAAAATTTGGATGGCAAAGCAAAAAGCTTCAAATTCAAGGCGCGCAAATCCTGAGCGCTGATAAGTACTTTTCGTACTTTGAAGAAGCGAAGGATGCAGCGCAACGCAGAAGTTGGACTTTTTGCGAAGCCAGCTTAAACAAAAAACAAAAGCACCACTATAGCCAGCAGAATAAAGCCGATATACGGATGAATATCCCCTTGCTGAATCCATCTCAGTTTATCAAAGAAGACCAGCACCGGACGCACAATGACGCCCTCCATATACCGCTCGGCAAAATCGATAACCTGACTGCTGTAATGGGTTTTGGCCGGGAATACCCCCCGGACCGCCGGATGATCCTCGTTCAGAGATGCCACCGGCTTGAAAAAATCGATGATCGGCCGCACATAGGAAGCACCTGTATATTGCATTTTAACCGTCGGCCGGGTGAAGCCACACCCCCAGGTGCCGGCCTGGGTAACCGGTTTGCCCCGGTAGAGGAAATAGCGAAAGACCAGAACGCAAAACACAACCATCAAAAAGACGGCCGCCGACTGGGTAATATTTTCGGTCATCCGCATAAACGGTGAAACGGGGATGGAGCCGTATCCCAGATTCAGGGCTGAAATCCCGCGAAGGGCCATAAGAAAAAAAACATTCGGAAAAATACCGATAATGGCGCAGGCAAACGCCAGGACGGCCATGGGAACCAGCATCATGGGGCCCTTTTCGTCAGCGCCCGCGGCCCCCTCGCTTCTGGGTTCCCCCTGAAAAACCACCCCCATGACCTTGGTGAAACAGGCCAGGGCCAGACCGCCGATCACCGCCAGACTGACAATCGCCATCAGGCTCAGAATAAAGGATAATTTGTCGAGACCCACCCCTTTAAATGCGCCCAGGTAAATAAAGAATTCCCCCACAAACCCGTTCAACGGCGGCAACCCGGAAATCGCCAGCGATCCGGCCAGGAACGTGATTCCGGTGACTCGCATTTTCTTCATGAGCCCCCCCAAAGCATCAATGGAGCCGGTACCGGTCCTCTTGATGACGATTCCGGCGCCCATGAACAGGAGGGACTTGAAAATCGCATGGTTCATCACATGAAGCAGCCCCCCGGCAAAACCCAGAACGGCCATCAGGGGATTGCCGAATGATACGCCCATCATGCCGATGCCCAGACCCATGAGAATGATTCCCATATTCTCAATACTGGAATACGCCAGCAGACGCTTGATATCCTGCTGACCAAGGGCATACACGACACCGAGGATTCCGGAAACCATGCCGGCGATCACCAGTATTTCACCAAACAGGGGGACATGGTAATTCAGCGCGGCATACATGCGAAGGATGCCGTAAATCCCGGTTTTTATCATCACCCCGGACATGACGGCAGATATATGGCTCGGTGCGGCCGGATGGGCATGGGGCAGCCAGACGTGGAAAGGGAATACGCCGGCTTTTGATCCGAATCCGGCGAATGCCAGAACAAATACGATGATTTTAACCGTCGCCGGCAGCATGGCCGCACCGTCAAACCCGAAGCTGCCGGAAAAACCGTAAATCAGCCCGAATGCCGCCAGAATGCCCATGGCTCCCACATGGGAAAAAATAAAATACAGATACCCGGCCTTGCGGTTTTCGGGTTTCTGATAATCATAGATCACCAGAAAAAAGGAGGACAGGGACATAATTTCCCAGAAAAGCATGAAGGTGATCATATTGGCTGCGGTCACGACCAGGGCCATGGCTGCAATCAGCAGACTGAAGAACAGATAGCTCAAAGCGGCCCGCAGGGATTTTTCGGGTGAACTCAGGTAATGGAAACTGTATATAACTGATAAAAAGGAAACAAAATAAATGGCGACAAGGAAAAAAGCCGATAAACCGTCGATGGCAAAGGAAAGGGAAAAAGCATGCAGGTAGTTGACGGCAACCGCATCCGTTCCCGGACGGAATAACTGGATCAGGCTGTTGATCAGCCCGATCAGACACCCGGCGCTGATGGCCAGCACGCCCACTGTCTTCATCAATATAAACTGCCTATGGATGACGAGACAAAAAACGCTCCCGGCTACCATCATCAGTATCGACAGGAAAAAAAAGTCCATGAATCCCCCAAACTCCCTAATCCACCAGATCTTCCAAATCTAACAGACCCATATATCATTAATGCGCAAAATTCAGTCGGCAACAATTATACAAAAATCGGCTTGAAGTCAACTCCATACTTAAGGCATCAACCTTCACACAATGCGATGATGGTATTCAATTGGGCGCGGGCGGCGATTTGACCGGCATCACCGGCATGAGACAATACCGAAAATATCTCTGTCGGCCCGGCATGAGGCAGGAGATAAAGCGTCAAATGGATCCGGGCGGCGGTTTCAGCTCCTTTTAATTCGGGAGAGGCAATGATTTCATCCCCTGCATCCGGGGAATGGCGCAGAGACGCCAGAAATTGGGCCAGTTCGTTCCGCTGTGACTGGCTCAGATCGCATGGAATGTCTTCGAATCGGGCCACTTGCCGGATATTCGGAAACGATTCCATCATCTGGTCCACGGACGCCCGGCTGTTTGTGACCAAAAAACAGGATTCCGGCGCGTCTTTATAAAATAAATGCGACCAGGCGGACAGCCGGGCGGCAGTCATCACCGAACCATAATCCGTATTTTTTTGGTGTTCACCGGGTGAATCCGGAATACTTTCCTGTCCGTTCATGCGGGCGAACAACTCCCGCTCGGCAGCCATTGACAGCGCCAGTTCCCGATCCAGATCATACTGCTGCGTGTCCAGCTCCTGGGCCATGAGCAGAAACAGACGGGCGGCGAACACAGGATCAGGAGAAACGTCAACCGCCTTATCATGTTTTAATATGTCCGACCGGATCTGGGCGGTAAAAGACTGGTTATAAAATCCCTCACTGAAAGCCTTTTTCAAAGACGCCCCGTCGCCGTAATGCTGCCCTCCCCATGTTTTAAATTCCCGGCAGGATTGAACCAGACGATCCCCCTCTTCCGGATAAGGAATCCGCAAGTCGATGCAGCCGTCCGCCTGTAATCGGCGCATGGCTTCAGGAAAATCGGCCGGTATCGGCCGGTACACGATGGTGGGCCCGAACAATTGTTCCAACTGCCTTGCGACCGGTTCGGGAATATAGGTAAACGGAAAATAGACTGGTTTCATGATTTCAATAACATCCTGTTAAGAATCAAATTTTTTCATCCTGCACATCCACCCCGCTTGCCCGCAAGGTCTCCCGGATCAGGTCCGCTTTTTCATAATCCCCTGCATTGCGGGCAGCGTCCCTTTGATGCATCAGATCAAGAAAGCAGGGGTCAATCCGCCTGGGATTGAAATCAAATATCCGGATCACCTCATCAATGTTTTGAAATGCATTGAGCAATTTCGCTGCCTTGTTCGCATCGATCTGTTTTTCAGAGATCAGAATATTAATTTTTTTAATGGCAGTAAAAATATCCACCAGAGCCCTGGGGAAATTCAAATCATCGTCCATGGCGGAGATGAATCCCTGGCGTATATCGTAGGCGAGCTGATCGATTTCAGGGCTGTCGGTTTTTGCGCCTTTTTCATTTCCTGAATCTTTTTCCCCTGCGACATCCACAAGGGCGTGAACGCAGGCGTCAATGCGCTTTATCGAACTGCGGGCCTGAATCAGCAGCCGGGTTTTTGAAAATATCAGGGGTTTTCGGTAATGGTTGGACACGAGCCAGAAACGGACTTCCCTTGGGGTAAACCCCTCGTTGATCAGTTCCTCCAAGGTCGGCAGGGTCTGTTTTTCGCCATCCGTCGGTTTTTCTTCCAGGGAGACACGTTCGCAATGCATCCAGTATCTGGCCAAGGGTTTGCCGGTCACCGCCCTGGCAATGGCCAGTTCATTTTCGTGATGAGGGAACACCAGATCCCGGCTGCTGGTATGAATATCATAGGATTCGCCCAGATACTTCATGGACATGGCGGCGCACTGCACATGCCAGGACGGCCGGACATTGCCCCATTCGGTTTTCACATAAATCCCCCGCTTCAATTCCGAGAGCTTCGCCCGTTTCATGAGGGTGAAATCCCTGGGATTGTTTTTCTCGTATTCATCCAGATCGACGGTGGCGCCGAGCTTTATTTTATTCAGATCAATGCCGGACAGCTTGCCGTATTCCGAAAAGCTGCCGATATTAAAATACAGGGACCGGAGTTTCTCATAGGCCACGCCTTTGTCCATGAGTTTTTTAACCAGATCCACCATATCACTGATGTGGTCGCTGGCCCGGGGGTATTTTTCAGCGGGTTTGATCCGCAACCGGTCGAGATCCTGCTCAAACAGGTCGATATATTTCCGTGTGAAATCGGCAAGGGGTTCGCCGGCCGACTCCGAGCCCTGAATGGTCTTGTCATCATAGTCCGTAATGTTCATGATATGGGTGACGGCGTGACCCCGGAACTCCAGATAACGGCAGAGCATGTCTGAAAACACAAACCGGCGGCAATGTTCGATGTTCAACCGGGAATCCGCAGTGGGACCGCAGGAATACACCGACACCCGACCCTGGGCAATCGGCTCGAAGGGCTCCTTGGACCGGCTCATGGTGTTGAACAAATGAAGGTCCACTTTCTGTTTGACGGCGAACAGGGGCGTGCTCAGATACCGTTCCCCGCTGTCAGGGAAAATCACCACCACCGTGCCCGCTTCCATTTTTTCGGCCTGCTTTGCTGCGATGACCATGGCCGCGCCGCTGCTCATGCCGACAAAAAGGCCTTCCTCTTTACCCAGGCGGCGGGTCATTTCAAAGGCTGCCTCATCCTCTATATTGACCACTTCATCCAGCACGTGCTTATCAAATATTTCGGGCCGGTAGGCTTCCTTGAGGTTTTTCAAGCCCTGGATTTTATGGCCCAGATAAGGTTCCACGGCGATAATTTTAATATTCGGGTTATATTCCCGGAACCGTTTCGCCACCCCGATCACCGTGCCGGTGGTGCCGATGGTGGCGACAAATGCCGAAATTTGACCGCCGGTCTGATTGATGATTTCTTCGGCCGTGCCGGCATAATGGGCTCTCCAGTTGGCCGGGTTATTGTACTGGTCGGTCATGAAATACCGGTCCGGGTCTTCCCGGACGATACGGTAGACTTCCTCAATGGCGCCGTCCGTGCCCAGATGACCGGGGGTCAGCATGATTTCCGCACCCCTGGCCGCCAGTATTTTCCGGCGTTCGATGCTGACGGCTTCGGACATGGCCAGCAGCAGCCGGTATCCCTTAATGGCGCACACCATGGCCAGGCCGATGCCGGTGTTGCCGGAGGTGGCTTCAATAACAATCTTATCCCGGGTCAAACGGCCTGATTTTTCCCCATCCTCAATCATGGCCAGGGCCGGCCGGTCTTTGATGGAACCGCCGGGGTTCACATATTCAATCTTGGCCAGGATTTTAACCTTTGGGTTGGGATTTAAGTGTTTTATCTCAACCAGCGGCGTATTGCCGATGGCATCTAAAATCGAATGCGGCATCTCATTATCCTTCTATCTTGTACCCATTTTACTTGAATTGACCAGTGCCATTAATCTTTCCTTGATCGCGGCCCTGACCCGGTCCGGGTCTTCTGCGGCATCCACCACCACAAACCGTTCCGGCTCCTGCTTGGCAAGGGCCAGATAGCCGTTTCTGACTTTCTCATGGAATTGAAGCTTTTCATTCTCAAACCGGGTTTCCGCCTCATCCCTGGAGCCGCTCTTTATCTGTTTCCACGCCCGTTTCAACCCGAGTTCCGGCGGAAGATCCAGAACAACTGTCATGTCCGGCAACAGATCCCCCATCACCAGCCGGTTCAGCCGCCGGATCAGATCCAGGTCCAGCCCCCGGGCAAACCCCTGATACACGGTGGTGGAATCATGGAACCGGTCGCATATCACCACTTTTCCGGCCGCCATCATCGGGGTGATCATCTCATGGATATGCTGGGCACGGTCCGCGGCATACAGCAAAAGCTCCGTGAGCGGATCCATGGCATGATTTCCGGGGTTTAACAGGATCGCCCGGATTTTTTCCCCGATCCCGGTGCCGCCGGGCTCCTTGGTGATCACGCAATCATGGCCGTTGCCCCTGAAATATTCGGCCATATGGCCGATCTGGGTCGTCTTGCCGGAGCCTTCAATACCTTCAAGTGTGATCAACATTTATTTCAGATGCCCTTTATAAAAATAGCGCTCCATGGGCTTGTGATAGGCGGTCCAGTTGTCATCGGTTTCCTGGGATTCCATAAACTCCCGGATGCCGTTGATTTTTGAATCAATCTCATCCAGATAATTCAGAAGGAGTCCTTCCAGTGTTTTGGGCGGTTCCGGGGAGCCGAACTCGCGTGAGCCGTGATGGCTCACAATCAGGTGTTTTAAGAGCAATGCCGCATTTTCCGGGAAATTTTCCACCTCATTGATTTTTTTCCCGATCATTTCAAGTCCGATGACAATATGGTTGACCAGACGCCCGGCATCGGAATAATCGATACGGGTAGCGTATTCAAATTCTTCAATTTTGCCGATATCATGGAGTATGGCGCCGGTCATGAGCAGATCCCGGTCAATGCCGCTGTAATGGTCCGCCACCCGGTTAACCAGAACGGCCAGGGACAGGGTATGTTCCAAGAGCCCGCCGATATAGGCGTGATGCATCATTTTGGCCGCGGGCGCTTTTTTAAATTTTTCAACCCATTGGACGTCATCAAAAAAACGGTTCAACAAATCCTTTAAATAAGCCGTTTGGACGGTTTCCGCAATGTCCTTGAGCTGTGCGATCATCTTATCAATATTTCTTGGGGTGGCGGCAATGAAATCCGCTGTGTCCACCGCATCCGGTGCAACCGCTTCCAGGGATTTGACAATCAGTTGCAACGCGCCCCGATATTCACCGGCCGTGCCTTTCACACGGACAAAATCCCCTTTCACCGCCCGGTCTTTGATCTGATCCACCTGGTCCCAGGCGACCCCTTTGACATTTCCGGTTTTATCCGCCAGCACAACATTTAAATAATGGCCCCCGTCCTTTTTCCGGGCAAGGATTTTTTCGGATAATATAAACACATCATCCACAATTTCGCCGGGTTCTATCTGGTTGACATAAATTTTTTTCATCACATGCAGCGCCTGATTTACAAATATTCCATGAATGCCGTATAACCTTATAATCCTTGACTTTTTTTCAATGTTCAGGTTTTTATACTGGAAATCGATAGGGTCTTCAAGGTATTATTCTTTTTTTATTTGTCTTTTCGGGTCACAACCTTAAATTTAAGATGCGCGTTTTTTCCATGGCGGTTTCCGGACATCATATTCAGGCAGGCATCAGAGGCTTCCTTGCGATTCTTGCCGTTTTCTTTTTTCTTGTGCCTGGGCCATATCCAGCAGGCGCCTTCGAGGGCGAGAATGTGCTTAAAAAAACAGCGGATACCGGAACCCCCTGGCATATCAGCGCCAAAAAAATCATTTACAACAACAAAACAAATGTTTACACCGCCACGGGCGATGTTCGCATCGTCAAAGACGGCAAGACCCTGACCGGGGATTTGATCCAGTATAATCAAACGACTATGGAGGCTTTTTCCACCGGCAACATTCTGCTGACAACGGGAAACGACACCCTTCGGGGCGATGAGATTGAAATAAACCTGCAAACCGGCATTGGCGTCATCCGGCAAGGGACCATATTTATTGAAAAAAATCATTTTATAATCAAAGGTGACGAGATCCATAAAACCGGAGAAAACACCTATGAGATCAAAAACGCCAGCCTGACATCCTGTGACGGGGAACGTCCGCCATGGCGGATTACCGGCCAGGATCTGGATGTCACCATTGAAGGATACGGATGGGTTAAAAACGCGGCGTTCCGGGTCAAAGACATGCCGGTTCTGTATCTCCCCTATGTGTTTTTCCCGGTGAAAATCAAACGCCAGACCGGACTGCTGACCCCCCAGGTTGGGTTTTCCTCCCGAAACGGCGTTGAAGTAACCCAGCCTTTATACTGGGCCATCAACCAGAGTTCCGATGCGACGGTCTACTATAACCATCTTCAGGAGAGAGGCGAAAAAATCGGGGGAGAGTATCGTTACACCGTAAGCCGGCAGTCCAAAGGCACCCTCATGATCGATTCCTTAAATGACCGGCAGGTGGATGACGGCACCGGGGACTGGGGGTATTCGGGTGACCCCTGGTTGAGGACCAATTCGGACCGGTACTGGTTCCGGACAAAACTTGACCAGGCCCTGCCCGGAGATGTCAAGGCATCCCTGGATCTGGATATTGTCAGCGATCAGGATTATCTCCACGAGTTTTCAGACGGCTATACCGGGTTCAATGAAACAAAAGATTATTTTAACAACCAGTTCGGGCGGGATATAGATGATGAGAATGATCCGGTCAGGGAAAACGCCCTGACATTTTCCAGGATATGGACCGAGTACAGTGTCAATGCTGAAATGCTCTGGTATGACGATGTCGTGAAGCGTCGTCAGGGATCCGCCAATGACACCTTGCAGCAACTGCCCGGCGTCACTTTTGACGCCATAAAGCAACCGGTACTCAATGACCGGTTCCTTGTGGGCATGAGCTCCGAATATACCAATTTTTTCAGACAGGACGGGGATACCGGACAAAAGATGGATATCCACCCGCGGCTGTATCTGCCCCTGCATTACCAAAATTATTTTGCGTTTGAACCTTCCGCGGGATTCCGGCAAACCGCATGGTACACGGACCCGGCAACCATTAATGCAACAGATGATGCGCTCTATGAGGATTACAAACATCGGGAACTGTATGACCTGAAAGCCGATTTGTCCACAGACCTGTTCCAGGTGTTTCAAATACAGACTGAAACCGTGGACAAAATCAAACACACCATCACACCGAGGCTTGAACACAGCTACATTCCGGACATTGATCAGTCCGAATACCCTCTCTTCACGGATACGGACCGGATCGAGCCGGAAAATCTCACCACCTTTTCATTGACAAATTTCCTGATATCCAAACGGCACACCCCGAAGCCCAAATCTGACGGCTTTTCCGCAACCGCGCCTGCCGTAATGCCGGACAGCGATCCCTACCATCAGTTCTTGCGGTTTCTGCTTTCGCAATCTTATGATTTTCGAAAAGCAGACGAACCCGGCGAAAAACCCTATACACCATTGTACGCGGAACTTGACATCGAACCCGCCAAACTGCTGACCCTTCATGCGGATTCGGAATGGAACCACGATATCGGCCGGTTCGTCTCCCATAACATCAATGCCCGGCTCAGCAGCGACAGCGGCGATTTTCTGCTGGTTGAACACCGGTACACCCAGGATCAGGAACAGATCCAGGATCAGAACCAGAACCATATTCAGTCCCTCTGTCTCGGCTGGCTCAAAAGTATCACCAGAAGCATCGGTTTGTTCGGCAATTATGAAAGAAATATCGAAACCGGTCAAAGTATTGAAACCGTGATCGGATGCCATTATCAAGCCCAGTGCTGGTCTGTTGAACTTTCATATAAACATGAAATCAATGACCGGAAAATCGGGTTCATGATTGGTTTAAACGGTCTTACGGAAATGGGAAGCAGTTTGTAAGATGATTATTCATATAAAAAATACAAAAAGTTATTCATCACTTAAGGATTTGTGGCGTCATAAAACCCACGCCGGCCACATCCAAAAATATTAAACATAACTCCTTGACTTTTTATAAATTTGTATTTAAACAAGGGACATATCACCATTTTTTGATTCCACGGAAATTACAGGAGGCGTAATGAACAAACTTGAACTGATTTCGGCTTTAAAAAAAGAAGCTGATATTTCCAAATCCGAAGCTGCTAAAATTGTACAGATATTCTTTGATTCCATGTCCGAAGCGCTCATCAAACAGGAACGCATCGAAATCAGAGGCCTTTGCAGCTTTTATGTCAAAAATTATAAAAGTTATATCGGGCGCAACCCAAAAACCGGCGAAAAAGTCCAGATCAGTCCCAAGAGGCTTCCTTTTTTTAAGTGCGGAAAAGAACTCCGGGAACGCGTCAACAAATAAAAAAACACGGTGCATTCTATAGAAAAACCCGAGACCGGCTTTGCATCCCTGATTGACCAGGCGCGGCCTGTCCGGCTATTAACCGCAATGCTTTCCAGCGGCAATCTCCCCCATGCCCTCCTTTTCACCGGATTAGAAGGAATTGGAAAAAAGACGGCTGCCATGGCGTTCGCCATGGCATGCAATTGCCTGGAGCTGAAACTGTTCCCGGCCCAGGCTTCCGGGAGGAGTTTCCCTCCGCTGGCGATGGATCCCTGCGGCCAGTGCCGATCCTGCAAAAAAATACTATCCGGACATCACCCGGATATTATTTTTATAGAACCGGCAGGGGACATGATTAAAGTGGACCAGATACGCGCGCTCAGCGACAGGCTGACCCTGAAGCCCTATGAGGCGTCAAAACGGGTGGCGATTATCAGGGACACGCATAAATTCAACACGGAAGCTGCGAACACACTGTTAAAAACGCTTGAGGAACCGCCGGACCATACCCTGTTTATCCTGACCGCCCTGCAGGCATCGGATATGCTGCCGACCATTGTTTCCAGATGCCAGCAGATTCGATTTAACCCGATCCATCGAAAATCTCTCGAAACTTATCTGGTGGACCAGTATCAGATGGCGCCTGCTGAAGCGGCCGTCATCGCGTCAATGGCCCGCGGCAGCCGGATCTGCGCCGATTCCATGGCCCATGCCCGTTGGATGAATAAACGAAACTGGCTCATCAGTGAAATGGAAGCGCTGCCGTCACGTTCAGTCAGCGGATGCCTTGCCCTTGCCGAAACACTGTCAAAAAACAAGGATTGGGTTTCCGCCGCATTTGAAATAATGAAAAACTGGCTGCGGGATATCGCGGTTTATCGCTGCCGGCCTGAAAAAATAATCAACCGGGATTTATTGGATCAGCTTCAGACCGCCGCACGCAGCACAACACCCGATTCCCTGGTCATCAAATTTAAAGCCATCGAACAAGCTGAGCGTGACATTAAATCCAATGCCAATTTGCGGCTCACCCTGGATGCGCTCATCATCACGCTTTCTAAAGGAAGTTGACATATATGGAAAACAGTGTCGGTGTGAGGTTTAAAACAGCAGGCAAAATCTATGATTTCTGCTGCGGCACCTTTATATTACAGACAGGCGATCATGTGATCGTGGAAACCGAAAACGGCATGGAATTCGGCACAGTGGCCACGCCCCCGAAAGAGATTGAAAAAAAAGAAGGCGCGCCCCCTTTAAAACGGGTGTATCGTCAGGCCACGGAAGCAGATTGCGATCAGATGAAAAAAAATGCCGACATCGAAAAAAGTGCATTCGATTTTTGCCGGCAATGCATACGGGAACTGCAACTGGGCATGAATCTGTTCCGCACGGAAAGCAATTTTGACGGCACCAAATTAACCTTTTTCTTTACCGCTGACGGCAGGGTGGATTTCAGGAAGCTGGTGAAACTGCTGGTCAAGGAATTCCGGGCGAAAATTGAAATGCGTCAGGTCGGCATCCGCAATCAGGCGAAAATGTGCGGCGGAATCGGCCGGTGCGGCCGGGAACTCTGCTGCTCGGCTTTTCTGACAAAATTTGATCCTGTGTCGATCCGCATGGCCAAACATCAGGGATTGTCCTTAAACCCGACCAAAATATCCGGGGTCTGCGGACGATTGATGTGCTGCCTGACATTTGAAAATGATGTTTATGAAAAAAAAGAAACAAAAGAGACGAAAGAAATTAAAGACCAACGGAAGGAATAAGTTAAAACACAATGGCACCTCCTTTTTATATTACTACCCCTATTTATTATGTGAACGCCAAGCCCCATCTGGGTCATGCCTATACCACCGTTTCCGCTGACGTGGCCTGCCGTTTCCATGCCATGCTGGGAGAGGACACGTTTTTCCTGACCGGCACCGATGAGCACGGCGATAAAATCGTCAAAGCCGCTGAAAAAGAAAAACTATCGCCACGCGAATACGCCGACCGCATCAGCCGCCTGTTCCGCGACCTTTGGCCCCTGTTTCATATCAACAACGATCAGTTCATCCGAACCACAAGCCCTGCCCATGTGACGGTGGTTCTGCAGATTCTTCAAAAAATTTTTGATTCCGGAGACATTTATTTCAGCGAATATGAAGGTCTTTACTGCTTCGGATGCGAACGTTTTTATACGGAGCGGGAGCTGGTGAATGGCAAATGCCCGGATCACGGTATTGAGCCGGAAATCATTAAAGAATCCAATTATTTTTTTAAAATGAGCCGGTATCAGAACTGGCTGATCGATCACATACAGACGCACCCGGATTTTATCCAGCCCGAACGATACCGCAACGAGACCCTGGCATTTCTGCGCGAGCCCCTGGAGGATCTCTGCATCTCCCGCCCCAAATCGCGCCTGGAATGGGGCATTACCCTGCCCTTTGACGACAACTACGTCACCTATGTGTGGTTTGACGCCCTCATCAATTATATTTCCGCCCTGGGCTATCCGGATGGGGAGAATTTTCAGCGATTCTGGCCCCAGGCCCGGCATATTGTCGCAAAAGACATTTTAAAACCCCACGGCATTTACTGGCCGATTATGCTCAAAGCCGCCGGCATTGAACCCTACCGGCATCTTTACGTACATGGGTATTGGAATATCGATGAGAGCAAAATGTCCAAATCCCTTGGCAATGTGGTGGACCCCTATTATCTGCAATCCACCTACGGGGTTGACGCCATCCGGTATTTCCTCATGCGGGAAATGGTGTTCGGCCTGGATTCGAACTTTTCCGAATCCCTGATGATCGAACGCATCAATTCGGATCTGGCCAATGATCTGGGCAATCTTTTTTCCCGGGTACTGGCCATGGTCCATAAATATTTTAATGGATGCGTTCCCGAAATCGCAGCGAATGTCCAAAACGGAGAAACCGCCGATTTATTTGAAATATCCCGTCACACCATCGAAACGTTTAAAACGGAAATGGCTGGTTTCGCGTTTCATAAAGCCATTGTGGCGGTGTGGGATCTGATATCCACAATGAACAAATATGTGGTGACCAACGCACCCTGGGATCTGGCCAAAACAGATGATAAAAAAGCCAAAGAGCGGCTCGCGGATGTCATGGTGAATCTGATCGAAGGCCTGCGGGTGATTGCGGGACTGATTTTTCCCATCATGCCCCAGACCTCCCGGACCATGCAGCAACATCTGGGCATCAGCGAAGAAAACGCCCTGATCTCTCTTGACCAAATCAAACAATGGGGCACTTTTGTTCCCGGCGCGCTGCTTCCCAAACCCGTGACCCTGTTCCCCCGCATTGAAATTAAAAAACCTGTTGAAACTCTGGCCCAATCGGCTGAATCAAAGCCGGCGCTCAATTTAAAGCCGGAAATTTCTTTTGAGGACGTCACCAAACTGGATCTTCGGGTGGGGACGGTGATTCATGCGGAAAACATCCCCAAGGCCAATAAACTGCTAAAACTAACCGTGGATTTAGGCGCGGAAAAACGAATCATTGTCGCGGGCATCGCCAAAAGCTATTCACCGGAAGAGATTACCGGCAAGCAGATTATTGTGGTGGCGAATTTAAAGCCCGCCAAACTCATGGGCGTCCAATCCCAGGGCATGCTGCTGGCCGCCGTCACGGATGAGGCGTCTGTTGTGATAGCGCCTTCGACCGGCGGTATTCCGGGGGGGGCGGTGGTGAGGTAGGTTGTTTAATTAATGATTAACCTGAACTTGGAGCCTTATTCCGGAGCCGCCATGAACTTCAAATCCATCGTTATCCCCTGCCAATCGCAAACCTTGGCCGGGGCTTTGTTTACGCCGGATGGCCCTGCCCCCTGCCCCTGTCTCATCCTGTGTCACGGGGCCTTTGAATACAAGGAAAACTTTTATGAGATGGCTGAGAGCTTAAGCCAGGACGGGATTGCCGCTGTGGTTCCGGACATGCCCGGACACGGGGACAGTTTCGGCGAGCGGTTTCATATCAACATCGAATTATGGGTTCAGGCCATCCGTTCAGCGATTGATTTTGTGGAACATCAGCCGGAGATTGACAGCCGCCGCATCGGGGCTTTCGGATTTTCTTCCGGGGGCACAGCGGTTCTGGAAGCCGCACTTGCGGAACCCAGGCTCAAAGCACTGATCACCCTTGACGCCACGGTCCGCAATTATCTGGGGGTATGGGACACATTGTCGTTTAAAGCCCTGAACCTTATCGGAAAAATGAAAAAACGAATGACCGGCAAAGACCTGCGGCTGAATCTGGTCCATTTGCTGAAAACCGCCCATGTGGCCTGTGATCCGACCGTCAATCAAGGAATTGTTTCCAATCCCAGAATGATCGACGCTTATGCTGCGTTCCCCCTGCCCGGGGCCGCGCCATGCGCTTTTGTGGATACCATTACCCAGGTCCACCGGATTTCCATCCCGACCCTGGTGATCCATGGCCGGGAAGATCAGGTGGATGCCCCGGAGACAGCCCAGGTGCTGCATGATGCCCTCACCTGTGAAAAATCCCTGGAATTCATCTCTCCGAGCGGACACTGCGGGCATCTGGACACCCAAAAACACAGGGTATTTCAACTGACAAAACAATGGGCATTAAACCATTCTTTAATTGAATACGTCGATTTTTACCCAGCCGGCACAAAGGAGTCAAAAAATGACGGACACTCCCCAGGATGTTAAACACCGCATTAAACACCAGCCGAATCTTCCCCTCAAAGACCGGGATATCTATGATCAACTGCTGATCAAGGACCGGGCCATTGCGTCTTCCATACAAGGCATCGGCATCGGGGATCTGGAGGGGAAAATCGTATATATAAATGATGCAGCCTTGCGCATGTGGGGGGCCGCCCACCCTTCGGAAGTTATCGGCCGATCTTCCCTCGAATTTGCCAAATCTCAGGAGCAGGCCATACGGGGCATGCTCGAATTACTGGAAAATGGAAGCTGGGAAGGGGAAATAGAAGGCAAACGCAAAGACGGTTCCCCCATATTCGTCCATCTGTCAGCCAATATTGTCTATAATGACGACGGCGAACCCATCTGCATCATGGATTCCTTTGTGGACATCACGGACCGCAAAAAAATGGAAGAGGAACTCAGGATCAAGGAGTTCGCCATTGCCTCATCCGTCCAGGGCATCGGTATCGGGGACCTGGCCGGAAACATCACCTATGTCAATGAGGCAGCCCTGAAAATGTGGGGCGCAGGCCATCCCTCGGAAGTTCTCGGCCGCTCCTCCCTTGAATTTGCCGAATCCCATGCAGAAGCCCTCAAAATCATGTGCGCGGTCCTGGAACACGGAAGCTGGGAAGGGGAAGTCCGGGGCAGGCGCAAAGACGGTTCCCCGATTATTGTCCATCTGTCCGCCAATATTGTCTACAACGATAAGGGAGAGCCGATCTGCACCATGGATTCCTTTATCGACATCACGGACCGCAAAAAAATGGAAGAGGAACTCAGGATCAAGGAGTTCGCCATTGCCTCCTCCATCGACGCCATTGTGATCGCGGACCTCCTGGGCAATATCACGTATGTCAACCAGGCGTTTCTGGACATGTGGGGGGATGGTGATCCTAAAGCTGTGCTGGGGCGCTCCGCCACCAGTTTTGCCAAAGATCAGAAAACGGCTGAAATCATATTTGAAAAAATTTTAGACCAGGGAATCTGGTATGGCGAGATTGAGGGCGTTAAAAAAGACGGTTCCACGATCATTGTACTGTTTGCCGGCAATATGGTGACGGACGCCGATAACCGCCCCATATGCATGATGGGCTCTTTTTCAGACATCACTTATCGGAAACTCGCTGAAGAAAAGCTGTCAAAAGCCAATGAAGAACTGGAAACACGGGTGACGGAGCGGACCCTGGAACTGGTGGCCGCCAACCAACGGCTGGTGACTGAAATCGAGGAACGGAAATTGATTGAGGCATCGCTGAGGCAAAAAGAAGAAGAATTAAGCCGGCAGTCCGTAGATCTTCAGGAGACCAACACCGCCCTGAAAATCCTCCTGAACCAGAGAGTGCAGGACAAGGAAGATACGGAAGCCAAAATGATGATGAATATCAAAGACCTGATCCTGCCCTATCTTGAAATATTAAAAAATACCCGCCTGGATGAGAAGCAGAAATCTTACCTGGAACGCCTTGAGGAGAATCTGAAGGGCATTGCATCCTCCTACCTTCAAAAAATGTCCGCGCAATTTCAAAATTTAACCCCCATGCAAATCCAGATCGCCGACCTGGTGAAAGCCGGAAAATCCACCAAGGAAATTTCCGGGCTGCTCAACCTGTCGGACAGGGCCATTGAATTCCATCGCAACAACCTCCGCAGTAAACTGGGACTCAAAAACAAAAAACTGAATCTGCGCTCTTATCTCTTGTCCCTGTCCCAGTAATGACGGTCTCTCAAAACGTCCAACCGCCTGAAACGCCTGACTGCAAGGGTGGTTTATTGAAAAACGGTTTGACACGTCATTGGACTGCGGATAAAGATAGTACCCATCCGTACAATGAAGATGTCTTTCAATCAGATGACCGTATAACCATTTTTTAACAAATCCCATTCCGGAAAATTAAAAACCGTATGTTCAACTTTTTAAAATTAAAACCCAGAAAATCTGTCCAGATCAACCAGTGGCGGAGCTACCAATCGGGATTAAACAAAAAAGCGGCAACCCGTCGTTTGTACCGGCTGCTTCCCGTATATGCCGGTCTGGCATGCGTCATCGCCTTTATGATATATGGCGTATCCGCATTATTGGACAAAACCCGCTCCTCGCCGACACAAGCGTATTCGGTGGCGGTTCCCGATCCCATTGAAACATTCGATAAAACCACCCTGCAAAAAATTATCCGCCACAACCCCTGGACAAACAGCGCGGACAATGACTTTGAACTGCACACCAGCGGGAAGACCTATCAGGTTCATTCCAGCATCGATCCTTCCCTGCAGCAGTTTATCGTTGACCGTATCGATAAGAAAAATTCAAAACATTTCGGGTTTATCGCCATGGATCCGGAAACCGGCAGAATTTTGTCCATGGTCAGCTATGACAGGAACAGTCAAACCGCCAACATCTGTTTGCAGCCGGAGTTTCCAGCAGCCAGTATTATTAAAATCGTCACTGCCGCGGCTGCCCTTGAAAAATGCGGATTTAACGCCGATACCCCGGTCACATTCAACGGGAATAAATACACCTTATATAAAACCCAGCTCAAAGAACAGATCAACAAACATACCAGCCAGGTCAGCTTTGAAAAAGCCTTTGCCTGTTCCATCAACCCGGTCTTCGGCAAAATCGGTGTTAATCAACTGGGTAAATCCGTTCTTGAATCCTATGCTTCCGCCTTTGGATTCAACAGAATGTTTGATTTTGAGATTCCCCTCCCCCCCAGCGCGTTTGCCATCAGCGATGAACCCTACAACTGTGCGGAAGCCGCCTGCGGATTCAACCGGCGGACACTCATCTCCCCTTTGCATGGCGCCCTGATCGTGGCTTCCATTATCAACAATGGAAAACTGGTTGAGCCGACGCTGATCGACGCGGTTAAATTCAGTAATGATTTGGTATATCAACGCAATTTTCATGAAGTGGCTGAACCCGTTACTCCCTATACGGCCAATGCATTAAAAAAAATGATGACCGCCACCGTGGCTTCCGGAACCGCATCCAAATCCTTTTCCGGATATAAAAAGGACAAAATTTTATCCGAACTCGTAATCGGCGGGAAAACCGGCTCCATCAACAATAACGCGGAACATCTGAAATATGACTGGTTTGCGGGATTTGCCGAAGGAAAAAACGGGTCCCGAAAAATCGTTGTTTGCGCATTGGTGGTTCACAAAGACTATATCGGCACCAAATCCGCCCAATATGCACGTATGGCGATAAAGGAATACTTTGAAAATGATGATGCAACCGCCCAAATTCAACCCGCACAAAAAGCCGCAGCCCTTTAATGGGATTTTAAATACCATCCGAGCGGTTTTCCCTTTCAGGTGGTATTTCGGAAAGCACCCGGGCTCTGTGCCGAACAGGGCCATTATCCTGTTTCCCTGCCTTAACACTGTGCTGGGATGCGGACTTGCCGGCATCGTTTATGTCAAGAACGCCCCAACACGCGAGCCGGACTTTCACCTGCCGCCGTTTGAACAAATGGCGGCCGAGCTTCGGGAGAACGGTTATCTCAAGTGCGAGGCAAACAACCGTTCCCTGATTGATCATTATCTATGTTCTGAGTCGACAGTTGACAAGCTGTCGTCAGCCGTCAGATCCCTCAAAAAACTGCAAACCTTCCATGCCATTTACAATGATGGAACCCTTCAAAACCGGCTGAGGGAATGCCTGTCCCAGCTTCAATCCATCACAGACCAGGAATCCGGACATTTTTATCAACACATGGGGCGCTTGCCGGCGGATGCGGTGGAAGCCATGTCCCGGCGTCTGGAAAAACTCAAAGACGCGGCATGGTGCCTGGATAGTGACGTGATCCAGAATATCGCCAAAATCCAAGCCCTCAGACCCCGGGACGCTGCACCGACGCCCTTATCGCTGCCGTCCCTGGCCACATTAAAAAATATCAATGCCGTGTTAAACAGCATTGATCGCCTGGAAGTCCGGGGCCGGGATTCCGCCGGCGTCTCCCTGTTGTTTGTCATTGACGCCGATACGTTCGAACGCTTTTTAAAAATCCTCCACCAGGCGGGCCATATGCCGGATTACCGGCAACGACTCAACCGGGAGGTGCTGCTGAATAAAAGCATCAGCCAGAGCACCGCCCCGGATAACGGTTCGGCCCATCAGGTGTCCATCGCCCTGACTTACAAAGTCGCCGCTGAAATCGGGCGGCTGGGGGATAACATCGGCTTTATCCGAAAACAGATCCAGGATGATCCGGTGCTCCAGACTATGATCACCCTGCCACATTGCCATCACACGGTTTCAGCCCACACGCGTTGGGCCTCGGTAGGGGAAATTTCCGAGGCCAACTGTCATCCGGTGGACAACCGCACCCTCCCCGCGCCGGTGTCGTTTGATGGCATCATCCATGTGTGTTTAAACGGTGATATCGATAATTTCCAGGAACTTAAAGAGGTATATGAGAACCGGGGCATCCTGCTGCCCCAGGAAATCACCTGCGATACCAAAATCATTCCGGTCCACATTGCCGCCTACCTGAAAAAAGGTGTTCCGGTGGCCGAGGCGTTCCGGCTGGCCGTGAATGATTTTGAAGGGTCCCACGCCATTTCCATGCACACGGATCTGGCCCCCGGCAAACTGTTTCTGAGTTTAAAAGGCAGCGGCCAGGCATTGTTCGTCGGTCTGGCACCGGACCATTATATTTCCTCCTCCGAGCTCTACGGGCTGGTGGAAGAAACCAATGATTTCATCAAACTGGACGGTGAGGCACTGAACCCGAACCCTGCCGGTTCATCCGTCAACGGCCAGATATTTGTTCTGGATCAGTCTTCTTCAGGCGGCCTTGACGGTATAACGGCCATGTCCTATGACGGGACCCCCATCCCCATAACGCAGGAGAAGGTACGCCAAACGCCCCTGACTTCACGGGACATCGACCGCCAGGATTTTGACCATTATTTCTTAAAGGAAATTTCCGAATCACCGGCATCGGTGCGCAAAACCCTTGAAAACCGATGGAAAATCGAAGGTGAAAATGACCAGAGACTGGTGATTTCTCTGGATAAAACCAATGTTCCCGACGCCATCGCATCCGGACTTAAAGAGAACCGGTTCAAGCGCATTATTTTCATCGGCCAGGGAACTGCCGGGGTGGCTGCCCAGGTCTGCGCCGATATCCTGAGATATTATCTAAAAGAAAAAAATATCCGCATTGAATCCTACAAATCCTCGGAGCTGAGCGGGTTCATCCTCCAGGAACAGAAAACCGGCGAGTGGCAGGATACCCTGCTCATCCCCATCAGCCAGTCGGGCACCACCGCCGACACCAACCGGGCGGTGGATATGATGAAAAAACAGGGGGCCCGCGCCATCGCCATTGTCAATCGCCGGGATTCGGACCTGTCGTTTAAAACCGACGGCGTGCTCTATACCAGCAGCGGACGGGACATTGAAATGTCGGTGGCTTCCACCAAGGCCTTTTACTCCCAGATCATCGCCGGATCAATTCTCGGTCTCTATTTCGCACAGGTCACCGGCTGCCGGGCGCAGACGTTCATCTCAAATGAAATCAAACAGATGATCGCGCTCCCGGCCTTCATGGAGCAGGTGCTGTCCCTAAAAGACCGGATACGGGCATCCGCCGGGCGCCATGCCAATTCCCGGACCTACTGGGCAGCGGTGGGCAGCGGCCCCAACAAGGCGGCGGCGGATGAAATCCGGATCAAACTCAGCGAACTCTGCTATAAAACCATTTCGTCGGATTTTGTGGAAGACAAAAAACACATCGATCTGTCCTCCGAGCCCCTTATTTTCGTTTGCGCCGCCGGCACCCGGAGAAACGTATTGGGGGACATCGTAAAAGACACGGCCATCTTTCATTCCCACAAGGCATTAACGATTGTTATCGCAGACGAGCATGAAGACCGGTTTGATCCCTATGCCGATGAAGTCATCCATGTGCCGTCCGTAAGCGAGCATTTCGCGCCGATTTTAAACACCCTGGCCGGCCACCTGTGGGGATATTTCGCCGCACTCGCCATCAACGAAGGGTCAAAGTTTCTGTTTGATTTCCGGGAAGACCTGCAAGCCACCATCAATGCTTACACATCGGAACATCTCGATATTTATGAAATTGCCCTAGAAAAATCATTCCGGGAAAAAATCGTCCGGTTTTATCAGGATTTCAGGAAGCGGCAGGCGGAAAACCGGCTGTCCGCCACCATCGGCATTAAAGCCGCGAGCGATCTCATCCTTTTGCTCAAATATCTGGGCGGCAAACTGCCGCTGACGGATTTTGAAATGGATTTCGGCGCCAAGGGAACGGCCGGCAATATGTTCAGCCGCTTGTTTGCCGCTCTGGGCAACGCCATTAATGCCCTGGCTCGGCCCGTGGACGCCATCAAACATCAGGCGAAAACCGTCACCGTGGGGACCAGCCGGATCGAGGAAAAAGCCGAAGGCCTTATTTTTGATCTTATGATAGACAAAGGCTTTATTCTCGCCCAATTAACCATCAGCAACATCATGGTCCTGAAAAATCTCCAGCCCATTATACAGGGGATAAACGGCACCACCCTTTACCGGATATCGGGCATTCATCTGCTTGGGGAACCGGACGATGACACCACCATTGCGCTTGTGGAGAAAACCGGCAGCTCCGCAGCCATGGTTTCCAGGGCGGAACAGGACAAGCGGCTCAAAGGAACCAAAAAGATTATCGTCCAGCGGGGAAACGTCTATATCGGCAAGGGCCGCAAAGACGACCGGAGCATCCTGGTGATTCCCCTGATGTCCAATGATGCCAGCCGTCCCAATACCATTGAATTTTTGCTGCTGCTCGATATCGCGTTCCGTCCGGATGTTGCCCTGAAATCCAGGGTCAAGGCCCTGGGCGGCAAGCATGAACACATCAAAAACCTGGTTCAGGAAAACAATATTGTGTGGAAGGACGAATTTCTTGAACTGCTGGACATGGCGGACCTGTTCGGCTGGTCGGCGGAAAAAGTAGCGGGGACCATTATCGATAGGCAATAAATGGTAACAAAATTCGGTATTGCCGAATATAATTACACTAGCTTTTTACTAGCAAAAAGCTAGTGTAATTTCAGTAACCTTATTTTCTAAATATTTAATATGATATAATTTTTAAAAATAACATATAAAAAAAGGGATTCCAATGTTTAATCATTCGTCAAAAGCAATGAATCCAAAAAAAGTCCAGCCGTGGAATGGAACTTACCGTTCAGCCTGTGTGGAAATTTAATTCATGCAAAGCCTGCCCCTCTCTTCAATAGGTTCCTGGGAGCCGACAACAACTCATCCTGCATTTTCTCAAAAGGACCTGCTTTCGGTAATCCCTCTGGTTCGTGAACCGGTTCATGTGGTACAGGAAGGATCAAACGGACGGATAGGCCTGTCTTTAGCCGGCCAGGTTTCCCCCTCATTCGGAACGGGAAATGAGCGATTCCGTCTCATGGCGACACTTCCCGCACTTTATCCGGAATGGCTGGGAGAGCGGTCTTTTCTGGAAGTGCACGGGGTCCGGTTTCCATATGTTTCAGGCGCCATGTTTCGGGGGATTGCATCCGCCGATATGGTGATTGAAATTGCAAAAGCCGGAATGATCGGTTTTTTGGGCGCAGCAGGACTTTCCCTGAAAGATATTGAGAAAGCCATAAATAAAATCAAATCCGCCATTGGAGAATCAGGACTATCCTGGGGCAGTAATTTAATCCATTCACCCAACGAACCTGAACTGGAAGAAAAAGTGGTTGATCTTTACCTCGAAAGAGGGGTGAAGCGAGCATCAGCCGCAGCGTTTATGACACTCACGCCAAATGTCGTGCGATATGCCTGTACCGGTTTATCTGCAGATAATAAGGGAAGAATCCATAGAAAAAATTTCATTTTTGCAAAACTTTCCCGCCCGGAAGTGGCACGGTTGTTTATGTCGCCTGCGCCAAAACAAATCCTTGATCTTCTGATAGCCCAGGGCAAATTGACACAAACGGAAGCAATATTGGCATCCAAAATACCCGTTGCTGAGGATATTACTGTTGAAGCAGACTCCGGCGGACATACGGATAACCGACCCCTTACCGCTCTCTTTCCGACAATTCTTACAATGAGAGATAAAATTTCATCAGAAAAAGGGTATGACCGGCCAATCAGAATAGGCGCTGCTGGGGGATTAGGCACGCCATCAGCAATCGCCGCCGCATTTTCCATGGGTGCCGCATATGTCCTCACCGGTTCCGTTAATCAATCAGCAGTGGAATCGGGTTTGTCGCGGGAAGGAAAAGAAATGCTGGCACTGGCCGGTGTTGCCGACGTGACAATGGCTCCCGCTGCGGACATGTTCGAACTGGGTGTCAAAGTCCAGGTTTTAAAACGCGGAACCATGTTCTCAAACCGGGCTGCCAACCTCTATAAAATCTATTCGGAGAACAGTTCTATAGATACAATTCCCAACGACGTTAGAACCCGATTGGAAAAAGAGGTATTTCAAGCCCCGCTGGAAAAGATATGGGCGGATACCCGCGATTTTTTCTCCAGGCGTAATCCGACAGCGATCGAAAAAGCCGAAAAAAATCCGAAACATCTCATGGCCTTAATCTTCAGATGGTATTTGGGCAACTCCGCCATGTGGGCCATCCAGGGTGATCCGGCGCACAGAATGGACTATCAAATTTGTTGCGGACCTTCCATGGGCGCTTTTAATTCATGGGTCAAGGGTTCGTACCTGGAAAAACCTGAAAACCGGAGGGTTTCAGATATTGCCCTCAATCTTCTTGAGGGTGCGGCAGTTGTAACGAGAGCCCAGCAGGTTCGAAGTTACGGGGTTCCGGTGCCCGGCGAGGCCTTCAATTTCAGGCCTCGACCACTTTCTTATATAAATCGTAGTTAGATAATACATAGTGAGATAATACACAATGTCCTCTCCACAAAAAGATATACAAATCAAAACGAAAAAGGCTGAAAAACAAACCTACAGCAAAACATCCTTGCAAAGAATACGGGACAACGTGATGCCGGTTGCAGTCATCGGTATCGGCTGTCTCTTTCCAGGCTCTAATGACAAAGAAGGTTATTGGCGCGACATCACGACTGGACGGGATATGGTTACAGAAGTTCCGCCAAGCCATTTTCTCATAGACCACTACTTTGACCCGGATCCTTCCGTTGCCGACAAAACATATTGCAGGCGAGGCGCTTTTCTTTCTCCAATTGAGTTTGATCCCATGGCATTTGGTATTCCTCCGACAAACCTGGCCGCCACAGATACATCTCAGCTCTTAAGCCTTCTGGTTGCCAAACAGGTTCTTAATGACGCCTTTCCGGAGCAACTCAAAAACATGGACCGCAGCCGGATCGGCGTGATAATGGGCGTGGCTGCCGGCCTGGAGCTCCTCGGCGAAATGGCGAATCGGCTTGTGAAGCCCAATTGGGTCAAAGGCATGCGGGAAGCCGGTCTTCCGGAAGATGAAGTTGTCGATATCTGTGAGCGGATTATGGCAACCCATGCACCGTGGAAGGAAAGCACATTCCCGGGCCTGCTCGGAAACGTGGTCGCCGGTCGCATCGCGAATTATTTCGACCTTGGCGGAATTAACTGTACCAGTGACGCAGCTTGTGCCAGCTCTTTTTCTGCCCTGTCCCAGGGAATCAATGAACTTTACGCGGGATCGTCGGATGTCGTTATTGTGGGGGGTGCTGATACAAACAATGATACTTTCTTATTTGTCAGTTTTTCCAAGACGCCTGCCCTGTCGCCTACGCACGATTGTCGTCCCTTTTCCGACAAAGCCGACGGTATGGTTTTGGGCGAAGGTATCGGCATGATTGCCATTAAACGGTTCGAAGATGCAGAACGCGACGGCGATCAAATTTACGCTGTCATACGCGGCATTGGCGCGTCATCGGACGGCAAAGGAAAAAGTATTTATGCACCGTGTGCGCAGGGCCAGGCCGTCGCTCTCAGACGATGTTATGAGGCCGCATCTTACAGTCCTGAAACCGTGGAGTTGCTCGAAGCGCACGGGACCGCAACCCGGCCAGGAGACAAAGCCGAACTTGAAGCCCTTACCACTGTCTTTGGCCATGAGACAGAACGAAAAGACAAACAGTGGTGCGCGCTCGGATCGGTAAAATCCCAAATCGGTCACACAAAGAGCGCCGCCGCCACAGCCGGCATCATCAAGGCGGTTATGGGCCTTCATCACAAGGTACTTCCGCCCACTATCAAAGTTGAACGGCCCAGCCCGTTGATGAAGATTGATGAAAGCCCCTTTTATGTAAATACTAAATGCCGGCCATGGGTAAGAGATGACGCACATCCGAGAAGGGCTTCCATCAGCTCTTTCGGTTTTGGCGGGACCAATTTTCATGTAACCGTAGAAGAATATAAGGGACCTGCTAAATCCGCATGGCGCCTGCGCAACGTCCCGAGTGAACTTGTGGTGATAGGCGCACAAGACGCCAAAGGGCTTGAAGCTCTGTGCCGGAACACAGCCAAAGGTTTAGATACAAAAGGTGTTCTGACCTATCTCGCCCGGACTTCCCAGGAGAACTTTGATACGTCGTGTCCGGCAAGATTAGCCGTGGTGGCCACCGACGAAAAAGACCTTGAATCCAAGCTCAATTACGCCGCCAAAACATTATCCGAAAAGCCCCATAGCGGATTTTCACTGCCCAAAGGATTATTCTGCACTGTGGGAAAAACTGACCCGGGCGCTATTGCTTTTCTGTTTCCGGGACAGGGAACCAGCGGATGCCTTGATATGGGAGCGGACCTTGCCATGCAGTTCTCCGATGCAATGGCTGTCTGGGACTTTTCGGCATCTTTTGACCGAAAGCGTGGGGCAAACGAACCTTTGCACAAGGTGGTCTATCCCATGCCTGTCTTTAATGAAGAAGACAAAAAAGCACAGGTCAAAAAACTATCTCTAACCGAATGGGCACAACCCGCGGTTATGGTAACGAGCATATCCATGTCGCGCATACTCAAAGGACTCGGCATTAAACCCGACTGCGTGGGCGGCCACAGCCTCGGTGAAATTTCGGCGCTTTACGACGCCGGCGTGCTGGATATGGAAAGCCTTTTCAATGTTTGCTTCAAAAGAGGCGAACTGATGGCCCGGGCTCGGGCCGGTGAAAATCATGGAACCATGACTGCCGCACTCTGTGACGCCGGAAAAGCACAAGACATACTCGATTCTGTCGGCAACGCCATCATCATTGCTAATCACAACAGCCCCTGCCAGATTGTTCTTTCCGGACCCGTCCCTGACATGGAAGCGGTGGAAGAGGCGCTCAAAAAAGAAAAAATTAAATTCAGGCGACTACCTGTCTCTGCCGCATTCCATTCGTCAATCATGAACGTAGCATGTGGTCCTTTTCTGGATTATATAAAGGGAGTAGATTTTAAAAAGGCAACACTGCCTATTTATTCAAATATTAACGGAAAACCGCATCAAAACACTCCCGATAAAATACGGGAAGCGCTCGCAAAACAGATCGTTACGCCTGTTCAGTTTTTAAAAGAGATCGAGGAAATGTACGCGGCAGGTG
>JBAQUK010000083.1:0-72174 GCA_049297455.1 Desulfosalsimonadaceae bacterium | reverse complement strand
CGTTTTCATGCTCTTGCTCTTAATCATGCTCTTGCTCTTATTATTGAGATTTTAAAGTAAGATTAGGAGCAAGAGCATGAGCAAGAAGAACGGCATAATGGTATTTTAAAATTTTCCGAATCCCTTAAAACCGATAAGTCATTCCCAAAAGGATCTCTTTTTTCTGAATACGGGCCGAAAGGTCGACGCCCATCCTTTTTTTGAGTTGCTGCACAAATTCACTCTTTTTTGCCTGATTGAATTTATGCGCGCTGCTGATCCCGCCATACATGCTGCCGCCGTAAAATCCCAGCCCGACCAGGGACATCATACCGCCCAGAACATACAGGTCCTGATCAAAGCTTTCCGCCGCGCCAGCCATAAAGACGCCGGTGAATAAAAAAGCGATCAATGCGTCCTGAGTTCTCCCGCAATACAGATACCCGCCGCCCGGAATCAGGGACAGGATACCAGCGGTCACAGGACTTTTCCGGGGCATGGCGGTTTGTCCTTTTAATTCCGCGTCCAGGGTGTCCATATCTAAATTCGCTCGACCGGGCAGAGAGATCCGATCAAACGCGGCCCGGGCCTGATCAAAGTCACCGGATTCAAGATGGAGCCAGCCGATCTGATGCCAGGCCTTATCCGCCACCGCCTTGTCGCCGGACAACCGGATCAGATAGGTCAGGTTCTCAATCGCCGACCGGTAGTTGCCCGAACGTTGATAGCAACGGCTGACCATCCAACCGCTTTCAATGCCGATGTTTGTTGCGCCCTGACGGTCAAGAATGGCGGTGAACTGATTTAAGGCTGCGGCGTAATCCTTGAGATGAAAAAGGGACATGCCAATGTTGAACCGGGCATGAAGCACCCGTTCATCATCCGGGAAAAAATAAATAAAGCGTTTATATTCCGCTGCCGCCGCCCCATAGTCTTGACCGGCAAAACAGTCATCCGCATACTTTATCTGGATATCCGACTTGATCAGGATGGCTCCCTGCCCCGCCGAAACAAGGGATGCCTGACTTATCATCAAGAGGCATAAGATCAAGAGGGGCATGAACAAGCTGCGAAGGCGCAGGCAGACAATGGGGGATGAATTCGGGTAATGCATTATCAGAGTCCGATTACCTTATCGCGTTCATTCGGTTGCACCTTCCTCTTCCTCTTCTTCTTCCTCTTCTCTTTCGATATACTTCCGAGCATGGTCAGCAGCCTCTCTGGCGGTATTTGCTTCAGTTATTGCTTTCTGACTATACTGGCTATCGGTTTCCGTCCCTATCTCATCCCATATTTCAGCCGCTTCTTCAAATTTTTCAATCGCATCGACATAATTTCTGTTTCGCGCACATGAATGACCCTCAGTGCAGATCTCTACTGCCCGATGATACTCTTCATATAGACCCTGTTCCCTTTCCCATTTGATGCACTGTTTGGCTTTTTCATTGTATTTATCCGCATTTGATTGGGCAGCTCTTTCTATTTTAGGACACCTGCAGTTACCCGTTTCAGCGATCTTCTCAAAATATTCAGCCGCTTTTTCATAATACCCAGCAGCCGACTCATAGTCTTTTTCATTTGTGGCTTCCTGCGCAGAGTCTATATTCTCGCGTGCTTTTTCATAATAATCATCACACTCATCCGCATAGAGGTAGCGAGTGGGTATCAAAATAAAAATTATCAATAATAATAAAATGTTATTTTGAATTTTCATTTGACTCTTTCCTACTTTTCTTAATAAGACATTAAAAAATATGATCAAGAATCGTGCATGAGCTGATTTTGCGTTGATCCGGCCCGTATTATCAGTGGACTATTGGGGACTTGATATTTTTGAAAAAAATATCAGCAATACTTTAATCAATAAAATGCCAAATTTAAAGAGTTGACCCCAATGCAGAAAAGACAGCAGGAGGTTGAGAGAAACAGAGTGCAGGTTGAGAACTGAAAAAAACGGTAATAGAATTGATTACTTTTTCAGGTCTGGGTCACGCGCAATACCTCTTCAATGGTCGTACTTCCTTCAAGTACCTTTCGAATGCCGTCGTCATATAGGGTGGTCATGCCCTGCCGCACCGCTTCTCTTTTAATCTGATGGGAATCATGGGATTTCAGGATCATATTTTGAAGAGATTCATTTAATACCATAATCTCATAAATGCCGATTCTGCCCTTGTAGCCGCTGCCGAAGCATCGGGAGCACCCCTTGGCGCGATAGAAGGTCACCGGCCCGTCAGCACTGCCGGCGCTGTTAATATTCCCCAATTGCTGTAATGTTTCCGCGTCCGGATGATAGGGTTCCTTACAGTCGTTGCACAATACCCTGACAAGCCGCTGGGCGATAACCGCGATGACGGAAGAAGAAATCAGAAATGGTTCCACGCCGATATCCACCAGTCGGGTGATGGCGCTGGCGGAATCATTGGTGTGGAGGGTCGAGAACACCAGATGGCCGGTCAGCGCGGATTGAACGCCGATATCCGCTGTTTCCTGGTCCCGCATTTCACCAATCAGAATCACATCCGGGTCCTGCCGGACGATGGAGCGGAGCCCCCTGGAAAATGTAAGATCAATCTTGGAATTGACCTGAATCTGACCGATGCCCTTGAGCTGGTATTCCACCGGATCTTCAATGGTGATGATGTTTATGTCCGGCGAATTGATCTTGGACAGAATTGCGTACAGGGTGGTGGTTTTACCGCTGCCGGTGGGGCCGGTGACAAGGATGATGCCGTGAGACAGATGAATCAGGCTTTCGATCAAATGGAGTTTTTCATCTTTCAGCCCCAGGTCCGGAAGCCGTAACAACGTGCTTGATTTGTTCAATAATCTGAGAACAATCCGTTCCCCGTAGGTGATGGGAATGGTGGATACACGGATATCGATGCTCTGGTCCCCGATCTTAACATCAAACCGCCCGTCCTGGGGCAGACGTTTTTCGGCAATATTCATTTTGGACATGACTTTGATTCTGGAAAGCAGCGCCGACTGCATCCATTTCGGCGGGGTCAGGAGATCGTACAAAATTCCGTCCACCCGGTAACGGACCTTAAAACTGTTCTGATAGGGCTCGATATGAATATCAGAGGCCCCGCTTTTGACCGATTGGGAAATGATATGGTTGACCAGTTTGATGATCGGGGCGTCGCTCGTGTCATCCAGCAGGTCCGCTGTTTCCTCGATCTCGCTGATAATGTCGCTGCCGTCGCCTTCCATGTCCGCAACCAGTTGCTGGGCCGTATCCCGGCTGCTGTCATAAGCGGAATTGATCAGGGAAAGAATGGATTCCCGGGTTGACAGGATGAGGGAAACATCATCCCATTGCAGAATCTTTAAGATGTCGTCAATCGGCTGAAACACGGTGGGGTCATTTAAAAGAATGGCCGCACGATGCGCCGCTGCCGGCTGGTCATCCGGCGTGTCGTCGTTCCCGGCGGGCGTTTGCAGCTCAGTCAGGTTTTTGACGGGCACCATGACATATTTTTTTAAAAACTGAATCGAAATCTTCTGGGTGAATTCCGTGTTGAATTCTTCCACGGACACTTTCGGCAGAAACGGCATCTGATACAGCTTGCTGAATGCCTCCAGAAGCTGGCTTTCCGTGACCAGTTTTTTTTTGACAAGCATTTCCGACAGTATGGCGTTCTGCTCTAGGCAGGTCTGCCGGATGTCTTTAAAAGCGTCTTCGGAAACATCAAATTCCTGGTTCAATATATATGAAAGGCGTTTAAACATTTTATTTTATGATTGGTCCAAAGTTATGGATATCGTTTTTAATGCCGGTTACAGACAAATCTCAGGTTATTCATTCATGATCAGGTTGGGGACACTGATCTTGTCTTCGTCTTTAAAAAGTTTAATGTTGCCTTCTTCAATGTCCTGAATATGGATTTTTTTGGAGTTGTATATCGCATCAATTTCCTCTTTGGTTTCAAGGACATGTGGCGTCAGAAAGACATACAGATTCGTCTGTTCGGCGGCCCTTCCCATGGAGCGGAACAGCCAGCCGACCACAGGAACGCTTCCCAGGCAGGGAACCTTGTAATCGGTTGAAGAAAGCGCATCGTCAATCAAGCCGCCGATGACCACCGTATTGGCGTCATTCACCACCACCACGGTATCAATCGTTCGCTTTAAGGTGGTCGGCTGGAATAAGTCCGTGGTGGATTCGAGCTTGGTGGCTTCCAGGGCGATTTCCAGGCGGATTTGTCTGTCTTTGTTGATTTGCGGCGTGACTTCCAGGCTGATGCCCACGTCCTTATATTCATAATTGGCGTAATTGGTATCGCCGGAGCTGGCCTTGGTCAGGTAGGGCACATTTTTACCCACCGTAATTTTGGCGGTTTCATTTTCCGTGGTGAGTATCTGGGGGGTCGAGAGGATATTGGCGGACCGGTCTTTTTTATAAGCGCTGATGACGGCGGCGATATTGGGGAACACGACATCGCCCACCTGAATGGCTTCACCGAAAACCCCCATGGAAAAACCAGGCGGCAGCAGGGACGCCTGGCCGGTCGATGCGGCCATGGCCGCCTGGAGATATCCCGCATCACCGCCGGTCGCCCCGCCGCTGAATCCGGATCCCCAGACCCCGCTTTTGTCGTTATAACTGGCGTTGCCGCCGACAATCCATTCGGTGCCCAGGTTCAATGACTCGTCCTTGTTGACTTCCATGAGCAGGCATTCAATATAGAGCATCGCCCGGAGCATATCGAGTTTTTTGATGATGTCCTTTAATACCTCATAGTCATCTTTTGCAGCTACGATAATAAGGCTGTTGGTGGCCTTGTCCGCCGTTATTTTCACGTTTTCCGAAAGAACAGGCGCCATTTGTTTGCCCTTATCTGAATTTCCCTGCTGTTTTGTCGGGAATTCCTGAAGCACTTTTGCGAGATCCTCGGCTTTCGCGTTTTCCAGGTAATAGACATGAATGCTTTCATTGCCTTTAGGCATATCCTTGTCGAGCATTTCAATGAGTTTTTTGACCCGCTCCGTGCCCGTTTGACTGGCCAGAACAATAATAATATTCGTGCGTTTATCCGATACCAGAATCACGTCTTTTTGGCCTTTCCGGGAGGCCTGCTGGTCGGCGTTGAACACCGAGTCAATGGTTTTCGACAGTTCTTCCGCATCCGCGTGTTCCACCGGCAACACGGAGATTTCCTTGCCGATGCCCGTCACGTCAATGGCGTTAATAATATTGATGAGACGTTTGATATTGGAATACACATCCGTGATGATGAGCATATTGGTGGGTGCATAGGAGAGGACCACACTGCTTTTTGAAACCAGAGGGGCGCATAATTGTTTGACTTCATTGGGGTCCGCATATTTTAAATGAATCAGCTGGGTGATGATTTTATCATTGGGGGAATCCCTTTCCTCTTTTAACCGGGTCTCAATGTTCATGGTTCGGGCATAGGGAGATGGGATGATTTTGGTTACATCCCCCGCATCCACCGCTGCGAAACCGTGAACATCAAGGACCGACTCAAACACCGCATATGCTTCCTTGACGGAAATCCGGGTGGGAGAAATAACGGAAATCGTGCCTTTGACACGCCGGTCGATAATAAAATTTTTACCGGTGAGCTCGCTGATGAATTTGATGAATACTTCGATCTCCACTTCATTGAAATCAATCGAAATAAAACTGTCCGGAGACACATCGGCGGGTGACGGCCCGGGTTTCATGGCCGGGACCGGTTGGCTTGCAGGATTCTGTGGTTGTCCGGACTGGGCATGGGACAGGCAAACGCTGCCGATGACAAGACAGAGAACGCACAGGCTTACCATGGGAATTGAACATTTCTGAAAATTTCGCATAGTCATCTTCCGATTTCTTATAAATAAATTGAACTATTCTTTGATTTGATAACCGATCGTCATCATGTCGTTCTGGCGTTCAATCTGAATTTCAACCGATGTGGAAGACTTGAGACTGTCATAAAATTTCAGCGCGTCATCCACCGATTGAATTTCCTTACCGTTCACGCCTTTGACAATATCGCCGTTCTGCAATCCCATTTCATTAAAAATGGAATTCTGCTGAACATGGCTTAACAGCAGCCCGTCGGGTTTGCCGTCTTTGAAATGGGGCCTGACCTTCACCTGACTCATGAGCTGATTGATATTTTTCAGCGAATCATTGATTTTTTCCCGGTCGATATTGACGGATTCGTCGATTTCATCGCTTTCATCCGGCAGAGCGGGATCAAACTCATCCGAGGCATCCGGAAAACCCGGACGGACTTGTTTTTTGGGTTTATTCTTGTCTTCATCCATCAACAGCACTTCATCTTTGCCATCCACGCTGAGAACCACTTTTTTTCTTAATATGGCCTTGATCCTGGCATTGACAATGGCATCCCCGGCTCTGTAAAGCCCTTGTTTGCGTTTCTGAACGTCTTCAATAACCGCATACTCGCTATCAGCCACCCCGCCGGTGATCGTACCCAGCAATTTCAGATTCAGACTGGTTTGTTTCAGTTTATCCGGGTCGATATCCAGGGTTTTGTCCGATTTCAAGGCTTGCTGGGTTTTAAACAGGTCCCGGGTGGTGATGGATTGATAGGCCGCCAATTGCCGAACCTGCGGTTGATTATTGACGGTGCGGGTATTATTCGCATCCGCTTCCGTCTCAACAACCGCCGTCAGGTCGGAAGATGAGGCCTGACTTAAGGCTGCTGAAAGCATCTGGTATCCCAGGGCAACGGAAAAAAATATAAAAACCGCAATCAGCAATAAATTCAGCAGGGAAAATAAGTGTTTAATCATAATAACAATCAATCAGAAGGTGCATTGCTTACAAACCCTCTATTTTAATGAAAAATTCGGCTGATCCAGTGATCCGGAAATGCGGAAGGGAATGCCGCCGGTTTTTGTTTTCATGCCTGCCATCAGCTCAACAGGGAATTGGTCCCCCAGCTGTTTCATGATTCCGGGATGGGGGGTGGCTTCCCCGGTGATGTTGATCACGCTTTTTTCGATGGGATTGTTGAGTATCAATGACCCGGTCGCCTTCCCGGAGACTTCGGGGCTGTCAATGTCAAGGCGCTTCAGCGTCACCTGTTGGCCCGCCAGCCCAATATCCGCATCCACGTTTTTAAACATCACCTGACCAATGCCGAACAACGCCGGGGTAAACCGGATACTGCTCTCGGTGATTTTGATTTGCGCGTTTCCCGTGCCGGAACCCGTATCTTTGTTGGAAAATGCAACCGTTCCGCCAGCGGTCCCGGACACCTGACAGACTTTCAATTCTTTAAGCGTCGGTATTTGAGATATCTGAACACCGTCAATCGTCGCATTCACGTCGAATTTAGGGGTGGCGGATATTCCCGAAACAATGATTTTTGCATCCACGGTCCCGTCGCAGGTATCGCCTGAGACACGCATGGTTTTATCACCCGTCAACAATGACACCAGGGACGGGGCCAGTTTCACCCGGCTCAACCCCGCCATTTTCTTATCCCCGCGAAACACTTCCACGGTATCTGCCGACAATCCGGGCGGGAAACCGGGTCTCAGCCCTTGCAGGGTCCATGTCACATCCGGGGATATCTTATTTATTTTATAGTTTATATAGGAGGTTACGGCATCGCTGGGAAACAGGAAATAAAGACAAAGAACCGTCACCCCGATGATATAGCCGGTATAGGCCAGCCTTTTTTTCATTGATACACTATCCTGAATATGATGATTCCGTTACGATTCAAATGTCTCCACCTGCAATACGGCGCTGATCATCCCGCTGTCCTTGCCGGTTTTGGTGATGGACAGGCGTTTGACAATCAGCATGTTTTCAGAAGTTTCCACTTTAAAAATATAGGATGTCAAGTCTTTGAGCGTGATCTCCTGAAGCTTCAATTCCACCCTGGATATTTTAAGCCCCGAATCCTCCTTGACGGCGGAGGAAGGTTTCATGTACTCGATATGGTCTTTTAAGCCGGTATCTCCCGCCAACTGGTCCAGGAAAGAGAAAAGGGTGAATCCCGGTTGTCTCTTGTTCAAATTCTGGCGGGATGATTCGATCTTACCCTGCATGGCAAGGTATTCGGATCGCATGATTTTCATATCAACCAGGATATTTTTTTTTGAATCCAGACGGGTTTTGAGCTCATCCCGTTTTTCAAAGACCGGAACGATCAGCCATTGCACCATGATAAAAACGATCAGGAACACCCCGGCCCCGGAAATGGCGAGTTTTTCGCGCTGATTGAGATTTAGGTTCATCTGCTGTCTTTCGTAAAAAAGATCCTATAAATCGATTTTCAGTTTAAACTGAATGCGATTGGTTGATTTTTCCAGATTCGCGGAATTGATGGTAATGTTTTTCAGTCCGTCAGCCTGGGCCAGCCGTCCTTTGATATCATCAACCGTGTTAAAGGAGTCGGTGTTGCCCGTCACGAGCAGGCTGTTGTCTCCCCGGACGAAATTGGTGATTTCCACATCCTGATCACTCGGGATGCGGGAACTGATTTCATTCAGAATATCGATGTTGAGCATCTCATTTTCGATCTCTCCGGTAAACATGCCTTTCTCTTTCTCTTCCTGGACCCTGGCCCTCATCTGCTGCAGGGGATCGATAATCTTGGTGATATCCGGAAACGTCGACTGAAATAAAAAACCGATTTGCTGATTGATCCGGGAAACTTCTTTCTGGAGAAAATGGGCTTCCAGCAAAACATTGAACAGCGCCACAACGAAAACGAAAGCAGCCATGACGCCGGTTCGAATAAAATCGTTTCTGTATTCTTCCCAGTATTTTTTGATAATGGAGCGCGACCCGTAAAAATTAATGGCCGGGAGTCCGAGAATTTCCACCGCCGCAAGGCTTAAAACGGTATTCATCCGGTCCGGATCAAAGGAAATGCCGGGGCCGGGCTTGATATTCAAATCAATGTCGTTAAGGAGATCCACATGGGTTACGGGAATTTCCAGGACCCGATGAATTTCCTCCCGTAAACACCCCGCATCCATGCCGGTTCCGGAGATCAGTATTCTGGCCGGCTCAAAACCCGTCACAAAGGTAGATTCAAAAGCGCCCATAACCTGCATAACCGCGTCGGCAAGTTTTTTTGCTTTTAACCGGGGCTCCGGCGTTCGGGAATAAAAGGACCGGGCGATGTGCACACGGCCGGAAGCCACCGCAAAAACGGTGGCATAGGTCTGATCGGTGTTGATGAAGAGCAGGTCTTCCCCTGTTTCCGAATATTTTGCCAGACACATAACCGAAGACAGTCCGGCGGGGGCCACCATACGCGGTTCAATCTGAACGGCTTTTAAGGCATCCAGTACCTTCGAGAGTTCCGCCGTAAGAATCAATCCCACGAGAATTCCGGTTTTCTCTCCCTGAAAAATAGGTTGAAAATCCACCGTCAACTCTTCAATCGGATACGGCAGCGTGGGTTCCAGCTCAAAGGGCAGCACTTGCCTGATTTTTTTCGGATCTTTGAAGGGCACCTGGAGATTCCGGTAGGATACGAACCGCGGCGAAATGGAAACAATGGCTTCCACGCCGGTTAAACTGATTTCCTCAACGCTTTTTTTTAAGGCCTCTGAAATAGGGTCAACCGGATCAGCGCCTCCCATATCGTCATCCACGTATGGAATAAATCGTTGGGACTGAATCCAGTTTCCTTTTAAACTGTTTTCAACCAGCACAGCGGAAATGCCGTTGTCCTGGATATCCAGCGAAAATATTTTTCTACTCATAATTGATTACAGCGCCTTGCAGGTATTCGACAAAAAAATCATGATATCAAAAAAGATTCGACTCTAACCTATTCGTTGGTCCAGTTCAACACTTTACAATACCATTTGCCGGATTCTTTTTCTTTTTCCCGCTGCACTATCACGGTGGCCGTCATTTGAATGTCATTGACAATGGCCCCGCACTGGATACGAAAAAGATCAGACTGGGTGGTGATCAGGGCCGCGTCGATTTCCACATCGCTGCCCCCCGGCACTTCCTTGTACCAGGTCGGGCCGGTCAGTTCATGAAGAAACTGCCCATCAGCGGATTCCAACCGGTAATTAAATACCTCCGGGGCGAAAAATTCCTGGCCGATCGGCATTAAAGCGGCCAGTACCGGTATATCCGCGGTGTTGATATTGATTTTTCCATCATAGGTGAAGCTGTCTTTGGCGGCGCTCAGTCCGTATACCGTCATATAGTTGGCAATGCCCATCAACTGTTCATCAGCGGCATAAAAAAGCTCCGGCGTAATGCCCCTGACCCGGACCAGCTCCTCAACATGCCGGAATGGCCCGTTACGGCATTCATAGGGTGGGTCAAGATCCTGATAATAATCTTTTTCCGCACCGTTTAAGCCGGTGATGGCATCGTTGTCCCCGGAATCCAGCCAGTCCTTGACCGGGTTGATGATGGCGCTGGGTTCCTCGATTTCTTCAACCAGGGACGCTCCATCCGCCGGCTCCTGCTGGGTAAGGATTAATGCCATAAACCGGAACCAGAAATCCCGCTGGGGGGTGTTGAATTCCTTGCCTTCCGGAAATTGAACCAGAGAATTGATCTGGATGCGTCCCCTTTCATCAGAAATGATCAGCCGGATTACACCGTTTTCAAATGGGATCTGAGAGAGATAGGCCTCCAGCTTTTCAGGATTTGCCCAGTCTTCCTGAACGGAATCGATTTCGGAATTATCTTTATCCTTGATCAAAATCGCCTGGGCAATTTCAACCCCTGAGTCGATCATGTGGGACAAAACCAGCCGGTCCCGCATCACCGCCGCTCCGGTAACAGAACCCTGAATCTGCCAGTTGAGCTCAAAGGTCACGGCCACCAGCACCACGATCACGGACAGGGTCAGAATCAGGGCGATGCCCTTGTTATTCCGGCGCCCCTTATCATCCGTATATAATAAATGATGGCCCATGGTTTCTTTTTTATTCAAATTTTTCCCTGTAAATCGGAAGCCGGGTTTGGGTGGTGAACTGGTAACTGTCGTCACCGTTGGTGATTTTTAAACGAATCTCCACCGCAGATGGCGTGGCGTATTTGACACCGTCCGAATCCGAATCCCACTGCTCATGGGTATTTCCTTCCGCATCGAAATAAACAAATGTCAGTTCCTCAACCTTTTCGCATAACACCGGATCACTGTCTTTGGGTTCAAATTCATCCGCATCTTTTTCCGGATACAGGGTATCTGATCGTTTTAACACATATTCCGTCCCGGTGTCCGGATTATTGATTTCTTTAACATAATACACGATTTCGGCGATGCCTTTTTCAACCTTACCCGTCATGGACAAATGTTCGTTGGACGCAAACCGCAGTTGTGCAAAACTCTTGCCGCCGGAAGTGTCTTCTTTTCCCACAAAGCCATACGGATCCGGCCCGTCATCAATATCCGGGGGCTTATACAACGGCTTCTGATCCACATATATCGCCGTTAAATCCGACACCATGCGGTTTAAACACGTTCTTGCCATTTCATAATCCCCTGTTCCGTTTTTTATTGCTTCGGTGCGGGAAATAACGGCATTAAAGGTGCCGAAAATAGTCGTAATCACCACTGAGAAAATAAAAATGGCGATTAAAATTTCAAGCAGCGTAAACCCTTCCCGGGCTGCCCGAAAAAAGAAGCCGGAAGGGATGTTTCGCCTATTCATCTGAAGTTCCGGAATCAGCGTTCAGGTAGCGGCGAAGGGAAAATTTCATCTGCCCATTATTCAAATCAACAAACATATCGATTTTTTTCACCTTAAGGGTTGCGCTTTCCACCACCTCAATGGACAGTTCCTCTATTTCCGCCTTCCATGTGTAGCCCGGATAGTCATCGCCGAAATCTCCGGATTGGGAACCCTCAAAATCCTCCGGCTTTAATGTGATTTCAGATAGTTTTGCCTGGGCCAGCAGGGGGGCAACGGCATAAAACCGGATCGTTTCATTCATTGAAATGGTCTGGCCCTGCAATCGCACAATACTGACCAGCACAATGGCGATGATTGAAACCGCCACCATAACTTCCAGCAGGGTAAACCCGCGACGGTTATTGGCGACATATCTGTCGGGAAGATTAAAAATCGATGTATTCTTCGTGAATTTTGACATGGGGAATAAACGATTCAATCAGGTAGGAATACCGGTTGTCGTCTGTACCTTGAATATGAATGATCGCCTTGTCGGAATATCCCTTGGGATAAAAATGAATGGAAACAATACCTTCCTTCAATTTTTGATCATCGGAAAATTCAACATCCATGAGCCGGTACCCTTCCGGCAATGAATATTTATTCTCCTCAGGCGCTTTTTTCTCTTCGGCGGCTGGTTCTTTGCCTGCGTCTTCTTTTTTGGACGTTTCTTCAGCGGGTGCGTCTTTGGCTGTCCACATCTGCTGATTATCAAAATCCAGATAAAAAACGTAAAGGGCTTGTTCTCTTAAGGCGTTTTCTTTTAAGGACTTGACGGTTAAGACGATCCAGGTGGAAAGCTTGCGCTGGTGGTCGGTGACAAAAGAAACGTTTAATTTGGGAAGCGAAAACGCCAGAACAATACTGATCAGTGTGATGACGACGATCAGCTCGATCAGGGTAAACGCCTTGGAGCCTGTTTGAAAACCCCGTCTGAGGCCCGCTAACTGCGTTGCCAAACGGCTCAAACTGCTCACATAAACAACTATGCTGTGCTTTTTCGCCGTTTTGCGCCTTGTTATCGGGCCTGATCCAGACTTTTCAAACAGGCTCTTCTTGCTATTGAATTTTGATCTTAAAAACTTATTCAATTTCCCAACTGTTAATATCCTGATTCCATTCTTCTCCGCCGGGTTCCCCATCAGAGCCGTATGAAATAATATCAAATTCTCCGTGAACTCCGGGACTGAGATACACAAAATCATTGCCCCAGGGATCTTTGGCGAGTTTGTCCTTTTCAAGGTAGCCGCCGGATCGCCAGTTATTGGGAATTTTTCCGGCATCCGGTTTGACGACAAGGGCTTCGAGCCCCTGTTCCGTGGTGGGATATGCGCCGTTGTCCAGCCGATAAAGTTTTAAAGCGGTTTCATAGCCCTGGATATCCACTTTGGCTTTCACCTGCTTGGCCTGTTCCGGACGCCCCATGATTTTGGGAGCCACCCAGACGGCCAGTACGCTCAGGATCACAATCACCACCATCAACTCAATCAGGGTAAATCCTTGACTGTTGTTCGGGGTTCGCATATTTATTTTCTTCATGAACTCGTTCGGGTTTCGCATATTCGGGCACCTGTGTTTGCAATATGGTGGAAATATAACCAATGAAATGGTATGAGGCAATTTACAAGGTTTATCTATCGAAAGCATTTGCAAATTTCAAGCTTTTTATTCACCGGAAGACATAAGAATCGTAAGGATTTTAAGTATTTTGCGTAACCCATATATCGGTCGCCTGAAATTATCCCGGACAACGCCTGAAACCGGCGCTCAAGCAATGGCCGAGGCAATGTTAAATGTATTGCAACCGGTCTATATTGTTGATGTTCATGGAAAGCCTGGAGTTTGCCGGGATGGAAAAATGACCATGGGCGATGACGCCCCAGTGCAACCGGATGATTACCCGTTGATCGCCTTTGCCCCCTCCCTGCATCCCAAAAATCTCGGCAACCCGGATTTTAAAAAGCGTTACCAACTCCGCTACCCCTATATTTCAGGGGCCATGGCCCATGGCATCGCATCGGTCGCGCTGACGAAAGCTGCGGCACGAAGCGGCATGATGGGTTTTTTCGGCGCGGCCGGTCTGTCGTTAAGTCATCTGGAAAAAACCCTTTTCCAACTTAAAGAAGAACTCGGCGATCTGCCCTTTGGCGTGAATATCGTGTATACCGGAAACGATGCCCTTGAACGCGCCATGATCGATCTGTATATGAAACACGGCATCCGCCTCATCAGCGCAGCCGGCTACCTGAAACTGACCCTTCCCCTGCTCTGTTTCCGGATCAGGGGAATATACCGGGATGCGGACAGCAGGGTCATTTGCCCGAATCAAATCATTGCAAAGACCTCCCGTCTGGAAATCGCCCGGCAGTTTTTATCGCCCCCGCCGGAAAAAATGGTTTACCAGTTGCTCGACCGGAAACTTATCACCATGGATGAGGCAAGGCTGGCCCAATTTATTCCCGTGGCCGAAGATTTGACTGCGGAAGCCGATTCCGGCGGACATACGGACAATCGGGCCGCCGTTTCCCTCCTGCCCTCCATGCTGGACCTGCGGGATGAATTGGTTCATGAATTTAATTACGCCACCATGCCCTGCATCGGCCTTGGCGGCGGCATCGGCACCCCCCTTGCGGTATGCGCCGCGTTTGCCATGGGTGCGGACTATGTGCTTGCCGGTTCCGTCCACCAGGCATGCCTTGAATCCGGCACTTCGGACATTGTCCGGGAAATGCTGGCCGATGCCTCGCAAACCGATGTCGCCATGGCCCCGTCCGCCAATATGTTTGAACGCGGCGTCAGGGTTCAGGTGTTAAAGCGCGGCACCCTGTTTGCGCAACGGGCCGCAAAACTCTATGACCTGTATCGCGGCCATGAAAGCCTGGACTGGATTCCCGATGATCAGAAAAAAGACCTTGAAACCAATGTATTTCAAACTACCCTTGACGCCCAGTGGCATGCCACCCGGCAATTTTTTGAGTCCTATGATCCGTCCCGGATTGAACCGGCGGAAAAAGATCCAAAACGCAAAATGGCGCTGGTATTCAGGTCTTACCTGGGCCAATCCGCCAAATGGGCGATCAATGGAGACTCGCCCCGGAAAAAGGACTTTCAGATCTGGTGCGGTCCGGCAATGGGCGCGTTTAATGAATGGAGCCGGGGATCTTTTCTGGCATCACCGGCAAACCGGGATTTTCAAACAGTCGCCATGAATCTGCTTTTAGGCGCTTGTGTGGCCATGCGCAGGCAATGGCTGGCATCTTCCGGATGGACCCTCCCGTCTCCTGTCGGACAATACAAACCCCTGGAGCTGTCACAAATACGGACCATTTTAAATGATGATATATGATAGGATTCGGGACAGGCTCCCGGTTGAAAACCTGATTTTCTACTTTTGCTATTAATATATAATGGTATGAAATAATGGATAATAATATTTTTTCTAATTTACAGGACACCACAGTGGACACCTGCTGGGATGAGGCGCCGGAAATAATCGCGATTTCGGGTGCCAGCCGGGCTGAGTTGGAAAGCAGGCTTATCTCCTTAAAAAACGAATTTACGGTATCGCCGATTCAGGATCAGTTAAAACGATTTGCCGCGGACAGCCGGTCTTCTTTTTCTCCGGACCACGCCTGCCGCCTGGTATGGATCATCGAAACCCCGGAGAACGGGTTGCAGAACCTCCATGAGGCAATCAAAAATTTACAACAGAACACAGCCGCCTGCTGGAATTTGCCGAACATCTTCTATGGCGAAATAGCCTGCCCCGGCAAACCGGCGTTTGTATTTCCCGGTCAGGGCAGCCAATATCTCCATATGGGACGGGATCTGGTCATTGGTTTTCCGGAGGCACGGCAGACCCTTGTTCATGCCAACGAAATCTTTGATGAAAGCGGAAAATTGACGGACTTTATCTATCCCCCTCTGGACCAAAAAGAGAATCAGACGGTTCCGGAAGAAAATCTGAGATCCACGGATATCGCCCAGCCGGCCATCGGCGCGATCAGTCTCGCCATGATGAAAATCCTTCGGCGGTTTGATATTAAACCGGATGCGGCCTGCGGACACAGTTACGGGGAGCTGACGGCTTTACATGCCGGGGGGCGGTTGGATGAAATGACGTTTTTATCCCTGTCGGCGGCAAGGGGAAAATATATGGCGGCTGCCGGAAATGCCGGTGAAAAAGGGGGCATGCTGGCCGTTAAAGCACCGCTGGACAGGATTGAAAGCTTGATCGCAGAATCAAAGCTGGACCTGGTGCTTGCCAACCGAAACAGCCCGGATCAGGGGGTATTGTCCGGACCAACCGACGCAGTTGCCCAAATGAAATCCATTTGCCGGGAACACAAGATCATCGCGGCCATTTTGCCGGTATCCGGGGCGTTTCACAGCCGGCTGGTGGAATCGGCGGCAGCACCCTTTGAAAAACAGATAGCGGCAGCAACATTTCTTCCCTCTTCCGTACCCGTGTATTCCAACACCACTGCATCGCCCTACCCTGACCCGGAAGAAGACGCCAAAAAACTCCTGAGCGGACATCTAATGAATCCGGTTAATTTCGCCAAAGAAATTGAAAACATGCACCAGACCGGAATCCGCATTTTTATCGAAGTCGGACCGCGAACCGTGCTCACCGGACTGATCAAGTCGATATTAAAAGGTCATGAAATTTTTGCAATGGGCGTGGATGGATCTTCCGGAAAGCAATCCGGCCTGACGGATCTGGCCAGAATCCTGGGCATGCTGGCGTCCATCGGATACCCGGTCAACCTCAGCAAGTGGCAAGAACAGCCATGATCACGGAACTGGCGGATTAAGAAAAAAACTCTATTATTGATATTGCCTCATCCGCTGATGCAGGCGCTGGGCGCTTTGGCAAAACGCCTCCAGTTTCGCCTGAATCACCTGCGGGAAAGGCGACCCGTCGCTTTCAATGGCCAGAAATGGCAAGTCTTCCATTTCCGAGAGAATTTCTTTAAGTTTTACTTCCATTGGCGCGGATTTCAATTTGTTTTCACGGGTCATGGCATCGCTTAAAATGGCTTCCGACAACCGGTTGGGCATGCACCCGAACGGGCCGATGGCGATCACTCCGCATACGTTTGTCGCCACCTCGGAAATGGCGCTGCCGATGGTTAATATGGCTTCTCCGCTTAAATTTTCAGAGATATAGGGTGTTGCCGTATGTATAATGGATCGCAGGTGTGTCGGTTTGAGCGACATTAATCCCGTACCTGAAACAATGGACGTTATCCGGTCTTCGTACCGATCCATAAACTTCTGGCGAAAGAAAAAATTGAGTTTCTGTGGGATAGACATATTTTGCCAGTGTCCGTCCCGGGAGAGCATATAATCTGAATATCGAATCCATTCGGTGACCGGAGAACACACCACCGCAAAACCCATTTCCGCCAGTTTCCGGGTCAATTTCTGGCGTGATAATGAATCCCGGCGCACAAACATTTCCCCGGTCATTAAAATTTTCGGCACTTCTCCGGGCGGTCGTTTCATTGGGATTCGGTGCAACCGTTTCAACTCATAGGCCAGTTGCGTCATCAAATCAGTGACACTGCAATTGCTTATAACCGTCAGCAAAGTTTGCAGCGCGTCATTAAATACCGGGATCGCCTCTTCCGGATGGGCGGCATTGGCCAGAAGCATGGCGCGCAGATCTTCCATGATGTCGGACAACACAATGGCGCACCATGCCTTTTTGTTGCTGAACCCGTTCCCCATGCTGGCATAGGTGTCATCGGAGGTCAGGGAAACAATCGCCACATTCCGCAGTTCCAATCGTTTGATCAAGTCCTCCATAAAGATGCCATACTGACCGAAACGGCACGGGCCGGAAGCCGACGGCATGAAATAGGCCACGACTTCGTCGGGCTGCTGATGATGGTATACATAATTAAGCATCGTCCCCGTGGTCAGGATCAGCGGCAGGCATTCCTTGCAGGAAGTATGGGCGCGTCCCAGTTTTAATATGGCTTCATCCGACGGCGGATGAGGGGCGACATGAAATCCGGCCCCTCGAAACACAGCAGCAAGAGACTGTGTGGCGATCCAACCCATGGACGGGATGAGAAGCGTTACTTTCGGATCGGTCATCACCAGCATTTTCCCATCTGATGTGGTGATTTTGGGCGTACTGTTATTCATGGATATTCTTGCGGGAACAAAGGCCCTTGATTTTGTTATCGTTGGATGTTTTTCAAGAATCTGACGGTATTCGCTCACAATGTCCAAAAAGGCCTCGATTCGGGTTTCAATGCCGGCGTCCGCCGTATGACTGTCCAATTCAAGGGTCAGGGAGGGCTTTCGACCCATGATGGTGCGGAAATACCCGATTAAAAAAGAATCCGGACCGCAGGAAAAATTCGTAATGTAAGTGGCATAAAGCTGCGGGTGTTTTACCACCAGGCGCGCAGCCTTCAGGATCATCTGGCCCGTGCCCCAGTACATATGCCGCTTGGAAGGTTCATCCTCAAAAGGCAAAAAATCAAAGGGAATCACCAGAACCCCTCTGGAGGCGAATTTATGGGGAATGCCCATGTGCGCTTCTTTCACCATGGCGTTATAGGACCGCCCGAAAACCACAACAGCAATTCGGTCCGGTTCAGCCGCCAGTTCCGCCAGTATCCTGCGGCCGATGGCTTTCTTTTTTTCATTATAGCTATTCTGGTGATGCAGCGCCTGCTCAAACGCGGCTTCTGCAATTTTACGGGAGACGCCCATTTGCATTGCGGTTTCCAGCATGGGCGCTTTGGCCCGGGACAATCCCCGGGCCAAATCCAGCAATGGCGTTAAAACCGAAACGCCATGATCTTTCTTAAGTTTTAGAAGCGAATCCTTAAATGACGCTTTCAGATAGAAAGGCTCTCCCTGGACAAACGGGCAGGTCTGAGCCATGGGATCCCCTTTTTTAATGGGAATCGAACGCAGATGAGGAAGAAAAATGAAATCAGGGGGCGGGCTGTGGTTGATCAGGGTATAAAAAAAGCCGTGAGCGAGTTCCGCGGGATAGCAGAAAGCAGCATTCCGGTGATCAATGCCTTCTTTTGAAGGGGTATCCGGCAGCGTCACCCGGTAGCCGATGCCGTCAAAAAATGCGGCAAAAAACGGGTAAAAACCATTCACCAGAAAACTCTTGTTGATTCCAACGGTTCGACGGGGCGATGCCGGGTTTTCAATTCGTGTGGGAGGAGCGAATTCTTCAAATATTAATTTTTCACCTGCACGAACCAGATCCAGGCTGCTGATGTCATATTTCAGGTGGTACCGCAGATTGTAATACCGGTTGCAGGCCCCGCCGAACGGATATTGACGGCCTTCCAGTTCAATCATGTTGATTTCGCATCCGCGATCGCAACGGTCTTTTCCTCCGGCACAAATAAAGGACTTGCCGTAACCGACCGTGCGGTGGGCCAGTTGGTTGAGATCAAATGCTTTTTTCCCCATTAACCCGAGCTTGATCCGTTTTTTGATTTCAAGAGCCGCGCCATAAGCGCCCATGAGTCCGGGTTCAGGAGGAACAATAATTTTTTTGCCGGATATGGCCGCCATGGCCAGCGGAACCGCCCGGTTATAACACACCCCGCCCTGCATAAAAACTTTTTCACCCACCGGACGGCTGCCTTTTACACGCTGGATATAGTTCATGCAGATGGAATATACCAGCCCCGCGACAACATCATTGCGGTTAATGCCTTCATGAATCGCGGTTTTTATATCTGAAGCAATAAACGCCGCACACTGATCGTTGAAATTCGGCGGACGTTTTCCACTTAATGCCTCCTCCGCAATATCCTCCAAGCCTACTCCCAGTGTCTCATACGCGGACTCGGCCAGAAATGACCCGGTGCCTGCTGAACACGCCTCATTCATGGCGTAGTCCGAGGGCACGCCGGCGGTAATATAGGTATATTTCGCGTCCTGTCCGCCGATTTCAAACAGGGTGTCCACTCCCGGATCAAAATGCACTGCCGCCGCGGCATGGGCGATAATTTCATTGATAATGCCGTCGGTTAACGCATGAAGGCCCGCTATCTGACGGCCTGATCCGCAAATGCCCAGTCCGGTGATGCTTATTTCCGCCGGGTCTGCGGTTTGCTTTACCTGTTGCAGAATCTGTTCGTAACATTTTCTGGATGCCCCGACCGGGTCGCCGTCGGTCAGCAGGTAAACCGATGCCAGAATGGCATCATCCTGTTGGTTCACCAGCACTGCCTTAGTGGTGGTTGAGCCCACATCCAGACCGAGGATGCAGGTATCTCCCGCCCGGGGAGTCCCTTTCACGATTTGATTGAAAACAACCTGATCCTGGAATTTTTCCAGGGCAGGCAACACTTCAAATGAAGATACATGGGCATTAATAATATCAAGGGCCGGGGCGTTTGCGGACGTTTCGTTTTCAAGGGCCCACAGCGCCGCTCCCAGCGCTTCAAAATACGGGGCTTGTTCCGGAACCACCAGTCCCGGAATGGCGTCTTTTAAATACTGAACCATCATGTGGTTTTTGGAGGAGCCCCCGACGATCATAATATTCCGCTTGTCCACTTTTTTCAGCAATTCAATGATTTTACCCGCCATCATGCCGCACAGGCCGGCAGTGACCCGGGATTTCGGGATACCTTTATTGATGGCATGGGTGCAATCTGATTTACAGAAAACAGAACACCTGCCGGACACGCGATACGGGTCTTCCGTTGCAGACCAGCGGGCCGCTTCCTCAAGGGATACATTCATGCGGCGCAATTGCTGCATAAAAAATTCACCGGTGCCGGAAGCGCACTTGTTGCCGGTGAGCACAGTGGAAATGCGTCCCTGCCGGTTCATCACATAGACCATAAAGGTTTCACCGCCAGCCGACACCACCGCCGGGCAGTCCACATCAGCCGGTTTGACGAACGCATAGGCATATTCAACGGCTTCCGGCTCAGAGATGACTGCAAAATTAACAAAATGCCGAAACCTGCGACCGGTCGCGGCAATCCGGTCAAATTCGCTGAGATCCAGTTTGGATAGAATCGATTGAATGGTTTGCCTGGGATTCCCCTCATGGGAATGAACGGCGGTATCAACGATATGTATGCCACCCTCCGGGAGGGTGGAAGATCCTTTGGTATCGGTATCGTGTGAGCGGTAATCCGCCACCTGAACCACAGAGATGGTAGCCGCACCAATGCAAATACCCAAAGCCTTTGTTTTTTCTTTCATAGGATAATTCGAACCCGCTCCTTATAACTGCTTTTGTCAGTAAACGCACAGAACAAATGAAAACTGCTACCCAGTAATAACATAAAAAAAACAGGATGTTCGGTAATTTCCCCGTAGGGATTTGAATAATCACATATGCTTGATCCCTCTGATGCCTATCGGTTTTCAGCCTGCCCATCTATCGGTACGCACATTCGGGTATAGGTTTTCAACCCGGTATCCAATTCTCCGCATTCTCCGTTGTCTGATGCGCCGACAACAATAATATAGCGCTCCCAGGGATTCAAAAAAACGGTTTCTTCCGGGTTGAGAAGTTCTCTGGTAATGGTGCCGGACCGCCAACGAAACAGAACGGGCGTATGGGAATGGCCGCAGCAAACAAGATGATACGGCGACTGGTCAAAAATCTGTTTTGCCCGGTCCGTGGTGCCGTTATCCACCGGTTCATACAATGACCTTATGGAATCAAACGGGAGTGAATGCGTGAAACAGACATCGTCATCAACGATCTTCATGGGCAGGTGTTCAAGGAATGAGAGGATTTTCTTTTTATCGGCGTCCGGGATATTCATGGCAGAACCATTCTTCAGCATATTCTGGATGTGAAAATCATTGTTTCCCTTGACGGCAGCGATCTCGAACCGGTTGATGGTTTTCACCATCTCATACAGATGGCTGTGCTGCATGGAATCAAACAGATCGCCCAGATGGACAAGACAACTAGTTGCATTGCCGTTGCGCAGCCGGGTGATGCACGCCTGCATGGCTGCATGATTATTATGGGAATCCGCAATCAACCCGACGCGGCCAATCCGGCCTCTTAAATCCACTGGCCTTGTCATCACATATTTTCCAGACTATCCGGGCGACAATACTGTAAAATCAATGCCGGCCACAACCGCATGTTGAGGAAACCTTGCCGATGATTTGTTTTATGCCTGGTTAGTTATCTTATTGTGCATATTCTGTCAATGCATGGGCAAAGCATGTTTTTCAATAAACAGCGTAAAAAGTGTTGGCCTTCGTCTGTTTTATTTGGTAAACGACAACAATTATTGACGAATATAAAATATTTGAATATTTTTCGAGCATTTTTTTTTCATCGCATAAAAAAAGGGTTACCAATAATGACGACACTGAAAAAAGATACATGGGTTTTTGTCGCGGTTCAGGATCCGGGCGGGAATGAACATTTTTTAGGGCTCTATGATCAGGAATCCGATATCTCTTACATTCCGGTATTTAAAAATAAAGAGGACGCCCAGTCCTGCCTGATCCACCTGCCCACGCAAAGAGGCAAAAAGTATGAAGTGCAAGCGATTATGTTTGATGACCTGGCGCAGGATGCTTTAAAAAATCAATTTGTCATTTTCCTTCTCGACGGGGAAGGAAAAATCATTGAAAAAAACCTCCCGTATCATTAAATTGTAAGGAGAAAAATATGAAAAAAATTGGGGTGTTATTGTCCGGGTGCGGCGTATATGACGGCGCAGAAATTCATGAGGCCGTCATCACCTTGCTTGCCCTTGATCGCAGCGGCGCAGAAGCTGTCTGCATGGCGCCGGACATTGCGCAATACCATGTGATGAACCATTTAACCGGGGAAGCCACTGATGAAAAACGAAACGTGCTGGTTGAAGCCGCGCGTATCGCCAGAGGCAATATCAAGGACATCAAGAAGTTGACGGCCCGGGATATGGATGGACTCATTCTGCCCGGCGGCGTGGGCGCAGTAAAAAATTTGAGTAATTTCGCCATCAAGGGCAAAGATGCGGATGTCAATCCTGAAGTATCGCGGCTTGTCAAAGAAATGGCCGCTGCCGGAAAACCGGTTGGGGCGATATGCATCTCCCCGGCGGTGCTGGCGAAAATTCTTGCGGATAAAAAACCCGAAGTAACCATCGGCAATGATTTCGGGACTGCGGAAACCATTGAGGCCATGGGCGGTACCCATGTGGCCTGCCCGGTTGACAGGATCCATGTGGATCATGTCAATAAACTGATCACGACACCGGCGTATATGCTTGGCCCCGGCATTAAGGATGTGGCCAGGGGCATCGAGAAACTGGTGGATGAAGTATTAAAGATGGCCTGACCTTAATGATGCCTTAATGATGAATGATAAATAAAATTAAAATATTATATCTCGATGCCAATATGGTAAATCAGTCGGGCAAAAGGTCATAAAAATAGATCATGGCGTCGGACCGTGACATAATCCCGATGATTTTGCCGTCTTTGTTGACCACCGGCAATCTCCCGACATCGTGTTTGACCATAATCCGGGCCGCTTCCATCGGGCTTTTATCCGGTCCGATGGTGATATTCCGCGTACTCATAAATGCCTTGACCGGTGATTTCAATTGGCTGGACTTTTTAATTTTCTGGAAATCCCGCCTTGAGATCACTCCCACCAGTTGTTCATCATCCACCACCGGAAGCCCGGTACACCCCTTTTCCTTCAGCAGGTTGGCGACCTCGCTCATGGGGGTATCCGACCTGACGCTGAAAACCGGATAAGACATCAAATCAGAGATCATCACAGACGATTGCTGATTGCCCTTGAGCAGTTCCATTAACCACTCTTTCAAGGCATCCGGATTGGCGGATTTAATCATGGCGGATCCTGCACCCGGATGTCCGCCGCCGCCCATGCTTCTCATAATCGAACCCACGTTGATATCATCCACATTGCTTCGGCCGATCACAATGCACCGGTCGTTGTCCTTGTGGACAAAAATTCCGAACGCAGCGTCCACGTTTAAAATATCCCGATACATATTAATGACCAGCGACAGATTGTTCACATGGCCCTCGATGGTTACGGCATTAATGCTGACTGAAAAATGATTGATTTTGACCCGGGGCGCTGTTTTAATCATTTCAAACAAGATGTTTCTTTGTTTTTCCCCATAAGCCGGCTGCAAAAAAGTGGAAAGAATGTTTAAATCCGCTTTATTTTCCAGCAGATACCCCGCGGCATAAGCGTCTTCCGCGGTTGTCGACGAAAACGTCAGACTGCCGGTGTCCTCATACAATCCGGTTAAAAAAAGCGTGGCCTGCATGGGCGTCAGCAGAATGCCGCGTTTTTTGATCTCGCGAATCATGAGGGTGATATTGGCGCCTTTCTTTTCATGACATTTCCATGATGCATTAAAATCACAAGGATTTTGGTGGTGATCCCATACATGGATTTCAAGGTCTTCCTTTTTTTTAAAATTACCCATGGGTTCCACGCGGGACCACTTGCTGGTATCGACAACGATCAATCGGGTCACTTTTTCCGGATCTATGTCGCTGACGGCATGGGTTTCAAAAAGGTCTTTGTGAATGGACAAAAACGCCTTCACATTCGGGTTGATGGCTTTGGGGAGGATGGGAATGGCATCCGGGTATAAAAGCGTACCCGCGATCATGGAAGCGAACCCGTCAAAATCAGCGCTCCGGTGCGTTGTGATGATTTGCATGGCATTGTCCTGTAATGGGCTAATCACTTAACCAGTTTATTTCAATGTTTATATCTGGATAAATGGGGCTTGGACGGGCCAGTCATGCCGTCTGCGTCATCCACCCACCCACCCCCCGTCGCCAGATAAAGTTGGGCCAGTGAAGCAAAAAGTGATGCCCGCGTCTGGGCGTATTTCAATTCTGCTGGAAAAAGCTGCTGTTCAGCTTGAAGGACGGTTGAGTAAGGCGAATACCCCGAATGATACTGAATTCTTGCAAGGCGGACATATTCATTGGCGGCTTTGACGAGACGCTCCTGGGCCTGAATTTTTTCGGCAATCTTTTGTCTGGCCACCAGCGCATTCTCCACATCCGAAAAAGCGCCCTGAATCGACAGTTCATAGGATAAAAGCGCCGCATCCCGGACCGCCTCTGCCTGCCGGACCTGTCCGGAAATGGCGCCTGCTGTAAACACCGGCCCTGTTAACGATCCGCCATAATTCCAGACCCGTGACGGGCCTTGAAAGAGATCGGAAAGTTCCGTGCTTGCATACCCAAAATTTCCGGTTAATGAAATGCTCGGGAAATAGAGGGTCTTGGCCGCCCCGATCTGGGCGCTGGCGGCGATCAGATTTTGTTCGGCCTGACGAATGTCGGGTCGGTTCACGAGGATATCCGATGGGATTCCTGTAGGGACCGCGGGCAATTTGATCGCATGAATCGTTTTCGTGCGCGGCACATGACCGGGATTTCGGCCAATAAGGATGGAAAGTGTATTTTCCGTCTGTGCGATCTGCAATTCGATATCAGGGATTTCGGCGGCGGCTGTTTCGTATTGGGTCCGGGCCTGCTCGACCGTCATCTGCGACACCTGACCGTGCCTGAATTGATTCTCAAAAAGTTTAACGGACTCGCCATAGGCGGCGAGGGAACGTTTTGCAATGAAAAGTTGTTCATCAAGCCCGAGCAACTGAATATAGCTGCCGGCCACCGATCCGACCAGGGAAAGGATCACTCCGCGCCGCGCCTCTTCCGAGGCGGAGAGGTCCGCCTGGGCCGCTTCGGAAAGCCGACGGACCCTGCCCCACAGGTCAATTTCCCAGCTCACGCCGGCCATAGTCTGATAAGCAGTTTTGGGGTTATTCACAGAATACGCGGACACGGCATTGGACTCGCTGGTGCGCTGGTTTGCGCCGCTGCCGCTGTAAGCGATCTGAGGGAAAAGCGGCGACCGGATCTGCACCAGCACGGCTGCGGCTTTTTCAACATTGGCCGCGGCAATCATGATGCTTTTGTTATTGCTCAGGGCCTCGGCGATCAATGCATCCAGGGCCGGGTCCTGAAACTGTTTCCACCACAGGATGTTGGCAATTTCAACCGCCTCTTTATCTTTATACATAAACGCAGCCGGGGCATCCACCTTCGGCCGGAAATAATCCGGCCCGATGGTGCAGCCGGTCATCAAGAATAAACATACTGAAAATACTGCTATAATAGTCAACCGAACCATCGCCGGAAGCATAGACAGCCCCATCTCAATGCCCCCCTTCCGATTTATTATGTGCATTTTCAAGAAGCGTTCCAGCCTCACTGGGTCGTCCATCGGGTGTCGTCTGCTTTTTTCCGGGCTTTTGACGTTCACCCAGCCGATCGAAAAGATAGAACAGAAGCGGCACGTAAAGCATGGCCAGTGTGGTCTCTCCGATCATACCGCCGATAATGCCGGTACCGATGGAATGGCGGGCGTTGGCCCCCGCTCCCATGGCGGTTGCGAGGGGCAGTACGCCGAAGGCAAAGGCCAGCGATGTCATAAGGATGGGCCGCAGCCGCTGTTCGCCCGCCTCAATAGTGGCTTCCATGATGGACTTGCCCTGCTTGCGGAGTTCCACCGCAAAGGAAACCCGCAAAATGGCGTTCTTGGCACCCAGTCCGATGAGCACCAGAAGGCCGATCTGAAAATACACGTCATTGCCGAGGCCCCGCATCCAGTTGGCCGTCAGTGCCCCGAGCACCCCGAAAGGCACCGCCATCATTACCGTGCATGGCAGGGTCCAGGATTCATATTGCGCCGCAAGCACGAGAAAAACAATCACCAGGCCAAACGCAAAGGCAATCGCGGACGTGCTGCCGGCTTTCTTTTCCTCGAATGCAAGACCCGACCATGCAAATGTATATCCCTGGGGCAGTGTCTCCACAGCAACCTGCTCCATGGCGGCAATAGCCTGGCCCGAACTATATCCGGATGATGCATTGCCGTTGACTTTTGCCGCGGGAAATCCGTTAAAATGCGGCAGCAGGTCCGGGCCGGCCACCCATCGGGTGGTAACAACGGCGGACAGGGGGACCATGTCCCCCTGGCTGGACCGGGTATAAAGTCGGGTCAAATCCTCCGGATTCTGCCGGTATTCAGGTTCGGATTGAAGGATGACGCGCCACACCCGGCTGAATTCGTTGAATTGACTCACCGTCAGTGATCCGAACTGGGCCTGAATCGCGCTATAGACGTCCTGAACCGGCACACCGAGAAGGGCGGTTTTGTCCCTGTCCACATCAGCACTTAATTGCAGAGCAGTGGCGCGAAATGTGGTGTTCAATCCCGTCAATTCGGGACGTTCAGCGGCTTTCTGAAGGAATTTCCGGGTCACGGCCTCAAGTTGTGAGGTGTCCCCCCCGCTGGTGTCCTGAATCCAGAATTCGAACCCGCCCGTGGCGCCGATTCCCGGAATAGACGGGGGTGCCAAGGGGACAACGAGCCCGTCCCGGATATCCCGGGTCCGGCTGTGAAGGGTCGTCAGAACGGCCCGGGCATTTTCAGCAATCGCCTTTTTTACGGAAGCATAACGTTCCTCAAAGGGCTTCAACGTTACAAAGAAAGTGCCGGCATTTGTCTTGAATCCATTGTCAATAAGGCTGTAGCCGCTAATCTGGGTACGGTTTTCCACTCCGGGAATACTCGCGAACATGGCGTCCACCTGTTCCGAAACCGCCGTGGTGCGATCAAGGCTGGCGGCATCCGGCATGATAATCGCGGCCATCACATACCCCTGATCCTCACCGGGCACAAAGCTGGTGGGAAGCACCGTGAACAGGTGAACCAGGGTCCATATCAGCACAGCCAGAACGGAGAAAGCAACGGCCATGTGCTTGATGACAAACACCACGGCATGCCCGAACCCCCTGGTGATGCTGTCGACCAGCCGATTGAACCAGGCAAAAATACCGCGCTGGGGGGGAGCGGTATGCTTCAGCAGAATCCCGCACATTGCCGGTGTCAGGGTAAGCGCGACAAAACCGGATACGGCCACGGAGATGACGATGGTAATGGCAAATTGTTTATAAAGCTGACCGGTGGTGCCGGGTAAGAACGCCGCCGGGATAAAAACCGACGCCATAACCAGCACCACAGCGACAAGGGAACCGGATATTTCTCCCATTGCCCGAATCGTCGCTTCTTTAGGAGAAAGATGATGCATCACCATATTTCGTTCGACATTTTCAACCACCACGATAGCGTCATCCACCACCATGCCGATGGCAAGCACCAGGCCGAACAGGGTCAGCAGGTTGATGGAAAATCCCAGCGCCAGCATGCCCGTAAAGGTGCTGACGAGGGCAACCACAATGGCCACCACGCAGATGATGGTGGTACGGAAACTCTGGAGAAAAAGAAACACCACCAGCACCACCAGCACCACCGCCTCAAACAGCGTGATTTTCACTTCCTCAATGGACAGGCGCACAAAATCGTTGGTGTCCAGGGAAACGACATAGTCGATTCCCGCCGGGAAACGCGCTTTCATGTCTTCAAGGGCCTTTCGGACCCCATCCGACACTTCAAGTCCATTGGCGCCGGGCTGCTGGTAGACGGCGATAAAGGTCGCGGGGGTTCCGTTGAGCCTTGAGTCGACGATATACTGACGAAGGCCTACTTCCGCCCGCGCCACATCCTTCAACCGGATGATGGCGCCGTCACCCTGGCCTGCACGCAGAATAATGTTCTCATACTGCGCGGGATCGGTGAACGGCCGCTGGGTCACCACCGGAAATGTCAATTGCACCGGCCCTTCCGTGGGTTTCTGGCCGATCTGGCCGGCCCCGTACAAGGCATTCTGTTTGGCCACCGCCTGCTGAATGTCACTCGTCGTAATCCCCAGCGACGCCATGCGGTCCGGCTTCATCCAGATGCGCATGGCCTGGTCCGGAACCCCCATGATCTGAGCCTGGCCAGCTCCCGGCACCCGCTTGATGGCATCAAGAATATACACATTGGCGTAATTCGCCACATAATCGCTGCTGTAACGGTCCCCTTTTGCAAAAACCCCGATCATGAGCATGATGGATGATGCTTTTTTCTGGACCGAGACGCCCTGCTGGGTCACGGCGTCCGGCAACTGGGGCAGCGCCAGATTGACACGATTCTGCACCTGGACCTGGGCAATGTCCGGATCGGTGTCCAGCGAAAAATAAACGGTGATGGTCAATTGTCCGCTGGCGGAGCTGGCGGACGACATGTAGAGCATATTGTCGACACCGTTGATCTGGGCCTCAATGGGCGCGGCCACAGAATCGGCAAGCGTCTGGGAGTCGGCGCCCGGATAGGTGGCTGAAACCGTCACCTGCACGGGTGTGATGGTGGGATATTGTTCAATCGGCAAGGCCGTCATCGCGACAAGGCCCGCAAGACAGATAAGGATCGATAGAACCGCAGCAAAGATGGGCCGCTCAATGAAAAATTTGGAGAACAAGGGTTCGGACCTCCTCTATTGATCTTACCTATTTGGTCTCATGGGTTTCGCCGGCTTCTGCGCCGGAATTCGCTGCAATCGGTTTGGATGCGGCCTGAAACGGTTTTACCGTCACAGCCATGCCGGACTGAAGCGTGAGACCACCGTCAACCACCACCCGGTCGTCCCTGCGGAGTCCTTCCAGAATAAACCATTCGTCCCCATGCCAGCCCCCAACCGTCACCGGGCGCTGTTCCGCCTTATTGTCCCCCCTCACAACCCACACGAACTGGCCCTTTGCTCCCTGCTGAACCGCACGCTGGGGCACAAGAATCGCATTCGGCCGGACAGCGCCCTTGAGCCGGGCGCGGACGTACTGATTCGATCTGAGCACGCCATCCGGATTCTCCACACTTGCACGAATGAGAAATGTTCCGGTTTGGACATTGTATGAGGGTTCCGCAAAAGTGATCCGTCCTTTATGGGGAAAAACCAACCCGTCCACAAGAATAATTTCGACCTCGAATCCCTGGTCCTTCGGTGGCAGCAAAAAACCCTGCGCGACCTGATCCCGGTATTTTTGCATCTCATTCTCGGAGAGGCTGAAGTTCGCCCACATGGGCGAAAATACCTCGACCGTGGTCAGCAGGCTGTTCTGCGGGTTGATATAGGTGCCGTCCGCCTGGCGTGCCGAACTGGTGACGCCGGAAACAGGCGACGTAATGGCGGTATAGGACAGGTTTAACTTGGCGGTTTCGACCTGGGCCTGGGCCTGGTCCACCGCAGCAGCGGCCGACTGGTACTGGCCGGTGGCATCGTCTAAGTCTTTCTGGGATAGCGCATTCTCCTGGGTAAGCGGCTTGATGCGCGCGAGGTTCAAACGGGCAGTTTCAAGGGCCGCCTCCTGTTTGGCAAGAGCGGCGATTGCCTGATCAAGCTGGGTCTGAAACGGTTTGGCATCCATTTGAAAAAGCGCCTGCCCTGCCTTAACGGCCCCTTCAGTGTATAACCGCCTGTCCAGAAAGCCGCTGACACGTGCATGGATGTTGACCAGATGAGAACTCTGGGTTTGGGCCACATACTCGGCAACGACCGGAACATCCTGAGGAGTGACGGTTATCTCCATAACTTCCACGGGCGATGACGGTTTTAATGCCTGCTGTTCTTTTTTGCATCCGGCTGATAATAAAAGCACCCCGCAGGTGAGCATCACAAGCCATAAAGCAGTGAGCAGCCCCGCTTTTTTAGTGTTTAGAAATCCCATAAGCCATACACCCTGATTTAAGGTTCGCCAAAAAATTTTAAAATCGGATCCGGGCCTGGTGATTCGCCCGCTCCGCTGTTGCTTTGTCTATATATTAAACTTTTACCGGGTTGAATATATATTTTTATAATTTGTTGCATAGGCTTGAAAGGTATCATAAAAATATCGCAAGTCGATGCATAAAACATCCGTGGTCCCACGTGCATAAGCCGACACATGACGCAGCATCGGCCGAAACCTGACTGCCTAATTTTTTTGATAATCATTTACCTATCACAACGGAGGTTATTTATGCATCCAATTCCAGACCGTAAACGAAAATTCCTATGCCTGAGCTGCCTGTCTGTTTTAGCCGTTATACTGATGACGCTGGCCGCCTGCAATTCGGACGATTGTGATGAAAAGGCAAACCGGGCGACGCCCAATCCTTATCTGTCAGCCGATTTATAGGCATCACCCATTTTGACTCATCCCAGAGCGATTCTACCCCCTATGGGCCGCCCGCCGGGGTGTTCCATGTCGAACCCGGCAAACAGCCCGTTTCCTATGGCGGACCCATAAACATCATAACGCTTGCCTCCACGAACAAAAACTATATGTGGGGGGTCGGCACCAACCGCGTCAGCTATATATATAAGGATGACGGGCAGTGGACCCCGCTGGCCACTTTCCAGGCCCTCGCCGATGCATCCGGAAATGTGTTGCCGGCAATTCCGGATGCCAGCCTTCGCGCTTTCGGGGAATCATCCGCGGCTGGAATGGATGTGACGGAGATGGATAATTACCTCAAAAGCCTTTTCGGTGAAAATTACGCGGCCCGGTTCGGGAACGGCACTTATTCGGTAGTGGATAAAGATAACGTGCTCTTTGCCAATTTCGGCTCCAGCATCTATGCATTTGCATTGATTGATCCGGACCATCCCGCCGCCGGCATCACCATCCGCCATAAATTAGATGTCATTACCGCCATCCAGGGGAGTAATCCGGACTTAACTGCCGGCGTAAGAATCAGCAGCGTGTCCATGACCTATGACGGACATGTGATTATTGGTTTCACAAACGGGGTGGCTGTTATCGATCGCGACCTCAACGCCGATTCCGCCTATTTCTACCCCTTTGATGAGGATGAATCGGTCAGCAACTCGCTTTCAGTGGATGCAAAAAACGGCATTTATGTGGCAAGCAACCAGTTGATGCGCAAGCTTGTCTGGACCGGGACCATTCTTTCCGATAATGAAAGCGACGGCGCGTGGTCGTGCCCGTATGACACCGCAACGGAATTGCCTCCCATCATCAAATTCGACAACGGCACAGGCTCCACGCCGACGCTTATGGGCTTCGGCGATAATGCCGACAAGCTGGTGGTCATCACGGATGGCGCCAAGCAGATGAAGCTGGTGGCATTCTGGCGCGACACCATCCCCGATGGGTTTGTCCAGAAACCGGGAACGGCATCACGGCGCATCGCGGGCCAGATTCAGGCGACCTGCGGTTTTTCCGCTGTTCCCGAATGGATACAGTCCGAGCAGTCCGTGGTTGTATATGGATATGGGGCGTTTGTCGTGAATAATATTCCGGAAACCGTCAGCAGTGATATTGTCGGCCAAAACAAGATCCTTCAGGTCTCAGTCATGGGGCCGGCATATGATTCCGCCTATGGCGTTGAACGTTTCGAATGGGATCCGACAACAGATAATTGGTATTCCGCATGGACGCGATCCGATGTCTCATCCACCAGCATGATTCCGGTCTATAGTGAATCGGGGGATATGGCCCTTATCAACGGTTACACCCCGCAAAACGGCTGGGAGGTCACCGGGATGGATTGGGATACCGGCGAAATCGTCCACCGGACGATCTTCGGCGGCGTCAATTTTGGAAACGGAGCGTATGCGATTCTGCAATATTTGGGGAACAAGGACCTGGTTTTTAATTCCATTGCCGGACCTTTCCGGGTCCATTACGGCCAATGATACGGAAACATCAATGAAAACGGATCATGAACATTATCGGCGTATGGCAAGAGTATTGCTGATCCTTGTAATTATGGCGGGATTTACCGCCGGATGCCGGACACCATTGCAAGGAAAAAAAATAGAACACGCCGGTTTTTTGGGTGACTATTCCAAACTGCACCCCGGAAAATCAGGCCAGGCCCAGTTCATCTATCGCAATCCATTGGCTGACTTCGCCAAATACTCAAAGATCATGATTGACCCCATCGGGGCTTGGGCCGCCCCGAAATCCAAACTGGCGGCGTTGCCCGAAAAGGATGTTACCGCAGTGCTCAGTTATCTGGATGGAGCGCTGCGCAGGGAATTGTCGAAAGATTACGCCATTGTGAACAATCCGGGGCCGGATGTGATGCGGCTCCGGATTGCGTTGACGGAAGCGCGGGGGGCGAAGGTTGTATTAAACACCCTTTCCAGTGTCATCCCCATCGGACTGGCGGTTTCGATATTAAAACTGGCCGCCACCGGAACCCACTCGGCTGTGGGCGAAGTCAATGTGGAAGCGGAGCTTCTCGATTCGCAGACGGGGGAGCAGCTTGGCGCGGCCATTGACGGACGGGCCGGACGCAAGGTGATTGCCAGCGGGAATTTCACCAAGTGGGGGGATGTCCAGGATGCGTTTGATTTCTGGGCCGAAAGACTTCGTCTCCGCCTGGAGGAATTGCGGCGGGTGGACGGCTCCCATACATAATTTCGGCAACAGCGTTCCGAATCGGCTGGGTTTTCATGCCTGTTTCAACCGTATCGTATCGGAAAAAGATCGGATGGTTCTTCTTGCCCTTCCATTCCGTCGTCAATAGCGTCGTTTCAGATGGTAAAATTTGTAAACTATCTGAAAATATAGTTTTTTTCTTGACTTGAACCGTGAAACCAGCTTAAAAATAACGCAACCGTTTTTTCTCCGGTAAACAGATCAAAAAAATGAACACGGTTTTGTGATTAAATGGATTATATCCAGAAAGCCATAAAAATCAACCTGCCCCAACAACCGGCAGATGCCGCCCCGGATTCCTTACGGATTATTGATACGGATCTGGATGCTTTGGGAAAGCCGCCCGTTATCCAAAACGAAAAAACCATCAGGAAAAAAGCCCTCGTTAACCAACTCAATCACATCCACTTTAAAAACGAAACAATCCGCATCCTTTTTCAGCATACCCGCGATGACCATATTATTGCTTTTGACGCCTTTCCCCAACCCGGTTTCGGGGAAAGGCTGGTCTGCCTCTGGCAAGAACCACCGGATATCCGGCAGCTTCTCACGGCATACAGGTTCCATAATTTCATCGTCATTAACCATCAAAGCATCATTACCGTTGCTGCCGAACTTCGCAGTTTAAGCAGCAACGGCATTTGTTTTACGCTGCCGGAAAAATCCATTCAAACCACTTCCCGTAAAACCGAAAGGTATCCCTGCGATAATCTGGATGTACAGTTAATTCAAAACGGGGTCATTTTTATGGGAACGCTGATTGATTTCAGCGCCGCTTCCTTTAAAATTGAGATTAAATCCTCCCCCACCGAATCCTTCCAATGGATTAATATCAAAGACAACCTCAATCTGATCCTGTCCAACGGCAAAGGAACCATCTATTCCGGCGAATGCCGCATCCTCAAACAACAAGGGAACGCCGCCAGAAAAACGATCATTCTCCAGCCTGTCCACGAAACCATCCAGCGGTTCAATCCCCAGGTGTATCGCAGTAAACGCCTGGTGCTCACGCCTTCCCCGGATATTTATTTTACCCATCCGTTAAGCCACAAATTCATCAATTTAAAAATTATTGACCTCTCCGGTTCCGGCCTTTCTGTGGAAGATGACGAAAACAGCTCACTGCTGCTGCCGGGTATGATTATTCCCTCCATGACTTTGAACTTTGCGGGCAGTTTTAATTTTCATTGCAAAGCGCAGGTGGTTTACAGGAAAAATATTGAAACGGATGGGCAAAAAACCGTCATCAAATGCGGCATTGCGTTCCTCGACATGAACCCTGAGGACCACATGCGGCTGTTGTCTCTGCTGCACCAGACCGTGAATAGAAATTTTTATATCTGCAATGAAGTGGATATGGATGCTTTGTGGGCGTTTTTCTTTGCCAGCGGGTTCATATACCCCAGAAAATATGCATTTATCCATGAAGACAAGCAAAAAATCAAATCCACATATGAACGGCTTTATACAAAAAATTCAAATATTGCCCGGCATTTCACCTGGCAGAAAAAAGGCGAGATCCTCGGACATTTGTCCATGCTGCGATTCTACCAAAACACCTGGCTGATTCAACACCTGGCCGCCATCGCTTCCAAAGAACAACTCCGGGTCGGCATCGAAATCCTAAATCAGATCGGATCTTATGCCTATGATTGCCACCGGCTTTATTCCAGCCACATGGACTATCTGATCTGTTATTTCAGGCCGGAAAATCATTTCCCGAACCATTTTTTCGGCGGCGTCGCCCGCAATATTAAAAATCCGAAAGCCTGTTCCCTTGACACATTTGCCTATTATCACCATCGCAAATCAGCGAATGCCCCGGCTTGCCTGACGGAAGACTGGACCTTAAAAACGCCCGGTTATCAAGATCTTGAGATGCTCGAAATTTTTTATGAGCATCGATCGGGCGGATTGATGCTGGAGGCGCTGGATCTCATACCCGATGAAGAAATGGCTAAGCGCCATGACTTGTCATCCGAGTATTCAAAGATTGAATTAAAAAGGGAACGGCGGCTGTACGCATTAAAACATGACAATGTATTAAAAGCTGTTTTCATGCTGAACATGTCGAATTTCGCCGTCAACATGTCTGATTTGACCAACTGCATCAGTGTGTTTGTCGTCGATTTGGAAAATCTGCCGGCATCCGTTCTTGCTGCCGCTGTTTCCTCCCTGTCCGAACATTACAAGGAAAAAAAATTCCCGGTACTGCTGTTTCCGGTGGAATACGCGAACATGCATTCATTGAAATATGAAAAAGTATATGACCTCTGGACCCTCGACATGCAGCATACGGATGATTATTTCAAAAATTTTAATCATCTCATCTGATCGCCTTCACAATAGCCGAAGGGATCACATTCCCGTATAACAAACATTTATTCATCAGCGATAAAGTGAGAGACATGACGACTCCGCCCGCACACAGCTACTTAATGGAAAACGATCAGGAAACCCTCCGGCTGAAACTCAAAACGGACCGCTCAACCGTTGAAAAACAGGCACTGTGGGCAGGTATTAAACCGGGTATGCGGGTTGCCGATGTGGGATGCGGCGCCGGACAGACGACCTACTTTTTAAACCATTTAATCCAGCCCGGTGGAGAAATCATCGGCATCGACAGCTCGGAAGAGAGAATAAAGCATGCCCGGATGAATTTCTCAAACGATACCACAAAATTTGTCTGCCGGAATGTCACGGAGCCTCTCGATGATATCGGCACGTTTGATTTTATCTGGGTACGGTTTCTGTTGGAATACCACCGATCCAACAGCTTTGAGATCGTTAAAAACATCTCGAAGATTTTGAAGCCCGGCGGCATTCTCTGCCTGATTGATCTGGATCACAATTGCATGAACCATTATGAGGCACCGCCATTGCTGATGAAAACCCTTGCCGAAATCATGAGTCAACTGGAAACCAATAAGAATTTTGACCCCTATGCCGGCAGGAAATTATATTCTTTTCTGTATGATTTAAATTTTGAAGATATTGATATGGACTTGTCCGCACACCATCTTATTTTTGGAAAGCTCAATAAAACGGATGAGTTCAACTGGACCACAAAGGCAAAAATCGCAGTGAAAAAGTCCGGATATGATTTCAGTCAATTCCCGGGCGGGTTTGATGAATTTTTTAATGCATTTAAAACGTTCTTTTTAGACCCCCGGCGATTTACCTATACCCCCGTCATTTCATGCAGGGGATGTAAATCCCAGGGCGCGTTATCCGACTGACACCCGCAGGCCCCCATCATTACGGATGAATTCCCTCTGATAATAATCAATGAATGCATTCACAATATGCTGATCAAAAAATGATCCGCTTTTTTCCCTTAAAATTCGGATCACCTGATCCGGAGGCATGGGCTCGTTGTAATAGCGGTTGGCGGTCAATGCTTCGAAATAATCCGCTACCGCGATAATTCTGGCCCCAAGCGGAATCTCTTCGCCTTGAATGCCTCTGGGATAGCCGCTTCCGTCAAATTTTTCATGATGCGCGGCGGCGATTTCGGGAACCGCCTTCAACGGACCTTCAAAATTGATCTGGTCAAGAATTTCTTTTGTTTTATCCACGTGATATTTGACGTATTCATATTCATGCTCGGTCAGTTTGTCCGCTTTTTTCAGCATGGAGTCCGGAATGCCGATCTTGCCGTAATCATGCAGGAGCGCCGCTACCCGGATCACTTCGCTCTCTTCTTTGCTGAGACCCAGTTCCTCGCAGATACCGGCCGAAAATTCCGCCACCCACTCCGAATGGCCTTTGGTGACCGGATCTCTGGCGTCAATACTGGAAACCAGCACTTTCAGGACGGATTTCAACTGTTTTTTCTGGGATTCCAGATGCTGGGTATGCCGAATGCTGATGCCGACGAAATGGGAAATCCCCATGAGCAGGCTCATGTCGCTGTGGACGAGAAGCCGGCTGGACTGGACATTATCCACGGCCAAAATGCCGATACTTTCATTATCACAGACGATGGGGCAGCAGATAAAGGATTTGGCGCCCATTTTCTGCGCAAAAGATACGCTTTTACTGGATAACGTGTCCTTAAACTCATTGATATCATTGATGAGTTTCGGTTTTTTTTCTTTAAAGCAGACGACGAAAACACCTTTGGACCGGGGGTTGTCCAAATGGAAATACAATTTTTGCAAAAAACGATACTGCTCCTCGGTATAGCCGAAACCGGCCCTGAAATTCATCAGGGTGCCTTCCTTGTTGGCCATCATGATCAACCCGCGATCAAAATCAAGCCGCTTGTCCAGCACGGCAACCACTTCCCGCAGCACGTCGTCAAGATGGTTGTATCCGTTGACAATATGGCCTATTTCTCTTGTAATCAGGCGGTTATTGTAATTAATTTCAATTTGCTCCACCAGTTGATCCGTCGAATCTTTTAGATTCCGGAGGGCTTCGTTGACATTGTTTTTTTCAATTCGCTCGGCTACCAGGGAAACCGACAATATCAGAACCGCAAAAACGGCATACATTGGAATTAATGTCGTTATCTGGAAAAAAGGCGCTATCAACAGACCGGCCGCACCCAACACAACCGTGATATAATTTTTGAAGAGATTCAAATAATTGTAAAATGTTTTTTCCCATGAGATAATATATCGGCAGCAGGGGTCTCCCTTGAATATGCATTCCGGATGTTCAATCCGGGGCTGTTTATGATTAAAAATGGTGGTGACGGCTTCGAAAAAACCCTTGCGATTCTCACATTGAAATGGTTTTTCGTTTGTTCCCGCATAAGGCGTCACGGTGATCTGGACCGTATCCGGGGCCAACATTTTGGATTCAAACCGCGATGACCGGGTAAAACCGGCCGATGCCTTTTCAATGAACTGATAAGCTTTGGCCGGCGTGGCCATGCCTAAAATATATTGCCGCATCACGCCGATGGTTTCGGGGGAAGCTGAAAAACGGCCGGCTTCTCTGGCGATATTTTCATTGCCCGTGAGCGCAACAAGCCTTTCGTAAAAGCGATCAATCTGATGCTGGGTAAACCAATGCCCCTGATCATCCACTTCATGGGGTTTCATGCCGGCGTCATCCATGAGGGCTTTGACATTGACATCCGGATAGCGCTTCTTCAGCAGTTGAACATACGAATGTATGATGCGGCTGTTGTACAAGGGCTTTCCCTGGTGTTTTGCAATACTGGTCATGCAGGCCTTTTGTCGGGATGTCAATTATTGGTTGGTTAAACCGCAATGCTTTATTGCGCTGGAATCCAGCATCCGGGGCAGTCCGCCTTTTTCCCTGGGCGTGAACCCGAAAGACCGATACCAGACCTCATCGTCTTCCATGCAAAAATACACCGTCACATCCGGGGCGATGGAACGGATATGCGCAATGATTGTGCGGTAGAAAGTGATGCGAAGCGGCTTGAAATACCGCATTTTCCCGTCAATACCCCGTATGAATTCGCCATAAACGATGGTGGACTGATGAAACCTTTTTTCAATAACAGGTTTTAAAGACGGCATAAACCGGAAAGTCCCCAGGCTGATCCACACGATCCGGTCCGGTGAAACGGTTGCGAACAGCCGTGAAATCACCTCGCGGTAATCATCCTCACACCCCGGATAAATCACTATGGGGTCAAAATGGAAAGCCACCGGATATCCCGCAGCCGCGCATTTGGCTGCGGCTTTTAGGCGCGCATTCAGGCCGGCTGTCTGCCGTTCATTGGTTTTAATCACTGTTTCGGTATTTAACGACCAGGACAGGATGGTTTTACGGCGATGGCTCGCACCGAGAAGGTGATCGATATTCACGGTTTTGGTCTTTAATTCCAGCACCGCGCTGCTCTGTCCCGCAAATTTTGCAATCAGCGACGCCGCATAGGGATAGATGGTTTCCCATATCAGGCTGTCCGTAAATTCACCGGTTCCGATGCGCATCACCTGCCGGCGGGCGAAAACATCGTCCAGAGATTGATCCATATCCCCATGATTGACAAAATACTGCAACACCGGCGGGTGGAAATAAGACTGTAAAATACAGTAAGAACAATCCATGGTACAGAACGTCCCGATATGCAGTATCGTATAGTCGCAGCAGGTATAATATTCGGTGCCGGGGCATGGCCGGACGAACTTGCCTTTGTTCCGGGTCAGCCACAGGCTTGTTTTTCCCGTATCCACGGGGCTATCGGACCGGGTAACCGGATCATACACCTGTTTGGGATCACTGACGATTTGAAAGGGGACGGCCAGACGGGCGCAAATGGCTGCTGTCGCCGGAAAATCCAGGACATCCTGATCAACGTACAGATGAGTTATCTTCAACGTCTTTGTCTAATATTTTTTTTAAATCAGGGTGATTCCCGAGGCGACATAGAAACTCATTGCCTGATTTGAATTGGTTGACATTCTGAAACGTAAACGAAAGGGTGAAATCCGTACCTTCAAAATTGACGGGTGGGATCAGCCGGATGGATTCCGGCAAATTCAGGCGCTGAAGCCGTTCCTCAAAAATCTTTTCAAACCGAACCATTGCCGGATACCGCAACCGTTGTAAGTGCTCCCGGATTGTATGGATTTTTTGATGCCGGTCAAGGTTTTGATCGGTTAGCATGCCCTCCCCCGCCACCTCTCTGATCAATTGAACGATGGAGGTATGACGGGCCAGCGAAATCTCCCGGGCCATGGTCAGCATTTCTTTCTGATGATTCAGCGTGGGCTTCAATGTTTCAAATAAACGCAAAAACATGAGGGCTGCGTCCCGGTCAAGATTTCCCAGTTCAAGGGCGATGGTCAGCGACAAAACACCTGAAATAATGGGGTCAGCCAATTCAGGATATAGCGTGGTTACTTTTTTAAGCTTTTTGACCAACTCCGGGTTGACCTGAAGGCCTGATTTTTGGGCTTCACGGCTCAGTATGCGGTCGTCGTCAAAAAACAATGATAATTTGGATACGGCAACCGACTGCTCGATGGTATTGAGAACCCGGTTGCCGGTGTTGTCCGCAATGGCCAGCCGGCAGCAGTCCAGGTCGCTCGCGGTACGGCTCACAATCCGGGCATCCATACGATCCCATCCCAGTTCACGGCAGGCGGCAATTCTCCTGAATCCGCTGACAATAATCCATCGCCCGGCATCCACCAACCGCAGCAGGGGCAGTGACAACAGCCCCACCTGACGGATGGACGCCACCAGATCTTCCACGGATTTTTGAGTTGATATGTGATAGGTCGTGTCGGTTGAATCGATACGACCGAGTTCAATGGTTTCGGAAGAAAATTGCATTCGGCGATTGATGGTCGATTGAAGAGTGATGTTTCATGTGGTGAGGGAGGTCAGTGCCTCCATATATTTCTCAAAGGTCTTTTGAATCACTTCATTCGGCAATGGCGGGGCGGGCGGCGTTTTGTCCCAGTGAATGGAAGTCAGGTAATCCCGTAAATACTGTTTATCAAAACTGTTTTGAGACCCGCCGGGTTTATAGGTCGATAGGGGCCAGAACCGTGACGAATCCGGGGTCAACACTTCATCAATCAGAATGACCCGATCGTTTCGTATGCCGAACTCAAACTTGGTATCGGCGATAATAATCCCTTTTTCAGCAGCAAAAGCTTCTCCCTTTTTATATATGGCCAGACTTAGCTGTTTGACCTGCTCAGCCAGGTCACGGCCGATCAGGCGGACCGCTTCATCAAAATCGATATTGATATCGTGAGCGCCCATGGCTTCTTTGGTGGATGGCGTAAAAATGGGTTCCGGCAGTTTATCGGATTCCTTGAGTCCGGCGGGGAGTTGGATGCCGCACACCGCTCCGGTTTCCTTGTATGACTGCCAGCCTGACCCGGTGATATATCCCCTGACAACACACTCAATGGGAAGGGGTTTGGCTTTATGAACCAGCATGCTTCTGCCTCGCAAGATGTCCGCATAAGGCCGGCAAACTGCGGGATATTCGTCCACATCGCTGGATATCAGGTGGTTGGGGACAATGGATTCCATGATTTTAAACCAGAAAAGGGAAATCCGGGTTAAAATTTCCCCTTTTTGGGGAACCGGGTCGGGCATCACCACATCATAGGCCGAAATACGGTCCGATGCGACCATCAGCAGCGTATCACCCAGATCATAAATATCCCTGACCTTGCCTCTTTGAAGTAAATTTAACTCCGGAAATTCGGTCTGAAAAATGGCATTACGTGACATCAATTATCAAATACTCCATGCAGGTTGGCTGGAAATCCATAAATCCGCTTGCTAAGCGTTATACTGCTTATTGAATTCACTGATATATTTTTTTAAGATAACAAGAGCGTCCGGCGGTACCTGAATGAACTCAATGCCGGCCTCAAACATATTCCCCTCCCCCCGGTTGGCATATGCGACTTTGCCTTTAATTTCAATCAGTTCATCTTCAATTCCAATTGAAATCAACAGGGTATATTTTGTATCAACCGGTTCATGGGTTTCCAGTTGAAGGCCGCTTTCGCTGATGTTTAACGTCCGGCCCATCCCCTGATTCCATTCTTTACCGTCCGGATCAATACTGACATACGACAAAAGATTTAAAGCCTCAAACCTTTCATGCTTTCGTTTATTATCTCCCATGAATGAACTCCTTATGGTTAGAAATCATTTTCGATATTAAAAACAAATGAATATCCGTTAGTTAAAGTTTGTTTTAATATCTACAAAAAAATCCAGAAAGAATCAATTATCATTCCTCATCCGGCTGGTATTTTTTTAAAATATCAATCAACCTCCCGGTGGTGATGGACAGGCAAATGAAGGTATGCTGGATCATGTTTTTGAGCATCGTTGACAGTTTATCATATTCTTTTTTAAACCCAACCAGTTTTATTTCCTGGGTCGAAAAATCTTCCGAAACAAATACCTCTGCGGAATGGGGCTCATGGGATGTATTTAAAAACGGAATATTGCCGATAAAATCGCCGGCGGCTAAGGTGCACAAAGGAATAAACAGGTTATCCATTTTTCTGGCGACAACCGCTTCACCGGAAATGATTCTCAACACCGAATGCTCCGCCGCATCGGGTAATGAAAATGGTTTCAGATCGCCCATGTTTTTCCGGGGAGCGAGTTTTTCAAATACCGCATTGGCGCAGGCATGGGTAACTTGTTTCAGCCGATCGTCAAATGATGACAGCACCTCTTTAAACCCTTCTGATAATTTCGAATATTCCTCCAGAATACGATGATAATCCAGAACCCCCAGTTGAACACGCCCGATGGCAGTGACGGTGGCGCTTCGCACATTGCTTTTTGTTTTCAGAGAGGTGATGCTGCCGATAAAGGCGCCATCGGACAATTTGCTGATGGGCGCCTGTCCTTCGGGCATCAGCCGGACGACTTCCACCGTTCCTTCCAGTATGACCCACAGCCAGTTGCCGAATTTTTCCTGAATGACGATTTCCTGACCATTCTCAAATTCATCTTCATCCACAATATATAAATAGTCAACAAGCGGTCCTTTAATGATCGGCAGACCGGAGGCGTCTTTTAAATCCACATTCGGTTTCCGGGCGCCGGTATTTCCCACCGTCTGGATGAGACCGTCATCCAGCATCCGCAGTCCGTCAAGAATGATCTCCATCCGGCCTTTATGAATATTTTTATTTACAAGAACCGGCTCTTCAGTGAATTCAAAATGAGCATCCAGCCAGCCGAAAAAAGTATTTAAAACTTGGATGCCGTTATCGTCAAGATACTCAGCCTCTATTGGATTGCCGTCTTCGCAGTAAATCAAGCCCGGTCCATCGGCATGCATGCTGGACAGTTTAATGACGCCGGTGCTCCCCATTCCGCCGATGAGTTGAAGCAGTTCACCCAGGCCGAGAAAACGCAGACTGCCGCTTAATACACTGTTTGAATTCATAATGTTATATTATTGCGCCCAGTTAAATTCATTTTGAAGTGATTGTAACGTGAGTTTAAGTATCTGAGTTAATGTGTTGCCCACCCCTTCTCCGGATAAGGCGCTGGCGGAAAAAGACGGCACTTTGAGCTGCCGATTGAGTTCATGTTCCATTTTTTCAATGGACATCACCGGCAACCCCTTCTGCTCCAAGTCCCGTTTGTTGTATTGGAGCACCAGAGGGATTTTACGGATACTCAGCCCGATTTTCTGCAAATTTTCATGCAGATCCTTTAGTGAAATCATGTTTTTTTCCCGGCGGACAGCGAGAGAATCGGCCACAAACACCACCCCGTCCACCCCTTTTAAAACGAGCTGCCGGGTTGCCTTATATTTTACCTGGCCGGGAACGGTATATAATTGCACTTTGACATCGCAGCCTTTTATTTTGCCGAGGCCCAAAGGTAAAAAATCGAAAAACAAGGTCCGGTCGCCTTCCGTGTCGATGGAAATCATCTTGCCGATAACCTGCTTTTTAAAAGCTTTGTGAATATAATCAAGATTTGTCGTTTTACCGCTGCGTCCAGGACCATAATACACAAGCTTGCATTCAATCTGCCGATTTTTAAGATTAATAACCGCCATAAAGAGCTCCAATGAAATCCATCATAAAATTAAAATATGTTAACAAAAATCAACAGCCGCAGTTTGCAACACCTCTCAGGAGACAATTTTGATGATTTTAATTTCCAGGCTGAAGTCGCCTTTTTTAGGCCCCGCATCAATTTCACTTCTGGAAGACACATATCCTTCTCCCGAAAAAATAGCCACGGAAGAATAGAACGTCATGTCTTTAAAAAGATCGCCCGGCTTAATACTCTCGATGATATCTTTCTCCTTGCGGGAAATAATCATGCGGACATATTGTCCGGACTGAAAACTAACCTCCATCTCGATTTTTTCCCCTTCTCTCTTGCCTCTCGGCAAAGCAAACCGGACGGAATTAATATCGAGGAGTTCGTCCTCATCAAGTTCGGAATCCGGCTCCACAGTTTGCTGGGATTCCAGGCCATCTATCTCAAGCTCGAGGTTAAGGCCTTTTTCTTTGATTAATTCAGTAAAATAATTTTGAATGGATGCGATTTCCGATGGAGGGAAAAGCTTGGCTTTGCGCCATTTCTGGTAGAGGGATACGGCATAATCGGCATAGTTTTGCTCAATCCAGCACCATAAAAGATTTTTCGCCGCTTCCAGACGAAGCGCATCCTGTTCCAGCAACCGGTTGAATTCTTCGATGGCTTTATCATATTGTCCGAATTTCGCCAGCGCAATGGCGCCCCCCAGGGATGAGGAGCCTTTTGCGTCGGGATCGTCAAAACTATACATTTCCTTCATCAAAGATTGCGCATCCGGCGGGGCTTGAACCGGTTTATTCGACCCGTCCAGTCTTTGAATGGTCTTTTTTAACAACTCAATCCGTGTCGATATTTTTTCCAGAAGCTTATTTCTGTTCCGGATATTCTGATTGGCTTTGATAAGGCCTTCGATGGCGCGAAATTTTTCAAGAGACTCCGCCAGCAACCCATGGGTCTGATAGAGTTCCGCTTCCTGATAATACGCTTTAATTTTTTCCCCAAGGTTCATCTGCGTTCCCGGTCAACGATTGACTATGATTAATGCGAGTTGGCATATTACCGGCATATTAAATGCCCGGAAGAAAACTTTCGGGCATTTTTATATTGCAACCCGCATGACATTCCGTTTATTGTCATAAAAATATTTACTCAGTCCTTATTTATTAAATACTTATAATCAGGAATCTTGTCAAGCCCGCTGATGGATAATGGAAATATATCAGCGAAGATAATTTTAAAGGAGACGGTTATGGACAAAAAAGTGACGGTAATCGGGGCGGGAAACGTCGGTGCGACAACAGCCCAACGGCTGGCGGAAAAAGAACTCTGTGATGTGGTGCTGATCGACATTGCCGAAGGCCTTCCCCAGGGCAAAGCCCTGGATCTGGTTGAGGCGGCGCCCATTGAAAAACACGATGCATTTATTCACGGATCAAATACGTATGCTACCTCAGCAAATTCCGATATCATTATCATAACGGCCGGCATCCCCCGAAAACCGGGCATGAGCCGGGACGATCTCATCAAAACCAATATGAACATCATACAGGCCGTCACTGCCGAGGCGGCCCGGTTGTCACCGGACGCGGTGCTGATTATCGTCAGCAACCCCCTGGACGCCATGTGCCATGTGGCTTTTGATGCCAGCGGGTTTCCCAAAAACCGGGTGATCGGCATGGCCGGCGTTCTGGATTCCGCAAGGTTCAGGTCGTTTATTGCGATGGAGCTGAATGTTTCCGTTGAGAACACCCATGCGTTTGTGCTGGGCGGACACGGCGACACCATGGTTCCCCTGCCCCGGTATTCCACGGTGGCTGGAATCCCCATCACCGAACTCATGTCCGCCGAAAAAATTGAAGCCCTGGTCACCCGCACCCGCAACGGCGGCGGCGAAATCGTCAGCCTGCTGAAAACCGGCAGCGCGTTTTACGCCCCGTCCGCCGCAGCCGTGGAGATGGCCGAGGCGATACTCAAAGACAAGAAAAAAATTCTGCCCTGCGCCGCCTATCTGGAAGGCGAATACGGCATCAGCGGCTTGTTTATCGGTGTGCCCGTGAAATTGGGAGCCAAAGGCATCGAAGACATCATTCAGATCAAACTGACGGACGACGAAAACGCCGCGCTTCAGAAATCAGCGGATGCCGTAAAGGGATTGGTGGCGGATCTTAAAAAATTGGGGTAATCGGGGCGGCCAGCTATTGCCGTCAGGTTATGAATTTTTTGGGGGATTACGCTTCGCTAATCCCCTTACGAAACTTTCCACCACAGAGTCCACAGAGCTCACAGAGAAGAATCATGAAAAAAAGTTTTTCTCCGTGGTCTCCGTGTTCTCTGTGGTTAGATTTTTTTTCGAATTCGAAAGATATAAAACCCGCATGGCTGGCTTTATTGCCGGTTGTTTAACTTGCTGAAAAGCGCCTTTGCCATTGCCAGATTGATGCCGGGCGTATCGGCCAGCTCTTCAACAGAGGCTTCGCGCAGTTTCTGAAAACTGGAAAATTTTCTCATTAAAGCCGCTTTGCGCTTTTTGCCGATGCCGGGAATGGCGTCAAGGCTGGAGTGCAAAGCGGTTTTTCCGCGTTTCTGGCGGTGGAATGTGATGGCGAACCGGTGGGCCTCATCCCGGATGCGCTGAAGCAAAAACATCGCCTCCATGTCCTTGCCGAAATTCACCGGGTTGACCCGTCCGGGCAAATAGATCTTATCCGTTGGCTCATTCCGGTCCACGTCCTTTTTGGCGATGCCGATAATGCCAAAGGCGTTTTTCAGGCCCAGCCGCTCGATTACCGATACCGCGATATTCAACTGGCCCCTGCCCCCGTCCACCATTAACAGATCAGGCAGGTCGGCATCCTGGTTGCTCTTTTTAAACCGCCGCTCCAGCACCTCGTTCATGGATGCATAATCGTCCTGAAGATCAACGGTCTTGATGGTGTATTTCCGGTAGCTTTTTTTCTCCGGCTTGCCGTCGATAAACACCACCATTCCGGACACCAGATTGCTGCCAGACATGCCGGAATTGTCAAAACACTCAATGCGTTTAGGCACAGCCCTTAATTGCAGCCGGCGCGCCAGGCCCTCAAGCAATTCCCGGCCTGCCGCCATCTCATCCATCATCCGCGTTAACCGGGTCCGGGCGTTTTCTGCGGCCATGGCCAACAGACGCAGCTTGTCCCCGCGTTTCGGCACAATCACGTGAACCGCCGATTCCCGCATCTCCCCCAGCCATCCGGCAACCACCGCCTCATCCTCAAGATGCAACGGAACAATGATTTCTTTGGGGATATAATCGGATTTGCCGTAATACTGTTTCACAAATGCATCAATGATTTCATGGTCCGATGAAATCGCATCCTTGAAAACGAACTGGCGCACGGCCTGCAAAAACCCGTTCCGCACCAGGAGCGCCACCACCACGGCCACCATGTCATTTCTGGCAAGGGAGATGACGTCCCGGTCCACAAAATCCGTGGTGACCGCAATCTGTTTTTCTACGGTGTTTTGCAGCGCAAAAATCTTGTCCCGCAATCGGGCGGCTTCTTCGAATGCCTGCTTTTCCGCGGCAGCCGTCATTTCGGCGGTGAATTTCCGGATCAAGTCGTGAATCCGCCCATTCAAAAACATACGGACCTCTTCCACCATTTCCTTGTATACCTGCCGGTCCACCGGATAACAGCAGGGCGCCAGACACAGGCCCATCTGAAAATTCAGGCACGGACGGGAACGCGGTACCAATTGACTGCACTCGCATTTGCAGAGTTTAAAGGTTTTATTAATAATTTTGATGGTGTCCCGGACAGATCCCGGCGAGGTATAGGGGCCGAAATACAAGGCCTGGTCATTGCCGGTTTTCCGGACGACTTGCAGGCAGGGATAATCGGCGGTGATGTCAATCCGGATGGACGGATACCGCTTGTCGTCCTTTAGAAGGATATTGTACCGGGGTTTGTGCTTTTTGATGAGTGTGGATTCGAGGATTAAGGCTTCGTTTTCCGAAGGGGTGACAATGGTTTCAAAGGACGCGATCTGCTTCACCAGCACGCCGGTTTTTAAATCCGGGTGCGACTGCCGGATGAAATAGGATGCCAGTCGTTTTTTTAAGTTGGCCGCCTTGCCCACATAGATGATTTTGCCTTTGTCGTCCTTCATCAAGTAAACGCCGGGGCCGGATGAAATGGATGGCAACTGCTGGGCAAGGGTGTTTTCCACGGGCAAATCCCTGTCAATCATGTTTCAAAATCAAATACATGCAGTTTTTTTAAGGCAATAATCCGGTCCCGGATCTCGGCCGCTTTTTCAAACGCCAGTTCCTTGGCTGCGGCGTTCATCTGTTTTTCCAAGGAAGCGATCTGGGACTCCAGGTTTTCATAGGACGAATAGGTGGCCATGGATTCGCTTACCTGCATGGCGGCTTGGCTGTCCATGGATGGATAGAACCGGGACAGCAGGGCTCCGGAAATCTCCTTGATGATGGTCGAAGGTTCAATGCCGTGGTCCTCGTTGTATTGCGTCTGAATTTTTCTCCGGCGCATGGTTTCATCATAAGCGTTTTGCATGGAAGCGGTAATGACCTCCCCGTACATCAGCACCTTGCCGTTAATATTTCGGGCGGCCCGTCCGCAGGTCTGAATCAGGGACCGGGCGGAACGGAGAAACCCTTCCTTATCGGCATCCAGAATGGCCACCAGGGATACTTCCGGAATATCCAGCCCTTCCCTCAGGAGATTGATGCCGACCAGCACATCAAACGCACCGGTGCGCAGTTCCTGAATAATTTCAAGGCGCTCCAATGTTTTAATATCCGAATGCAGGTATTTGACCGCAATCCCCAGATCCGTATAATAATCCGTCAAATCCTCGGCCATCCGTTTGGTCAGGGTGGTGACCAGCACCCGTTCTTTCTTCTGGATGCGAAGCTGAATTTCATCAAACAGATCATCCACCTGTCGTTTCGCATCCCGGAATTCAATCAGCGGGTCGATAAGTCCCGTTGGGCGCACAATCAGCTCATGAACCTCGCCCTTGCTCTTTTCCATTTCATAATCCGCCGGGGTCGCGGAAACATAAACCACCTGGGACACCTTTGATGCGAATTCATCAAACCGCAGGGGCCGATTGTCCAGGGCCGACGGCAGCCGGAACCCGAACTCCACGAGGGTTTCCTTGCGGGACCGGTCCCCTTTGTACATGCCCCCGATCTGAGAAACGGCAATATGGCTTTCATCAATAAACATCAGAAAATCCTGCGGAAAATAATCGAGCAGGGTCGGCGGCGGCTCTCCGGGAGCCCGGCCGGTAATGTGGCGGGCGTAATTTTCGATGCCGTTACAGTACCCGATTTCCTGAATCATTTCCAGATCAAAGCCGGTTCTTTCCTCAATGCGCTGGGCTTCGATGAGCTTTCGGTTTTTGACAAAATAATCAATCCGGTCTTTCAGTTCCGCATTCACGTCTTCAAAAATGCGGTCCCGGGTGCGCTGATGGGTCACATAATGGCTGGCCGGGTAGACCAATACCCGGTTCAGGGTTTTCTTTTGATTGCCGGTCAGGGGATCCATCTCAAACAGGCCGTCGATGGTGTCCCCGAAAAACTCCACCCGCACGGCCGTGTCTTCCTCATACGCGGGGAAAATTTCCACCCGGTCTCCCCGGACCCGGAACGTACCCCGATGAAAATCCATGTCATTGCGTTCATACTGGATTTCCACCAGCCTGGAGATCAACTGGTCCCTTGAAAAATCAGCCTCCTTTTCAAGCTCGATGCGCATGGCGATATAATCTTCAGGTGCACCAAGGCCGTAAATGCACGACACGCTGGCCACCACCAGGGTATCGGGCCGGGACAGCACCGACCGGGTGGCCGAATGCCGCATTTTATCGATCATTTCATTGATGGCCGAATCCTTCTGGATATAGGTGTCCGAAACCGGCAGATAGGCTTCCGGCTGATAATAATCATAATAGGAAACAAAATATTCCACGGCATTTTCCGGGAACAACCCTTTAAATTCATTGTAAAGCTGGGCGGCCAGGGTTTTGTTCGGGGCCAGAATCAGGGTGGGTTTTTGAACCTTTTCAATGATATGGGCCATGGTAAACGTTTTGCCGGAACCGGTCACCCCCAGCATCACCTGGTGGGGGCGTCCTTCCAGCACGCCCCGGCTGATGGCCTCAATGGCCGATGGTTGATCGCCCTTGGGCGTCATGTCGGAGATGATTTTAAAAGGGGTCATGGCGGGGAATTTTATTTATGTGAAATGGGTTTTGGGAGTGTCGGTATTCTGTATTCAGATTTCAGGAATGAGGGAACACCCGATAAATATCTTTTTCAATGCTCATTGCTAAGAAACCTCAAAGCTTCTGCCCGATCATATCGTTTATCGTTTTCTGCTTCCTGCATCGCCAATCCCAAACCATGATCTTCAATAAATTCTATTAACTCTCGGTATCGCTCGACCGGAAGCACGATAAATTCAGGCTCTCCCTTCGTATTCGTAATATATTGCTCCTGACCCAAAATATGCAATGCCGTATTCTTCATATGTTAAACTCCCATGTATATATTGTTTATGGGCAAAATATTCATAAGGGCACCTGTCCGGTTGCGTATGCGAACACGGCCTGAAAATCCTCTTTTTCCAGTTCAGGATATTCCTCAAGCAGATCCTTCTCCGACACGCCGCCCGAAAGCGCCCGGAGAATCTGTTCAACGGTAATTCTCATACCCCGGATAGTTGGTTTGCCAACCATAACTCTGGGATTTATCGTGATTCTTGAAAGCAAATCTGATGTATTTATCATAATTTGTTTCTCCTTTTTAGGGTAACGACCTTTCTTTGGATCTCACAAAACTCGACCCCGAGCATCCGGGTCACTCGTAGGGTGGATTAGCGAAGCGTAATCCACCAATGACGGCGAAAATCGGCACATACTGCTCATACCGCAAGAAGGCCGCTATCGACGCGGTTACCATCGGCACCGCGGGTGATGTTCCGGATGCGCCGACGGGTATGGATTTGGAGTGATGGATAGAAAAATCGGTGGATTATCAATCGGTGGATTACGCTTCGCTAATCCACCCTACATGGGTTCTATATGGCCCGAAGTGTGATCCAGGCCCTAAATTCGAATCTTTTATCACCCGAATTGCCGTTACACTGTTACCCTTGCTGCTGCTGTCAAAGTTAGGGGCGGCATGTATTCCCACCGCCGATTGAACCGAGGACGGGATATCTTCCAAAACTCATAGTGACTCAAAGCAAGTTTCCAAAATCGGCATCAGATAGTGTCAAGAATAAAGATTTAACCCTATCTGCCTTAGTTAATTGTTTATACCTCAATCTGTGTATTTGATCGCGAAACCCCTAATGACAGGTAACGTTCCGCCGCCAATAGTTTGGTAACCGCCTAACCAAGGGTTAAACATCACGCCTTGCGGTTGGGTCGTACTGGCATCCTGCGAGGGAATCACAGCATCTGCACCGATTACGGACGCCTTGTGTCTCATGCTCTCTAAAAGATCTGTTATTGGTGTGTTGACCGGACCTCTTGCCTCAAGCATTGCAATTTGTTTAAAGGGGCGAGTCGGTGCTTGGGTCAGGATTTGAACATTTTGAGTAGGCGGATAAGTTACGTTGCTTTCCAGCATTACAGCACTGGTAGTTGCACAACCGGACAGAATAAGTGTCATTAGTAACAATAGCGCTCGTGTGCTTGTCATTTTCTCCCTCCTTCTTATAAGGCATAGCGTTGCGCATAATCGTGCAGACTTTTGTGCGTCTGTGTTAATAGGAGCATTTATTAATGAATCTTATAATAACGTGTTTATAGTTGTATTACTCGTTGACCCACAAGTGCTTGAGATATCAAAAAAACTTTATCAAAAAAATTATAAATTAATCTTATTTTTGAAAAATCAACAGTTGCATTAGCTGTACCCATAGTTTCATGAATATCAGAGATAAGAAGCCACCAGGGCATATTACGTAAATTTTCCTGGATATCAGATTGTTGATATTTTAGCTCTTTACCTGAGACGACCGTCTGTAATGCTTGAGAGATGTCTCTCTCGGTCCAATCCGCGAGGCGAACATATTGCTGCGAAAATATAAGATGCTCAGTTATTTTAGAGTCCCCTAATTTCGTTAATGAGATTACGCCTATTTGTTCGCCTTTTTTGTTAAGCACAAACAAATCCTTCTTTCCTGTATTGGCATAATCAGATAGGAATTGCTCCATCCTGCTATAGAGGAACTCATCTATCCATTTTTTGTTGACCTTGTGCGTAAAATCAGCAATTTGAATTTTTCCGATTCTCGCTTCAACCAAAGCCAGCGAGGATGGCACAAAGAAAAAACCATAAACACCTTTTGGCAATAGCTTCAGGTTGGATTCGACATGTTTTGTTACTATATTTTCCACAAACCTAATGAATGAATTATGTTCAAATGTGAAAGAAGTTCCGAGGCTTGTAACCTCAAGGCATATTCTTTTTCCATGGATATCTTGGATGAAAAAATCCGGCGGGTCGTAAATATTTCTTATTAATTCTAAATCTCTAAATTCTTCAAAGGTATCAACAAAACACTCTGCAGGCAATACTTCATTCTGATAGACTTGATCATTCTGGATTTTTATCACGGATTCTAAGAATTCCTCCGAAGGACCATATTCTATATTCACTGAAATCTTCTCTCCTGGTGGACTAAATCGTGTTTGTATGGGTCGCCTATAACTCCCACCGCATAACCTTTTTGTTTTTCCGAACCCAAATTAATGCGGCCTATCCGAAACTTGGATATCAGATCTCCGCACAGGATTCTCAAACAAGTTTCAAGACATCACTTTCCAGACAGTCCCTTCCGGCCGGTCCTCAATTTCGATATTCATGGATTTCAACCGGTCCCGGATCTCGTCCGCTTTTTTGAAATCCTTGGACTTTCGGGCATCTTTCCTTTCCTGGATCAATGATTCGATGAGCCCGGCATCCACGGACTGGCGTTCCAGGACCGCTTCCTTTTTACGCGTAAAATAATCATTCGGCGGCTGGGATAATATGCCCAGGATATTTCCGATTTTCAGGATCGCCAGGCATTCACTAAAAATGGTTTGGCGATTCTCTGCGTTATCCGGATGTTCCGGTTCGGATTTTTCATATGAATCCATAAACTTGTTGAGATTTCGGACCGCGTCGTACAGCACGCCGATGCCCTGAGCCGTGTTGAAATCATCGTTCATGGCGTTGGTGAATAGTGCCCAGAAATCCTTTTCGGCATCCAGGGAAGTCATGTAGTGATCAGATCCGGTATCCGGCATCCGGCCCAGAAATTTATCCGTCCGTTCCAGAGCCGCATAAATCTTGTCCAGCCCGGCTGCCGTATTCCGGACCGTCTCATCGGAAAAATCCACGGGGGAGCGGTAATGATGGGACAGGAGGAACAGGCGCACGGCCTCGGGATGATAGGTTTTCAGAATGTCCTTGATCATCAGGAAGTTGCCCAGGGATTTAGACATTTTCTCATGATTGATATTCACGAACCCGTTGTGCACCCAGTACTTGACAAATGTCTTGCCGAAAGCAGCCTCGGACTGGGCGATTTCATTCTCATGATGGGGAAAAATCAAATCCTTGCCGCCCCCGTGAATATCCAGGCTCTCCCCCAGTAAGTCCTTGCTCATGGCCGAACATTCGATATGCCATCCGGGCCGCCCTTTTCCCCAGGGGCTGTCCCATTCCGGCTCGCCCGGCTTGGACGCTTTCCATAGCACAAAATCAAAGGGATTTTTTTTCCTTAAGTCCACCTCCACCCGAGCCCCGGCTTCCATGTCATCCAATTTACGGCCGGACAGTTTCCCGTAACCGTCAAACAAATCCACGGAGAAAAACACATCGCCCCCTGCGGCATAGGCAACGCCTTTTTCAACCAGTATCTCAATCAGCCGGATAATATTTCCGATATGCTGGGTTGCCCTTGGTTCTTCGGTGGGACGCAATACATTCAGCGCGTCCATGTCCACGTAGAACTCCTGAATGTATTTTTCCGCCAAAGCCGCCGGTGACATGCCAAGTTCCGCCGCCCGGTTAATGATCTTGTCGTCAATGTCGGTGAAATTCCGCACATAGGTGACATCAAATCCGGCAAAGGTCAGGTACCGATAGATCACGTCAAACACAATAATGGAACGTGCGTGCCCGATATGGCAGGAATCATAGACGGTGGGGCCGCACACATACATTTTGACCTTTCCGGGGTCGATGGGTTCAAACGGTTCCTTGGACCGGTTGAGGGAGTTGTAAATCGTCAGGGTCATAGAATCGATGTCGCTTTAATGTTTAAAAATTAATGGATATTGTTGATGGTCGTACCGCGAATGGATACGGTTTATGGATTCGATTTTAAGTCATAACCCATTATTGAAAGGCGCGTCAATCAATAAGAGCGACACACATGGCGGCAATGCCTTCTTTTCTGCCGACAAAACCCAGCCCTTCCAGGGTGGTGGCCTTGATGTTGACGATGTCGATTGAGATTTCCAGGGCGGAAGCGATTTTTTGCCGCATGGCCGCTGAATAGGGAGCAATTTTAGGAACTTCGGCCAGAATCGTGGCGTCGATATTTTGAATCGCGGGGAATTTTTCCCGCACCATGGCCCAGGTTTTTTTCAGCAGCTCCAGGCTGTCGATATTTTTATACGCCGGGTCCGTATCGGGAAAATGCATGCCTATATCCCCCATGTTTGCTGCGCCAAGCAGGGCGTCGCAAACGGCATGAAGCAGCACATCGGCATCCGAATGCCCTTCCAGCCCTTGTTCATGGGGGATTTCCACGCCGCCCAAAACCAGCGGCCTGCCGCTCACAAAACGATGGACATCAAAACCCTGACCTATCCGCATGGTTTATCCTGCATTCATTACAATAAAAAAAAGCGTACATCATGGGGCGATGCCGCCGGTACATCCACCTGTTTCTTCAAATGTGAAATATATTCGATGATAACGGCGACGGCATGCAAACAGATGGCCTCCACCGGATTGCAGGTGCATTCGGCGGCCAAATCCCCGTCATTGTATTCCACCCGGGTGGCAAAAAGTTCCTCCCCATCCACCCAGGCCAGGATCCCCCCGGTGCCGGTCATCGCAAGCTGCCGCACCTTTTTTTTCCGGAAAAACGCCCGGCCGTCGGCAACCGTCTGCTGATCCGTCCAGAGCATCAGATCAACCCAGGTCAATTCTCTGAATGGATTGTCCGATGGCGTCATTGGCATCTCAATCTGAACTTTTCTGATTTTCAGTCGAAACGTGATTTTTCAGGGTGTGTCCCATCAGACCGTTACACCGGCTTTAAAACTGATAAAACAACCCGAACTTAAACGCCCAGCCGCCGAGGTCCGTATCATTTCCCCCGAATCGGTCTATCCAGGAATAACTGGTTTCGATGATGGCCCCGGTATTTTTATATGTATCATCCGTATTGTATAATTTAACGCCGGCCTTTCCATGGCATCCGCCCACCCATTCCTTTATTTCGGGGTAAACGGCAGCGACATCCGTTTCCTCCCGGCAATACCAATAATCCGGTCCCGCACCGGCATATCCCACCACATAGCGCATGAATTCGTAATAGACATTCAGCGATACGGACACAGGGACCATGGTCAGATCTGTTTCGATGCCGGTTTCAGCTCCCGATTCCGTCAGGAGATGCCCCTTTTCTTTGAGAAATCCGGATTCCACATCCAATGATATAAAATCAGTCAGTCGCCGCTCAAAAAATGCGGAAAGCAGCAACACATCGTTTCCGTAAAAGTCTTCAAATTTTGATTCAGCGGGCAGATAATACCCGGCAAAGACGCCTGCGATATTAGCGCCCAGCCCTTCGTCTGTTTTCGCCGCTGGGATTTGACTGACCGGGTCCGCAGATGGTTGCGCCTCGTGGGTGGCGGAATCAGTACCCAAATCCTCGGACGTTACCGCCGCCGAATAGCCGGAAAAGGAGAGGATCAGCAGGCATGACATCATCATAATGGCTAAATTTCGGCGTCGATGAAACAGCCAGCCGATGATGGAGATGAGAAGAACCAGGAAAAAACCGCCTGCAAACGCGCCGTCTGATCCGGGCGCCGCGGAACCGATAAAGCACCCGCCATCAAAGCCATCCGAATCATTGAGATATCTCTCGGTTTTTTCCACCACGGCGGAGGCTTCATCCGTCCGTCCACTCTCATTGCCCCTGCTGTCATAGGACAAGGCGGAAAAATACCAGGTGGAATTTTCCTCCAGGTCCGTTAGAGTAAAGGAAAATCCATTCCCCAGATCCACCTCCTGGTCCAGATTGCCGGATGTGGTGCCGTAAAACAATTTATTACCTGCAAAATCAGCCATCTGTGCGTTACCGTCCGTAATCGTGATGGTGATCTCCCGGATATCGGACAAAAACCCGGAAACTTTGGCCGGAGCATACGGCGGCAACGTGTCCGTCAGCGTATCAACAATCAATGCCTTGGATTTATCGGATTCATTCTTCGCGGTATCCGTGGCTGAAATGGTGAAATAATACCGCGTTGAGGCGGTAAGTCCCGACACGGTAAATGATGAAGCGTCATCATCCTGGGCCGTCAGTGTTTTGTCGGCTGATCCGGAAGTGGTGCTGTAATAAATAGTGTAATGGTCCAGGTCGGATTCGGAATTCCTGTCCCACTTCAGGATGACTGAATTTTCGGTGATGCTCCCGACACTGGTGACGTCCAGCCCGGTTGGCGTGTCCGGTTTTGCAACATCATTGGTGGTGGCGATGGATTGGACATCGGAACGGTTGCTTGTCCCGGAATTGTTATAGGAGGCAAGTGCAACATAGTATGTGGTTCCAGGTGTCAGACCGGAGATGGTTGTATCAGTAGTGGACGTACCGGTCACTGTTTCAGTATGGTCCAGACTACCGGATGTGGTGCCCCAGTAAACATAATAGCCTTCCGCATTACTGTCACCCGTCCAGTCAACCGTGATGGTTGTTTCCGTTGCTGTGAGCTTGATATTCAACGGGATATTAGGCGTATCTGATATCGCAACGCTCAACCGGGGGATTAACAACAAAATCAACAAACTGAATATCCATTGACGCTTCATGTGCATGCTCCACTTGACAAGGTTGCATTTTAATTGAGACCCCAATAACCGTTTTTTTAACGGAAACGGCTTCAGGAAACCACATCGTTGGGATATGATGTCATAGCCTATTTATAATATTTTGAAACAGATGAAAATCATTTATTCCGGATTTCTGAAAATTGTCTCCACGGGCTTCCCCCCGGATCATCCGTCATAATGCCATCCGGTTGAAAATCCATGGCCCGGCGGATGGCTTCGGCGGTATCGCAGGAATAGGTGAAAATTTTTTTGCCGGTTTTATGACCTTCGTCCACAAACCGGCGGTTCAGTTTTGTATGCTCCAGGCAATATCCGTAGAGCATCTCCGTATCCATATTCAGGGGCGCAGTTTCGGAAAAAGGCTCCTCTAAATTAAGAATATACTTTAAGTCCGGATTGTTCTGAAAAGCCGCGTGAATCATTCCCGGATCAAACGCGAGAATGTGGATACCATCCATCCGGTCCTTTGGAATGCTGTTTTGAACACAATCCACAACCAGACCGGGAAGCCGGTCATACAGAGGCCCGGCCTGAGGGCTGGGCGGAGATTTTATTTCAATAAACAGACGGGTCCGGTTTCCATAAATAGTTAATGTCTGCTCAAGGGTTAAAATTTTTTCGTTTTGATAGGTTTTGGAAAACCACCTGCCAAAATCATAACGAGACAGTTCCATCAGCGTGAAATCGGGAATGGCGTTTTGGGTTCCGCTGATTTTCTCTAAAGATGCGTCATGATAAATCACCGGAATACCGTCTTTGGTGATCTGCACATCAAACTCAATCCCGTCCACACCGCAATCCATGGCCCGGTCAAAAGCAGACCGCGTATTTTCCGGGGCTTCCGCCATGGCGCCGCGGTGGGCGATGATTAAAGGGAACACGATATCACCAGAAATGCGGAGAATTCCGTCATCATTTATAATTGTCTAAATTGCGGATATACGCATCAAAACCATGGGTCGTGAGAAAGGAAGAAACCAGTTGATTGACGGTTTCAGCGGTATCCACCCGATAGATTCCTTTTTCATCAGCTCCGGCCAGTTTCTTGGCGTTTTGAACAATGGCCTGAAGGGTAGCTACGTCTATCTCCAACGTGGCATGGATCGTAATTTTGTCTTGTGACTCCGGCACGTTTTAATTCCTTTAGGGTTAGAAATCCATGGGTTATTCGTGCAATACAATGCCCGACGGCAATGATTCGCCAAAAATGGCGCTTTCTTCCTGCCTGGCCATGTGCCTGACGGAAGTGAGCCATTGGGTTTCCTCAGTCAACCGGTGGTTTTCCAGCCAGGCAATGGCCCGATCCATCAGTCCGGGATCCATATCCCGCATCCGGTCCCCGGTTTTTCTGGCCAGTTGGGCAATGGCCGCGCCGACGGGCTTAGGGTTATTCCAATCAGTGGCCATTAACCGGGTCAACCATTCTCCTGCCTCTCCCGGCGGGACCACCCGATCCACCGGACCGTAGAGCAATTCTCTTGCACCGATTCTCGAAAGTGCCCAGAACAACTGGGGCTTGCTTTTTGCCGGATGCAGCTCTGCTATCAGGGTTCTCCCGTGTTCGATCTTGTCCTTGACCGTCAGGCGTTCCATGTTGGCCACCGCCATCCAGATTTCCAGATGTTCCTGGGGGGAAATGCGGACTTTTGCATTTTTTTTCGGCATTAAAACCGACCGCAGATCCTGAATGATCTGGCGCTGCTTGCCGGACGTCAACCCGCCGGCCACCCGCCGCCATAAAATCCACCATTCGGCATTGACCTGGAGATTTTTGCTGAACACATTACCGGGTTTGTATATTTTCCACAAATTCCGGATGCGCTGGTCATCCAGTCCGTCCCCGAAACCCGGCCGCAGACAATACCCGGCTAAATTGAGCCACCGGATTTCATGTTCCGCCGAGAATTTCCGGGTATCCATACCTTCAAGCAGGGCATCGGCCATGGGCCGGATCAGGCCCAGGGGCCATTTCTCCCGGGGCCGGTGAACGGTTTTGGAAATGGTTTTGATTAATTTTGACAATGCCGATGCATCGGTATTGTCTGAAAATGCCATCCGGATATCTGAAACCGCGGCATCAATGATCGCCGCATCAAAGATCTCCGAATCCGACACACCGGAGACCCCGGCTGCATCCCGAAGCTGGAACTGCAACCGCCAGCGGTGGTCGCTGGACAGGGACCGGCACCACAAGGACAGAACCCCAACCTCGCTGTATTCGGCTTCCACCTGGACCGGAATTTCCTTTTTCAACCCTTTCTGGCCGAACTGGATAATGGTCTGAATCGGCGGGAGCGGCGTCAGTGTTTCATCAATGGCAATCACATCCCCGCACCGGTCACCGGACCGGTAAGTGGAGCTGAACAAATCAAAGCTGACCGGCTGATTGGCCAGAACCTGAAATTTTTTATCCGGCAGGCTGATCCGGGCGCCTTCATCCAGCCCCCGTTCCACCAGACAAATGGCTGATCGTGTCGGGAGTGATGCTGCATCGCCGGGTTGTTGTTCCGTGTCGGGAGCATTTTTTCTGCCGAATCCGAGATAATAGGACCGGGCGCTGCCGCTGCCCACCCGAACGCCCTTGCCGAGTTTGACCAGTCCGTAATATGCTGCTCCCAGGGCAACGGCCAGATCCGGAACCGGATTTTCGAGAATTTCCAGCTGCTTTTCATCTCCCTGGGCAAACCAGTGACGAATGGCCTGCCGGATCTGCTGCTGAATGGTATCGGATTTTAACGATCCCCCGTTGAACAGGATCAAATCGGGAAACGGCGCTTTGTCCAGGTATTTTTTGACATCGTCGGCGTGTTTTTCCAAAAACATGCCGATGTGACGGGTAATGGCAGGTTCCGTCTCATAGGGCAGGCCGAATTCCGATATGGCTTTCCGGATTTTCTGCTTTTCCGGTTCCTGCTTTTCGACAACAGGAAAAAATCCGTCCAGAACAATGGCTTCCAGTTCCGAGCGATCCAGCTTTGCGCTCAGGGTGCCGCCGATCAGGCTGCTGCCTTCCCCCATCATGGTGATGGTTTCAGCGGTTTTTTCATTGTTTAAAATATGTTCCTTGGCCTGCCGGCACAGGTGGCACAGGGTTTTCCAGCGGTCCACGGTTAAGGGTTTCGGGTTTTTAAATTTCCGCTCAACAATTCGGGCAAGGGCCAGATCAATATTATCGCCCCCCAGAATCAGATGATCCCCCACTGCGATGCGCTCAAAGCGCGGGGTGCCTTCGGTTTCCCGCAAGGTGATCAGCGTAAAATCACTGGTGCCGCCACCCACGTCACAGACCAGCACCAACTCCCCCGGCCGGATGAATTTCAACCAGTCGTTTTCATGGGTGGTCAGCCAACTATAAAAGGCTGCCAGCGGTTCCTCCAGCAATGTCACATTCCGCAGACCCGCCATTGTGGCCGCCTCTATGGTCAAATCGCGCGCCACCTCATCAAAAGAAGCAGGGACCGTGACAATGACAAGCTGATTTTCAAGATACAGCTCATCCTCATCCCCCTTGCTGCTGTTCCAGGACATGCGGATATGGTTTAAATAAGCGGCGGTGGCCTGAACCGGGGATATTTTAAGGACATCCTCGCCGGAACCCCAGGGCAGAATTTTCGCCCGTCTGTCGGCATTGGAATGGCACAGCCAGCTTTTTGCGGAAGAAACCAGGCGGGAAGGAATTTTTGACCCATGATCCCTGGCGAACTGCCCGACAAAATGGGGGGCATCGGTCTGCCACGGCAAGGCGATCAGTTCCTTTGAAATATCGTATTTACCGGGGATATAGCAAAAAGACGGCAGTACCGGCTGGGCGGAGACTTCACCGACACCGGTGAGCTGCGGAACCTTGAACAGCCGGATGCCCTTGTTTTTGGACAAATCACCCGTTACGTCCACATAGGCCACTGCGGAATTGGTGGTTCCCAGATCAATACCGATAATATAATGAATAGGGCTATCGTCCAATCGCGTCCTGCTCCCGGATATTAAATTCAAGTTTCCATTTATGCCCGTCTTCCACAGACACGCACCATAATTCCAGGGTGCCGATTTCGGTGGCCTTAATTTCAATGGTCACCCGGACCACCTTGCCGTATTCACCATCAAGGGTGGTCTCAATGGCTGCGATTTCATCGATTTCTTCCTGCCAGTCCTCCACAACCTCCCCGGCCGTATCCTGCCGTCTGACGGAAGATCCTAAAAAATCAAATCGCACCGGCTCCCCCACCACCAGCGCAAATTCCTTGCCGGTCAGGTTGATATCCGTTCCTTCCTCCATTCCGAAACCGGCCACGCAAAGCGCCTTCACGGGCGCCGGCATACCCGGCACCGCCGGCATGGAGGCGGCAATGCCGATATAATAGGATTTGGCCAGCCCGCCGCGGATGCGAACCCCCCTGCCCTTTCGGGCCAGTCCGTAATACGCGGCGCCCCTGGCGACGGAAAGATCGAAATCATTGGAATGAATTTCCCGGACAGGCGTTGCGCCGCCCCAGGCGTTGAGTACTGAGAGAATCTGCCGGCGAACCGATCCGGACTTCATCACGCCGCCGTTAAACAGCACGGCGGTGGGCAATGGAATGGGTTCTGCCGCATCTTTTTTCTGCTGGGTGAGAAACTTGGCCAGATGCCTGGAAACGCCCGGATCGGATTCATAGGACAGCCCTGCCTCCTGAAGGCCTACCCTCGGGGGTTTCACGGGCATGGATGTGGATTCGCATGCCGGGAAAAAACCGTCCAGAATGATCCGTTCGATTTCATTCCGATTCAGGGAAGACGTTAATGTGCCGCCGATGAGCCGGGAACCCCGGCCCAATATGGTGATGGGATATTCCAGGGTATTGGGGTCTGATAAGAGAATTTCCTTGGCGTTCCGGCAACTGTGCACCAGTCCCCGCATCTGCCAGGCGTCCAGACGGGTTCCGGCAGTCGACATTTTTCTGGCGATACCATAGGCCAGCGCCAGATCCATATTATCTCCGCCCACCAGCAGATGGTCGCCGACGGCGATTCTTTCCAACGATAGATCCCCATCCTGTTCGGTCACCCGGATAAGGCTGAAATCCGTGGTGCCGCCCCCCACGTCACACACCAGCACCAGATCTCCCTTTTTGACATTTTTCCGCCACTGGTCTTTTGACGATTCAATCCAGGAATAAAAGGCCGCCTGGGGCTCCTCCAGCAAGGTGACATGGGGCAACCCGGCCTGCTGGGCCGCCTTAACGGTAAGTTCCCGGGCCACCGCATCAAAGGACGCGGGCACCGTCAACAGAATTTCCTGATGCTCGATATTCAAACGGTCATCGCCTGAAGCCATCTGATGGTTCCAGGCATCACGGATATGCTGCAAAATGAGAGCGGAAGATTCAACCGGAGACAGTTTCGGGATGTCATCCGGGCCATCCCAGGGCAACACCGGCTGATTCCGGTCAATATGTTGGTTGCTCAGCCATGATTTGCTGGATGAAATCAAGCGCTGCGGCACTTCCGCCCCGCGTTGCCGGGCATATTCCCCGACGATTCGGGTATTGGCCTCATCCCATGGCAGGGCTATCCTGCCGTCCGAAATTTCATGTGCGGCAGGCTGAAAAATAAATGAGGGCAAGATCGTGCGATTTTCCACCACCCCGTTACCGACAATCTGGGGGATATCCAAAATCCTGATCTGCGGCGTCTGTTCAGGCATCTGCTCAGGCGTTTGATCATTTGGAGACGATATTTCGGTATACGCGACAATGCTGTTGGTGGTTCCCAAATCAATTCCGATAATAAATTCTGGATGATACATCAATTATAAAATCTCGATTTCCGCCGGAGCGATAATGTGCGAATCCCTGGCCGCGGACAACGTCGGCAGCTCCAGCTTGGATGCCCGCCATCCCTTATGCCGCAAAATCCCGCGGAACGGCGGCTCTCCGGATACATTCCCCGTCAGCTTAATGGCGTTCGGATCAAAATCAGCCGGCACAACGATCTCATCCCCTTCATTCTGATCCATCACGGATTTCGGATTCAGGTATTTTTTTAATGAAGATTTACAATTATCCTGAATGCTCCGGACCGCTGCGCCGATCTGGGCATCATCATAGGCGCTCAGGTCTTCAGCAAAAAAATCGATCAGCCGTCCTTCCCTTTGCAATACGGTCAATAAATGCAGGTAAAAACGCTTGTTGGTTTCGATCATTTCCTTTTTATCCGGTACCGAAACCCCGTTGGTATCCTGATAGGACGAGGTTTTCCTATCTTTTTTACCTAAGGCCGCAACCGAAATGTCTCCCCCTGATTTTCGGAGCAATCGGGTGAGGGAACCCCGGAGAATCGCCCAAAGCAATAACCAGAACAGGATAAACACTCCTGAAACGATGGGGATATAAAACCTTTTAATCAAGTCGGCCAGCGGCAACACCCGATCCAGCCCGGCTTTAAAGGCCTCTGAATGAATAGAAACCTCATCCAACAGATGAACCGGAAAAGCGGCGGATATCACATGCCCGGCCAGAAGACCGGCCATGCCAAACACCAGGGCAAGCGCCAACATGACAAAAAACGTCCACCACAGAAGCCGGCGGGAACACGACTGGACTACATTCATTATACACTCTCCGTTAAACGTCTAACATCTTGATTATTTAGTAAAAAATACTGAAATAAAGCGCATGTGCGGTCAGAAAGCCTCCGGATCACCGGAAGCCGTCATGGTATCGCCCCCAGCAATATGATTTAAGTGGCATTTGTTAAATATATTGACCAATCGTGTCAAGAGCCTTTTCCAATTCCATAGCCTGAAAATTCAACCCCTCAGGGTCGTTATGCGGTTAAATTCACCCGGAAGATTACGCTTGATATTAAAAAAATGATTATGATACGCTGAAACAAAAAAAACAAGGATAGGATAATGATTATTAAACGGGATAAATTTGATTTTGAAGTTGGTTATCTGGTAAAAAGCCCATGCAAGAAGTGCCCGAATCAAAATGAACTGCCGAAATGTTCCGATACGTGCGTCATCCTTGACCACATCCGTGTCATTCTGTCCAGAGGGATTTCCTGCGCCGGTAAATATTCGTCCGTTATTTTCTGACAACCTTTTTCATCCGCATTGCAATCACCAAACCCAAAAGAAATAATTTGCCTACAGCATTTCAATGCCGGCTCATCATTACGAACGCAAACCCTAACATGGAGACAATGCAACATGAAAACAAAAATGAAAACCATCGCCCTCCTGACGCTCATGTTTTCAGGTATTTCCGTATGCTGCGCCACCGCTTCATTGGCAGTGGATTACACCCTTAAACTTGTCGCCAATCAGTCAGCCATAGAAAGCGAATTTGAAGCTTTGATACCGTCCTTCAACAGTATGGTTACAACGGGGGTCGGCGGCGTTTATCAAAGCGATGATTATAAAATTGCATACGCCAAGGCATTGTTCGGGAATGAAATTTTTGTGCGGGGATTAAGCGGCGGGCTTGGTTTGAAGGGTGCTTTAGGCGAAGCGGAGAAAAGACACATTGAAGACGACATCGCCTCGTTGGGTTTCACTGCGGCCTTAAGCTATGACCTGTCCAAGGAATTCGGACCGGATATCCCCGTCACCTTTTTGTCAAGCATGACCCTTGCGCCCGAACCGCTTTGTTTCTCGGACACGGATGGATTCTTTGAATTTATGCTTGAATGCGACTGGAAAGTATTGGAGCAGGCAGCGGTGGTTGCCAGTTACCGGTATCTCAATATCGATTTTAAACCTGACACAAATCGGCAAAAAATTGACAGCACCGGATATGTCGGATTGAAATTATTCTTTTAGCTTTTTTTAAAAACAAAAAAAAACCCCACATCCTTCGCAAGTGCGTTAACATAATAAGAGGATGCGGGGTTTTGTTTTTTCCAAAAAGCGATATATGACGCTTCTTATGGTTTAGGCACAGGCGCCGAAGCAGGGGTTACAGGGGCTCCAACGGTCAGCATGGCGGCATTGTCCGCCAGAATCTTGGGGCCGATGCCCTTTACCAGGTCAAGATCTTGAACCGTTTTAAAAGGACCGTTTGCCTCACGATACGCCACGATGCTGGCGGCAAGTTTCGGCCCAACCCCTTTCAGCTTGGTCAATTCATCGGCGGAAGCGGTATTGATGTTGATTGTTCCAGCGTCCCCATGTTCTTCAGCAAAAACAAAGCCTGAAAAACCTAAAACAAATCCGATTACTGTCATCATCAAAAAAATTCGTTTCAAATTGCTCATCATAGACTCCTTTTCAAGTGTTTATAGTGATCAACTGAAAACGCCCGCATCGATTTACGGCAGGCGTTCGACAAATGAGGAGACTATACCCTAAAAAAATAAAATAAGTCAAGAAATTTAAAGAAGTTAAATAAAAATAAAAATTTGGTTCAAAATATAGATTATTTATATGCAGATGCTAATAATCGATCCCCATTTTCAAAAAAAACTTTTCTATAAAACGCGTCAGACAGGTTAGTCGATAACAAATTGCGGATCTCCTCCTCCCTCGGAAAAATAATATTTGGAAAATCAGATCCATACACTATTCTATCTTGATTTTGTTCAAGGCAGTCCTTGCCCAGATCAAACAACAAGCCTGCACGGGGTAAAAATGAAAAAGAGGTGTCGAAATACAGATTTTTATGCGCCGCGAGTAAATCGAAAAACGCCCGGTATTCAAACCCGCCCATATGCGCCACATTGGCCGGAAGGTCGGGATAACGCCGCAACAGTTTTTTAAAATTTTCAACCCCCACATATCTGTTTCCCGCGGGTCCGGTTCCCACATGAAATAAAATCCGTTTGTTCTTTTCCATGATCATTTCGTATAAGGGATAGAGGCGACTATCATCCGGGAAAAATTGCTGGACCAGAAGCTGGAGTTTAATACCCACGGCCCTGGGGTGGGACAAAACCTTCTCCGCTATTTCCAGCCCATTCGGATCATCCGGATGAAAGGCGGCAAAACAGAAAAGATCCGCATCTTCTTCAAGGATTTGAAGATTCCACTGGTTTAATGTTTCGGCCACCCCGGCTTTATGGGCATAATTGGAGTACACAATCCGGGAGACACCGTGCATCTTCAGATATGCGATGCATTCCCTGTAATAGAAATGATGGAGAACATCCCATTTGTAAACTTCGGAAAAATGCTTCCAGATGGCGTCAAACAATCTGTCGGGAAACAAATGGACATGGAAATCGATAATTTTTTCAGGCAGCATAAACGGCATCTCCCGGGATAATGATCATAAAAATCTATTTATTCCGGCTATTTAAAAAATCGAGTTGCCGGGCCAGAACCTTTAATTTGGCCATATCAAACCCGTGTTTTTCTGCGGCGGCAATGGGACGCCAGTAAATACCATCGGTTTCCAGGGGCCTCCCCGCCTCAAAATCGAGTTTCATGCTGGGGCTGTAATCCGTCATCTGCTCTGTTGCGGTTAAAACACTGTCTGCAAATTTATCTTCCATTTCATACCCGCAGGCCCTGGCGCCCCCGATGACCTCGATCATCAGTTCTCTGGCCAGCCTGCACGAATTGGCGTTCTTCATAATCTGACCGGTGGTGGCGTTTAATATCACCGTCAGGCCGTTAAATCCCATATTCCAGACCAGCTTTTCCCAGCGGGCCTTTTCAAGATTTTCAGTCAGATGGACGGGCACACCGGCTTTGATGAAAATATCGGCAACGGTTTTCAACTCCCCGGATACGCCGGCCGACCGGCCGTCCTTCGGGTATTGACCGAACCGAATGCTGCCATAGCCCAGATGACGGATGTGTCCGGGATTGGTCTTATGGCTGCATAAAAAACACAACCCCCCGACAATCGACGCAGACGGAACGATTTTGGAAATATCCTGTTCAATGCCCAAACCGTTCTGTAACACAACAACAATGCCGCTCTTGCCGATTATTTGAGGTAAAATCGATGCAAGCTGATCATTCCGGGTGGTCTTTAAGGCAACGATTGCCACATCGCACACGGGCATGTCTTCAGGAGAGCCATAAGCATGGACATCTTCCAGTGCAAAATCCCCATTGACGGATTCCACCAGCAATCCATGGTCGCGAACATGCGCGTAATCGCTTCTCAACAGAAAATGCACATCAAATCCGCTCCTTACAAGCAACGCGCCATAGTAACCGCCCACAGCGCCCGTACCGATAACACCTATTTTCACGTTCCCTCCTGATGGACAAAAAAATAATGATCGCCGATTTTGTTCTCATTACGCGGAATACATCGATATGTCAATGAATGGGGATTTGTCTTTTTTTCCACAAAAAATCTTCCTTTCGTTTATTTCTATTGAAAAAAACCTTATAAATTTATAGATATTCATCATTCAGAACACCCCTCATCCAAATGACAGTTGGTTTGCATCAACAAGCATCCGCTAATGTTCGCCCTGAACCGCAACCGGCGAACCAATAAGGAGGGCATGCAATGCCGGTCGAATCAAAGCACAATACCGCTTCACCCACCCTCCGGGGCCGCCTTGGTGAAGAGCTTGTCAGTTCCAAACTGATCTCAAGAGAACAACTGGAAAAAGCACTTGTCAGACGAACCCAGGTCGATATGCCCATCGGCTCACTGCTCATCAAGATGGGATTTGTATCGACCGACGACATGCTGAACTTTCTGTCAAAAAAATTCGGTGTGCCCCACATTAACTTGTTCAGCATCGACATTCCTCATGAAATCATTAATTTAATTCCCCTCACCCAGATCAGGCAGTATAAAATCCTTCCCTTATCCAAAAAAAACAATACCCTGATGCTCGGCATGGTCAGTCCCCAGGATTTTGTGGTGATCAGTGACCTGGAATTTACCATGGGGGTCAAAATCAAGCCTGTGGTGGTGCCGTTTTTCATGATGGAGGCCGCGTTGAACCTTCTTTCCTCAAATTTTGAAGACGACCTCAGCGGGGAAACCATCAAAAGCATTGCGATGGCGGACAAAAGCGAAACCCATGCCTCCCCGAAAATTGAATCGCTGCTGTCGTATCTTGTCAAAACCGGGGCCACCGATATGCTTCTCACCGCTGGTGTTCCCCCGTCCATAAAAGTCAGCAATCAGGTCAAACGACTGGCGACGGCTTCCTTAACCCCTGCCGACTGTGAGATGTATGCCAGAGAACTTTTGGTAAACGATGACGCCGGATGGGAAAGATTCCAGCAGACCAGCGATCTGGATATAGCGGCCACCTATTCGAATGTGGGCCGGTTCAGAATCAATTTTTACAGACAGCGCGGTTCCATATCCCTCACCATCCGCCGCCTGTATGACCACCTCCCCACCATGGGAGAGCTCAAACTGCCTGAGTGGATCAGGGATTACGCCATGAAGCCCCAGGGACTGATCATTATATCCGGCCCGGCCGGGCATGGGAAATCAACGACCCTGTGCACCATGATTGACATTATCAATACAAACCGGCGATGCAACATCGTCACGCTGGAAGATCCGGTGGAATACCTGCACAAACACAAAAAAAGCAACATCAACCAGAGGGAAATCGGCAGGGACACGGACAGCTTCGCCAAAGGGTTGCGGGCTGTTTTCCGTCAATCCCCGGATGTGGTGGTGATCGGTGAATTGCGCGACAAGGAATCGTTCGAGATTGCCCTCAAGGCCGCCGGAACCGGCAGCCTGGTTTTAAGCACCATGAATGCCTCCAATTCCACGGCGGTGATTCGCATCATCGTAAACATGTTCCCGGAAAATCAGCAGAATCTGATTTCCATGTTACTGGCGGACACTTTATTGCTGTCACTGGCGCAACGGCTGGTGCTCAATAAAGATAAAACCAAGCAGAATCTTGCCCTGGAACGGTTTTCCAACTCCAGCCGGGTGGCAAACCTGATCCGTGAGGGGAAACTGCACCAGATACGTTCCCAGATGGAAACCGGATGTGAAGAATTTACGCCCATCGACGTGTCCCTGGCGCAACTGTATAAGGAAGGAAAAATCGATTTTGAGGATGGACTCATTTATTCAGTCAACAAACAACTTTATCAGGATATGACCGGCGTTAAAATTAAATAAAATTAAAATTATTCCATGGACATAGAAACGATTTTTCAAATCAACGGCAGGGAAATTCTGGATCATGTGCCCATCGGGATATACATGACGGATCGCGAACGAAAGATCATATTCTGGAACAAGGCGGCCGAGATTATTACCGGTTATACGAGCGATGAAGTCATCGGGTCGTTTTGTTCCCGGAATATCCTGATGCACATTGATGAACTGGGCAATAACCTGTGCAAAGGCGCCTGTCCCCTTGCCCGGGCATTGAGTGACGGCGCATCTCAGGAACAGGAAGTTTTTTTACATCATCGAGACGGCCATCGGGTTTCCGTCAATGTCCATGTATTTCCCCTGAAAGATCAGGAAGGAAAGATCGCCGGGGCCGCAGAAATATTCACCAATACGAATCCCATAACGGACATGCAGTCCAGAATCAGGAAGCTTGAAAAAGTTGCCATGCTGGACCCGCTTTCGAACCTGCCCAACAGACTGCATATGGAATCAGAACTTAAGCTTCGATTTAATGAATTTCTCCGTTACGGACATAGCTTCGGCGTTCTATTTCTGGATATCGACCACTTTAAAAAATTCAACGACACATGGGGACACGATGCAGGCGATAAGGTGATACAAACCGTTGCCGCCACGCTCCGTTCGGCTTCACGGCCCTTTGATATTTTCGGACGATGGGGCGGAGAGGAATTTGTCGGCATCATACTGAAAGTAGATCCTGATAATCTTGCAATGATTGCCAACCGATATCGGCAACTCATCGAAAAATCTTTCATTCCCCTGGACAAAATGACGATCGGCATCACGGTGTCCATCGGCGCGACCATCGTCAGACGGGATGATGCGCCGGAATCCCTTATAAAACGGGCAGATATGTTGATGTATGATTGCAAAAAAAACGGCAGAAATTGTGTGGCGTCAGACTGACCGGACAGCGGGTTCATTCCTTGAAAAACAATTGTTGATTGATTCATCCCTATGAATTTTTTTGGCGACAGCCTGATGTCCGCATTCGGGCTGCTGATGGTTCTTGATTCAGAACTTATTGAAATCGTACGTGTTTCTTTAAATGTCAGCCTGACTTCAACCGTGATAGCCGGCATTATCGGCATGCCTGCGGGTTTTGTCATTTCAACAGGTGAGTTTCCGCTTAAAAGAGCCGTCATCACGATTTTAAACACGTTGCTTGCCTTGCCGACAGTCGTCATCGGCCTGTTTGTTTATGCACTCATCTCCAGAAACGGCGTTTTCGGCGTCTACGATCTTCTCTACACCCAGAAAGCCATCATTATCGGACAAATTATCCTGATCATACCGATTGTGACCACATTCACCATATCGGCCATCAGCCGGATTGACGCAAGGTATCGAAAAACCGCCATGACCCTTGGGGCAGATCAGTTCCAGACCGCTCTGGTGATTCTCAAGGAAGCCCGTTTCGGCATCACGGCGGCAATCATCGCCGCATTCGGCCGCGTCATATCGGAAATCGGCATTTGCATGATGCTCGGCGGCAATATCAGCGGGTACACCCGGACCATGACCACCGCCATGGCATTGCAATACGACAAAGGTGAATTCGTTCTGGCAATCGCCCTGGGAATCATTTTGCTTGCCATCAGCCTTGCCGTCAATGTCACCCTCACTTATTTTCAGGGAAAATCCACCGGATGACCCTCTATTTTCTGAAAAACATCCGGCAGCGCTACGCCGGCCGCACAGTGCTGGATATTCCGGAATTAGCCCTCGCTTCCGGGAATATTTACACCCTGACCGGTCCCAACGGCGCCGGAAAAACCACATTACTGAATATTTTAAGTTTTCTCCAGTTCCCGTCTTCCGGGCAGATGGAATTTAACGGCATGCCGGTAAAATTCAACGCCGCCTGTTTGCAGCAGTTCCGGAAATCCGTGGTTCTGGTGGACCAGCATCCGATTCTTTTCAGCACAACGGTGTATAAGAATATTGAATTCGGATTAAAAATCAGAAAAGTGCCAAAGGAAAAACGAAAGCAGCTTGTCCAACAATCCCTGGACTTGGTGGGAATGAAAGGATTCATGAGCGCGGACGCCAGGTACCTGTCCGGCGGTGAAACAAGGCGGGTTGCCATCGCCCGTGCCCTGGCCTGCGCACCGGATGTTCTTTTAATGGATGAACCGACTGCGGATCTGGATCTTGAACATCAGTTGGGCATCGAGAGCATTATCCGGGATATCCACCGGCGAAACAACATCACCATTATTTTCTGCACCCATAACCTTGCTCAGGGAGCCCGGTTAACCGGTCACCGGATTCATTTATTCGCCGGACAGGTCCGGGACGGCGAGCATGAAAATATCTTTAAAGGGGAAATAACATCCATCCAAGGGAGACATTATTGCCGGATTACCGAAAAGGTATTGATCCCGACCCCGGCAACCGATAAAAAGGAAACAAAGATTTCGATACACCCCAATGCCATCAAAATACTTGACGGCCGAAACCCTGGACCGGAACCGCTGTCATTAAGGGGGAAGGTCATCGGGTTGTCTGCGGATAAGGGCCGGGTGCGGGCCATGGTTGATGCGGGAATTCTGCTCAGCCTGTTAATGGAAAAGCCCGAATACGATGCTCGGGATCTTCGCATCAACACCGTGGTGGACCTCGAGATCAATCCGGACGGCATTACCCTGTTTTAAAGGACCGACAGCCATCATGCGTTTAACCATTATTCAGCCGGAATACCGACTTTTATGAAAACAGCCGTGCTTTCAGATATTCATTCCAACGCAACCGCTCTGTTGGCGGTTCTGCGAAACATCAGATCATCTGATGTGGATGCCATTATCAGCCTCGGGGACAATGTGGGATACGGTCCGGAGCCTGAAAAAGTCATCAACATTATCCGTGCCAAAGGGATTCCTTCCGTGACCGGAAATCACGAGGTGGGTGTAACGCAGCCGGGTTTTCTGTCGATGTTCAATCCGGTCGCCCGGACTTCCATTGAAATGACCATTGGCTTGCTGTCTGACGACAGCAAACGCTATATTACAAGTTTCGGCAATGCCATTGTTCATGACGGATGCCGGTTTGTCCACGGATTTCCGCCCGAGTCGCCGACCAAATATCTGTTTGAGGTTCCGGACGCGGAAATTAAGCAGACATTGGCGAGCATGGTGGAACAGCTCTGCTTTATCGGGCATACCCATGAACTGGAAATCATCATTCTGGAGGCAGGCACGGATCGTCTTACACGAAAACCGCTGAAAAAAGGGCGACTGACGCTTAACCCCGCAAATAAATACCTGATTAATGCCGGAAGTGTCGGCCAGCCCAGGGATGGAAACAATCAGGCGAAATACCTGATATGGGATTCCACCACCCATGAACTCACCGTCAAATACGTCAGTTATAATATTTCGGATACCGTTAAAAAAATATATGAGGCAGGCCTTCCCGAACAGCATGCATTGAGGCTCATGTAACAAAGTGGGG
>JBAQUK010000082.1:0-2596 GCA_049297455.1 Desulfosalsimonadaceae bacterium | reverse complement strand
TCCCGCCACCTGTTCAAAAAAAGATATTTTCTTATATACAGACACAAATTCAATCGACACCGGGCTTGTTCAACCACCGGATAAGATCGTGGCTCGCTTCGCTCTCACGATCTATCCTTATTCGTTAGGTTCATATTCCTTAATTATCACCAAGGATGCTGCTTTCATGGTCATATTATGACTCCAGTATTATTTGGGGCTGATTATATTTCCTCGTGAGCTGGTCGAGCGATCCTGGTATTTATTGAATTAATTCGATTTCCTATATACACTATCACCAAAATATATCTACTTCATTCAGTTGTTACGATTTCATACTAGTATATAAAAATTATTAATCCTCGCGAGCTTGACGAGCGATTTTGCTATTTATTGAATTAATTCTATTTCCAATATACACTATCACTAAAATATAGCTATTTCATTTAACTGTTTAGATTTCATAATAGCATATAAAATTATTACTCCTCGCGAGCTTGTCGAGCGATTCTGATATTTCCTGTACTCATATCTTCGATTCAAATTTATTTTTTTATACTTCTATTTTGTATTCCATTAATTATCTTAACAGCGAGCATGTCGAGCGTTCAGAATATTAGCTATTTTCCTCGCGATCTTTGGGAGCGATCTTCACATCCTGTCCGGAGGATCAACCTAACGTTCCGGCTCACCTGACCCGCGCAGTTTGCGGGGTCAGCGTGTAGCCGGTGGTTGGGTAAATTTATTATATTTGTAATAATATTGGAAACATCCCAGGTTATTATTAATCATATTGATCTTACGTTGGTTAGTATCTCTTGGGATTGGCCTTACTGAACTGTAGCCTTTTGTCGCTTGTATTCGATGATGGCTTTTTTGCTCACCAGATTAAAGAGGGCAGGAAAGGTCGATGAGATATCCCGGCGTGTTGACTTAAATACCTCAACGTCAGATTCGATAGGGCTCCTGTAGAGGAATACTCTGATATCGTCACCATTTGTGATAAGGAAATATGGAGTTCCCAAGAACATCGCATAGCTTCTGGCCTGGCCAATGTGGTCTGTAAGTTTTTTACCAATATTCTTTGCTTCAACCACCATAAGGGCACTGTCTTTGCTTCGGTTCAGACCGTTGAACAGAACAAAATCGGCCTCAGTCTTCGTCTTTTTGACGCCCACAATCTGCTCAACAGGATAACCGTCTGCACGGTCTTCCTCGGAATAGCCAAGACGCTCCAAAAGGGGCAGAACAAAACGAATTTCTACTTCCTTTTCACTGTTGAAAGATTTCAAGGAGATAGTGGCCAGCCAAGCATCCGGGACTAAGTCTTGATTGTTTCCCTCAGGTTCCTCTTGGTCTTTTAGAGAGAAGTCTCCAACAGGAAGGTGTGGATCTGTCACCGAGAGCACTACCCATCCATCGCGTTCAACTTCGACCAGGGAAGGAGAAATCAAAATCCCCGCTTCGGTGATGCACTTATCCATTTCCTCAATCCAATGACGCTGCCGAGTCTTGTGACCAAACATTTTCAGAAGGGTTTTGAGAAGCACTCGTTTCGATTTCTTTGGCGAATCGTTAATGGCTTCGCGTATTGAACTTGCTACCTGGGTTTTGTCTATCTCCGCCATGCTCACTTCTCCTTTTCACTTTCTCATTCTTGACTACGCAGTTTTATGTGCTGCGGGCAGTATTGACGCCCAACGACGGAAATAACCCACGCCGCCGCCGGCCAAGGATAAAAAACGTAACTTACTCGGCGTTGGGTTAATTGATTTGTTGGCCCTTTAGTAAATGCAAGCATCAAGTATTGAAAGCACCTCTGCAAGCAATTCCTGACCACCGTGTTCAATCCGGTTTGCACGGCGAGTTTGGAAATCGACCGATTTAACTTGCTCAACCATTATGTAACCAGTCAAATCGCTGCCCTTTGGAATAGGGACATGAAAAGGAAAGTTACGTTTGGTGTTTGTGATTGGGCAAACAATAGCCAAGCCTGTGCTTCGGTTGAAGAGGTCTTTACTAACGACAAAGGCAGGTCTCCGCCCTTTCTGTTCATGGCCGGATTGGGGATCAAAAGTGATCGCGATGATGTCCCCTTGTTTAGGGATATACGCAGGCATTTACCATTCCTCCTTGCCAACCGGTTCTCCCCATTCAATTTCGCTGATTTCGTAGTTTTCAGGAATACGTGCAACGAGTTCCTTAAGGGCATAACGTCCACGTATCTTTCTCGCTCGTTTGATGATCACAATTCCTTCTTTAACGCTAATATCCACATCATCTCCGACACAAAGATTTGCATCTTCGAGCAGATTTCTTGCAAGACGGAGCCCCTGACTATTTCCCCATTTTTGAATTTTCGTAAGCATTTTAACACCTCCATATGGATAGCCTAAGTATAGCCGTATTTGATCTGGAGGTCAAGAATTATTTTTAGGGCCAACATTAAGGGTAAGCGGCGGCGGTCTTTTCGCCGTCCGCTTGACCCGCTTGTTGAACGAAGCCGCTATGCGGCGGAAAAAAATCAAAAATGGTGTATACTCCACGTATCTGTCCAATTTCGGGCATTTATAAAAAAGGAGTATACATCATGATCCCAACAGAAGTAAATCGGTTT
>JBAQUK010000081.1:0-5819 GCA_049297455.1 Desulfosalsimonadaceae bacterium | reverse complement strand
CTTTTTTAGAAACAGACGATAACGCGAACACGCTCTACACTGCGGGTGATGGATCGTCAAATACTGGCGACACTTACAGTTTTGGAGCAACCGGCAGCTCCGAACGCGCATTCGGTACCCTTCTGAGCGGCTCGCTCGTTTCCACTGTCGGCGCATCGTTCATCAACGACACCGGCCAGATGATCAGCTCTCTGTTAATCACCTATGCAGGTGAACAGTGGAGACAGGGCGCTGTTCGAATTGAAACCGATCGTCTTGATTTCCAGTACAGTACTGACGCGACGGCCCTCAATACCGGCAGTTGGTCAGACGTGAATGAACTCGATTTCAGTACGGTGGATACATCTGGGTCAGCCGGATCTAGGGACGGCAACACCCTGCGGCAAACCGTCGGTTTTACGATAACGGGTTTAAGCATCGCGTCGGGTGGGACATTCTGGATTCGCTGGAATGATTTCAATATCTTGAGTAACGACGACGGGTTGGCGATTGATGACTTCTCTCTGGTGGTGGTTGCTGCCCCCACAGCGACCACCCAGGCGGCAACGGGTATGGACACTGTGTCGGCAACGCTCAATGGCTTGGTGAACGCGAATGGGAGTGACACAGCCGTCGCCTTTGAATACGGCTTGGACACGAGCTATGGAAACACCGCAACTGCGGATCAGAGCCCGGTCACCGGCTCCGGCAACGTGGCCGTGAGCGCGGCTCTGACAGGCCTCACCCCCGGCACAACCTACCACTTCCGGTTGGTCGCGGAGAATGACGCGGGAACAACTTATGGTGATGACCTGACCTTCACCACCACCGCCACGGCGACTATTCCGACTCTGTCAGAATGGGGAATAATATTGATGTCTTTGATGCTGGCCGGATCTGCCTTCTGCATGATCCGCCGCCGGACAGCATAGAGATGAACGGAAATCAAAAAAATCCGTAAAATTTCAAAATTTAAAATAAGGCAGGGCCGATGATTGAGGTTCTGCCTTTTTATATATGGAAGAACAAAACCCATGAAAGTGATCGCATTCAACGGTAGCGCCAGAAAAGACGGCAACACGGCCATTCAATGCCGTACTCGCGGAACTCGAAACCGAAGGGATTGAAACCGAGCTTTACCCGTTGTCCGGAAAAAAAATCCACGGATGCGTGGCCTGCTATAAGTGTTTCGAGAAAAAAACCGGCAATGCGCCGTGGATAAAGATAAAGCAAATGAATGCATTGAAGAAATGCTCGCAGCCGACGGGATTCTGTTGGGATCGCCTACCGATATTTTACAGACATATCAAAGATTTCCCGCCCACAAGATATCTGAAGGTTTTGGTATAAGATTACCAGTCCATAGGAACGACAGCGATCTATGATAAATGTTTTCCCATCACGAATCGGGAAATCATGTGATAGTTACATTCGAAAAGGATTGATCTCAGACCCAACCCTCATGTGAACGGCAAGGCATTGAATCTTGCTTTTTAGTGAAATATTGCTATGATACCAAATCAATACAATATTCTGGCAGTCTACTATATCGGGGGAAAGAGGGCGACAAAATATAAGTTTAAGTTGAGCTGGCCCTCGGGCTGGGATGGGTTACCGAATTAATTAAAAAGAGTCAAGAGCGGACCCCAATACTCTTATTTTTCTTGTCCCTTCACTATAAATGCTGAATAAAAATGAAAAAAAAGCCTTAGAAAAGATCGAAAGCATAATTAAAGCTTCGCGCCCTCTTTCAGGTAAAGTTACTGACATAAAAGGCAATAGAAAATATTATGCCGCGTTGCGAGAAGCTTTTCATCTGTTTGAAGACGTCGTTTTTCGTCTCAACCTGGCTGGCAATGAATTAAAGGAAAGCGATGGGGAATTACTCAAGTCCCTTGCCAGTGAAGCGATAATGAACCTCGGCGGCGTTTCGGACCCCAGTCCTTTTTCTTTAAAGGAGTACAACCATCTTTTTTATGGCCCATATTTGGGAATCAGCGATGCCGGCGATGCTGCCCACATCATAAGAAGAGCCGCATTCAGTTCTCCGAAATATAAGGTACTTGGTGCTCCATCTCCTATGGAAATCGGCGTTGCTCATGACGCCGAGCGGCTTGCTGCTGTCGGTGAAGTAGCGGTAGGGCCAGAAGAATATCGCGATATCATACTCGAATGCCATGGGAGCATTCTGATGTCGACAAATATTGGCACAAGGTTGAACCTTCGTTATTATAAGATTCGCCCGATAATTTATATCTCTAATGGCTCACTCAGTGAGGTGATAGAACAATCCATAGAAAAAGCAAAAACACTGTTTGAACCATTCTGGCAAACACCAGACGGAATTCCCCGCCCGGTGACCATTTTCGCCTCATTTGGGCCGGGCAAACCTTTCACCCAGAGGCTCGCCATTCTCGAAGCATTGGATAAAGCGCTTTCTCGAAGCGAATTCTGCGATAGCAGATGTCATAAGTTGGGACTTCTTGTGACTGTGAGATTGGGAAAACACGGAATAGGCAAGGCAATGGATGCAATTGATCTTGCCCATAAGGCCGGAATTACTGAGATTGCAGTTCAAGGGTCTGTAAGGTGGGCGGCTCAGGACAAAATATCCATGCCAGGACTGTTGAATTATTTCTCGCCAACATTGACCGGTCGCTTGCTTGCCTATGCTGACAAGAATAATGTCCAAATCAGTCCCAAAAATCTCGTGGACCCGGACACTGTTGCCCGCAATGTGTGGACCGGCCTCCAGGCTGCCCGAAATATGGGTCTCCACCTTGGAAAATATGGCCTCTTTCCGCTGACTCTTGGCGAAGCAGATGAGGTAATTGGGCAAACACAAAAGTTTTTCAATAATTGGACCGCCGCCCCTGTCTTTTATATAGACTTTCCTCATCTTAACGGAAACAAAGTATATTCCGGCAAGAACATTCAGAAAGGAGCTAAAGCTTTTCTTGATATGGTAGAGCGGAACCAGGTGCCTGTCGTTCTCTTTGACACTGCGGATAAGGACAAGGGCAGAAAACTTATAAAACAGAACCATAGTGATCGTATCGGCATCCTGACCTTGGAGGAGATCACAGAAATCGACCGCTACGCCGGGGAAAGGAGCATTAAATCCTTGTGGGCCGGTGGAATTTCCATACCCCAGGCTTTCGAACTTGGGAAACTCAAGGTTTTTGGCATCTATGTGACCACCGCCGCTGCCGCTATCCGGCCAGTCAGTCACAAGTACAAACGCGATCCCATGGTAACGGCTGAAAGAGAAATTACCTTTGATGGTGTATGCCGAACCAAGCTTCTCCTTGAAGCGGGCTTTCTGGTTACGAGCCTTCATGAATCGGGATTCGGATCTGATGCCGACTCCCTTGAAGATAAAGCTAAAAAATTAATTCGGTCATGGGACAGGACAAATGATTATGATGCACAGGATAAGGTACAGGAAGAGCTGTTTGTTCTCACAACAATTGCCTGGAAGAAACACTTTGATCAAGTCTTTTGATTAGGGAGGGAATTGCTTTGCATAAAAAAACAAACCATTTAAAGGGAGCGCGGGCATACCTATCCGGACCAATGGATTTTGTGGCATCACGTCAGGATGAAAAAAAATATGGCTGGCGCAATCGGGTCGGCCAGTTTTTGAGACATCACGGGGTGACTGTTTTCGACCCATGGAGCAAGCCAAGTATTCGAGGCATGCATGAATACGGCAAGGAAGATGAAAAAAGCATAGAGACAAGAGAAATATGGAGCTTCTCCAAGAACACGCAAGGTATAAAAGCACGGGGAGAGTGTGCAGGAAGTTTCTGGGAAACGCTTCACATCGACCTGCGTATGGTTGACATCAGCGACTTTGTTATTGCATATTGTCCCACAAATATTTATAGCGTTGGGACTGTTCATGAAATTGTCGTTGCCAGGCAGCAGCAGAAGCCGGTTCTGTTTGTCAGCCCGCCCGTCACCTTCCCAACTCTGAAAGAGCTTGAGAAAGAAGTAGCTGGCCAACCCCGTGCCTCGGAGCTGCTTGAAAAACTCAAGACGGAATTGCCAATCAAGGAAAATGAAAAGGGTATCCCCAGCCTTTGGTATATGCCGCTTGTGGGCAGTGAATGCTTTTTCGATGGATTCGGGTTCACTCAAGAGAATTTTCGGCAGGATTATAAATGGGCTACAGAATCAGACCTCGATAAACGGGAAAAATTTCATCCACCCAAACGGCCTCTACTTCCTTATCTTGAATCAGTTGCGGCGGGAGAGTTCCCAAAACGATGGGATCACAACTCCGGGAAACTTGTCGATAACGATGACTGGCTTCTCATGGATGAGGCTTTGAAAAAATAAATTTACCAAATAATACATAAATTTTCTGGAAAATTTAATGTACATATCAAAAATCAGATTAGAAAATGTGCGCTGTTTTAGCAATGAGACTATTAAGTTGGGTGAATCACACCCATCGCTACTAATCGCTGGCAACAATGCTACCGGGAAGTCGTCTGTATTGCGTAGCATTGCCATGGGACTTTGTGATGAAGCGAGTGCAGGTGGCTTGCTGCGGGAACTTCCTGGTGATTTTATCAGAACTGGCGAAAAAGAAGCGACGATAGAAATAGAATTTACAGAAGAAGATGGGGAAAAATGGATTATTGAAACAAAACTAAAACTCTATAAAAAATTTAATTTTGAAAGAGTAGAGCAGAAATATTACAAAAATGAAGTTAAAAAAGAAGAAGTCGGCGAAAATTGGCAGAAATTCCCTTGGGAGAAATTATTTATCGTAGGTTATGGCGCTGGGTTAAGAACGGATGGCACTGCGGATTACGATCAATATTTTTCTGGGGATGCAGTTTATACATTATTTAAGTATTCTCAGACATTACAAAATCCAGAATTAGCTTGGAGAAGATTGGAATCAGTTGCAAAGACTCCTGAGTTAAAAGAAAAAATAAATGAAAACATTTCTGGAATCTTACGTGATGTTCTCGACCTTGATGCTGACAGTACTGTGCAACTTAAACCTAATGGGATATTTATTGTTAGAGATCGGCTAACAAACGAAGACATGGACTCTGAAAATAAAAAAAGTGTTGAACTTAGCTCCGCAGGTGATGGTTTTCGAGCAATTACGACACTCATAATAGATCTTCTTTCGTGGCAATTTTTAATGCAGAATAAGGATTGTGAAAATGAAAAAGACTGGAAGCCTTTGTCGCTAAAAGATATTAAAGGCATTGTGATTATTGATGAAATAGAAAAGCATTTACATCCTTTATTACAAAGGCTAATTATTGAGCATCTTTACTCAAAATTTAAAAATATACAGTTTATAATTTCAACTCATTCACCTCTTTGTGTTTCAGGAACTGCTGATATTGGAGAGTACGATGCTCCACGTTACAAAATTTTCTGTTCTTATATTAAAGATGATGCAACTTCTGGATTAGATGAATATGAAATACCACGTGGTCTCAGGTATGATCAAATACTAATAGATTATTTTAGGTTGAAATCAACTATAAACAGAAAGCTTCAGGAAAAGATTGACACATTGCAAACTTTGCTAATGAAGCAGAAAAATTTAGAGCCTTATGATGCAGAGGAGTTAAAACGTCTGGATGAGGAACTTAAAAAAGAGGCCCCATTATTATCTGAGAGAGAGGAAGATCGTATTGCTGAAAAAGAAACAAGAGAAATAACAGAAAAACTTAGAGCTGTTAATCTTTACATTCTATGAACCAAAACAGGCGGTGGATTTTTAGATTCCGTTGACAGATTAAAGCGATTACCAGAATAAATGAGCCTCTGAGAAAGAGGCTTTTTTCTTTTAAAAGGGCGGT
>JBAQUK010000080.1:0-4096 GCA_049297455.1 Desulfosalsimonadaceae bacterium | reverse complement strand
GTAACTTTCACGTATATTGAAAGCAAGACCGGCAATACATGCTATCGCACTCTCAAAGGCGAGGAATTTTTAAATCTGATCATCCAGCATGTGCTGCCCAAAGGGTTCCGGAGGGTCAGAGACTATCTGCTTATCTGTTTTTCTGAATCAATTGCCGCGCCGCATGATGGGCATACGGGGCCTTGCGGATGCAAAATGGTTAAAATAAATTTTGTACAAATCTCTTGATTGAAAAATGTTTCATTTAAATGTTCCAGGATCAGCCGGGAATGGATATCTTGTTCGGGATTCTCGCTCATTTTGCAAAATTCCTTTTTTTTAATAAGGGTTAAGGGCTATAAAGACCGGAGTTGAACCAGTGCAAAGGTCGCTCCGACATGCACCGGATGGTTTATTTTTATTTTATATGCTTGAATTCATAATAAATTCCATTTTTCCACGTCATTTCAATAATTTATACACAGTCAAACATCGCGCCGTCTTGACCCTTACATTTGAATAAGTCCCAGGAGGACCCATCGCCTCAAGGGTTCCACCTGTCTTTGAGAGCTTGCCGGGCCTGTTCAAGCTGATCACATTTTACATGAACCAGTGCTATTGGCGGTGTCCTTCCCATGCCGCCTTGACTTAGCCAAAGACCCCGAACAATTCCGGTATCGCCCGGTTTGTAATCTTTCCCACAGATCGGGCAGCGTTCATAATCGCCTGGATCGGCTTTACTCTTTGGCAAATAAATGATTCTTTCTTTCTTTTGTTGAACTGGCATAACCTTGTTCCTTTCTTATAAGTTGGTTGCCGACAGGATCGCCGCCATTTCGTCAATAAGTGGGTTGCGGGGGGTGGGTGCTGATTGGGTATTAATCAAGGTCTGATAATTCCACACCGTCGCCTACCAGCTTTTCACTGTCAAAAACATAGGCTTTCTGAATCGATACGAACATGTTGCTTCGGAAACGGTGGGGTTGGTTGCTGTTTAAATAGGCCGGATGCTCTTTAAGTGCTGCCTGGACATCTTTGAGTTGAGCTTTTAAGGTGTGTTTTGATTTTTCGATGCTCGATAAGGCTCCGGGCAGATATAAAAACAGCTTGTCATCCTCAGTCTTTAAGTGATACCAGAGGCCGGATTCCTGATCTGATTCCTTCAAATCAAATATGATAGAGAAGAAAAAGTCAGCAATAGTCTCATCGCGCCGGTTCACCTGTTTTTGTTTCAACAGCAGCAGTCTTGAAACAGCCGGTTTCAGATCAAGGGCCGGGTGGTTAATGACTTGCATCAACAGCCTGTGAAATGCCAGGATCAAGGCATAATTGCCGCATAACCGGGGGTCTGGCAGATCATCAGGGCCTTGACCATCCGACAGGATCGCAGATAATTCCGAATATGCTTTATGATATTCTGTCAACCAATCGGTTTCAATGACCGTGCGGTGCTTCATCACGCTTATAAAAAATGATGCCAGTCTCCCAGGAGTGATAGCGGATAACTTTAAAAACGCCGCCCGTGTTGCTGGTGTCAGATCGGATTTTTTAAAACGTAAAGAGATAACCCGCTCTCTTTGGGGTCTGGTGGAAAATGGCTCAACGTTTTGGACAAAGCAGAGTGAGCTTTGAAATGGTAATTGGACGGTAGAGCGGTCATTGGAAAATTTTGCAGAAACGCCCAGGGCGTTTTCATTGAACAGGGTCAGAAGTCTATCAAAATCAAACGCCTTGCTTTTCCCGTTTGGGTCAACCGTCGCTTCAAGCAGGGCAATGAATAAGCCGCTTCGCTGAGAAAGTTTCCGTTCGCCGCCCTTGCGTGTGCTGGTGGAGGCAATGGGTAGGCCTTCTTCCTGAATACATTGCAGGGCGTTTAAAATCTTTATGAGCCCGGTCTTACCGGCTCCCGCATCACCAAACAAAGAAAGAAAAGGAAAATAGCCAAGTTCTTTCTTAATCGCGGCCACGAACCACGATAAAAAAATCCAGACCACAGCAACCGCGCCGCGCTCAAAGCCATACGCCTGAATAATTAAATCGTAAATTTCGCGGGCATGATCGCCTCCCAATTCAGGATGGATGGCGTGAAGCTCCGGGTCTTTCCAGGGCCGGAGAAAGTCGCTCCGGGTGGCCTGGAACATGCCGCGCTTATCCGGAAATACAGCCTTGCCGCTCCGGTCAATCATGAAGGTCGGAAAGACATAACAGCCGGTCGCCGCATCCAGTCCAATGCTTTCCATTTGCCGTACCACCGGCGCCTTTGCGTTTACGATTTTTTCAAGCAAGGCAGCAGTGGGCTCATTCCCGCCTTGCCAGTGACAACAGCTTCTTTCAAGAAAAATGGCTGTCATATTTGATGGGGTGCTTAACTCTCTCGCCCGTGCCGTAAAGATTGTTTCCGGGCCTTTGGCGGGTTTCACCTTGAGGGTAGGCCTGAATTCCGGATAGTCCGGGGTTTCATCACGCCTTTGAAAATGATCTACTTTCAAGACAAAATTTCCGCATTTCTCAACTGTAATGGTCGGTTTTTCGTCTTGTTTTTTGGCCGGTTTCCGCCGGCCATAATAAAGGCAGCCCCCAAATTCAAACAGGCCTGGATCGCGCTCGTAAAATTCGATATACAGCCGGGCATATTCCCCAGGGAATGCAGCAGTAGCCAGGGCCGCATTGTGTTCAAATTCCCTTCGATTTTTTGCGAACAGGGCCGAAAGATCGTCATGCCGCCAGATTTGAACCAGATCATTCCAGTCTTTTCCAATGGGGGGCATGATCGCCGATGTCTTCACGCCGGGAACTGATTGTAGTGTTTCATCCATTTTTTTGTCGCCTCTGTGCCAGCTCGATCATTGTCAAATGCAAATACCAGCCGCCTGAATTCGCTCAAATCAACCCCTGCCGGGTTTTGCCCACTTGATAGAATAGCAATAGCCTGTAAACCCATTTCAATAAGCGACAAGGCGTCAATAATTCCTTCAGTAATGAAGGTTTCCGCATCCGGAGCATACACTCGCCCAGGATGCCGCCAAAATTTTCCGGAGGTGGTGCCCTTATTATGGGTTTTTCCCTCTCCGGACGGTGGGTCAAACAGCCGCCCGTTATAGGTTTTAGCCGCCGCATCAACCGGAAACATCACGCCGCCGTGCCCTGTATTCCGAATATTTTTCCAGTACTCGAAAGTTAGCCCTTCCAGGGATGAAGATAGTCCTCTCAATTCCAAAAATGCCCGCGCTGGACGGTGCGGGTCGCCTTTGGTGGGTGTGAAATCACGTTCAACCCTGAACAGCAGCTCAGGAAACAGCTCTCGAATTTTTGTTACCATGCCACAAGTAGAAGCCCGGTTGCAGCAGATCGCAAAGGGCCGGGCCGAATACGCCCATGCCTCAGAGAGGCCACAGGCCGGGCATACCAACGGGAAAATCGTTTTTCCGTTGTCTTTGGTTTTTCCATTAATCCAAAATTCTGATTTACGGATCGCTTCTTTTGTTTTGCTTGAAAAGTCCATTGTTTATGGCCTGTTATATGCCGGATTCAAATGAATATCGGTCAAAATTTTCGGTTTCCTCTGCAATGGACATTCCGCCATTACAATCTATAACAAACCCTCTGAGGTAATGGCTCCCATGGGGGCCAAACTCATAAAGCCAAAGCCACAACCGGAACAGCATCTCGCGCATCAGGGTCTGAGTTATAATAAAGAGCATAAACCGGGTGGGTTACTGGAATAACGGCGGACTTCATTACAATGTGATTCTCTCCCATGGCTAAACCCCCATAGACAATAAGGATTCCAATTGATCCACGTCCGCCATAATCGCCGAATCCACTTCACAATCATCCATTTCAGATACGATGGCCGTCGTTTTGTCGGTTAATTTTAGATCGAATATCATGACAAGAAAATGCCTCGCAGCCATGCCCAAGCAATGGATTTTTTTCAGATCGTAATTAATACGGGCCGTTTCATCACAAAGAGAAGTCAAACAATTTTGGGCAATTGTTAATCTTTACATTCTATGAACCAAAACAGGCGGTGGATTTTTAGATTCCGTTGACAGATTAAAGCGATTACCAGAATAAATGAGCCTCTGAGAAAGAGGCTTTTTTTTTTTAAAAGGGC
>JBAQUK010000079.1:0-29359 GCA_049297455.1 Desulfosalsimonadaceae bacterium | reverse complement strand
CAGGTCCGGGGCCGCATCGCAATGGGCTCCCCAGCGGCGAAAGAGTGTTGCCTTTCTTCCCATGTTCCGCTTGCTTGCGGAACGGGTCAATGTCGGGTAAGAAACCCGACCTACGAAAAAATCAAATAAAACCAAATTATTAGAGTAGGTCTGGATTCCAATCCCGACAAATAAATGAGGGGAATTTTTGCTGGAAGATTTCTATCCGGTAAGGATCATCTCATATAATTTAGCACAGACGCTTCGATCTCTATGTCGCTGGGTTTTTGCCCATCGCGCTGCGTCCCTGACGGGTGGTTTTTCGTGGAAAAAGGGGGAAACTGTCTGAGCGGCGGAAAGGCAATGCATTGGGGGCATGAACATCTTGAATTCATATATCCATCAGGAAGAGCCGATCAGCAAGCGAGTTTTTCCCCCGCCACGAAAAACCGGCTGGCAGGGAAATAAGCGGCGCGGGGCTGGGTTCTTTTGCTACTTTTCTTGCCCACCAAGAAAAGTAGAAGAAAAACAGGCCGATGGAAATCATCTTGAACTTCGGAAAACGGAAACCGGTCATTTAACCGGCATGTCCATGACCATCATTTAAACCTATCCCGGTGGTTATTTCATCGGCAGGCATCCGCGGCCTTTCCACCCGGTTGGCCGGAAAATCCGGGGCCGGGTAACCTGAAGGATTACAGGCAGTGGATAGATAGAAGGGGGCAAGGGCATCCGTGACATCGCAGCAAAGTGGTTGGGAGTTAATTGCCCGGCAAAAATCAATAACAAAAGGACCGAATCTTATATATTTACACCAATGTTTGGGCAAAATACAAAGACCCGGTCCCATGATAATCAACGTTTTAAGTTATATACTGATGTATGTCAGCATTTTTTAAGTTTATTCTTCCGTTTAATGAATTGTCACCTCTATGGCGTCTTCCATGGCGTCCTTAAAAGGCACTTCAATTTTCAAAAGGCCATTGTCATAAACGGCATTGACCTCACTGGTTTTGATCGGACAGCAAAAACCGCCCGTGGCGACATACTCTATATCATCTCGTGTCGCTGTCACAGTAAAAGTGTCGTCCATCACTCTAAGTTTGATTTCTTCCTTTTTAACTCCGGGAAGAGGAACCTCCATTTTTAATGTGGCTCCATCATCAGTGACGTATGAACAGGTATCTGCGGCGACCCTTCTTCTCTCAGTTTCCATGCTGGTCACCTCCTTCCATTTACTATATTCAACCAACTTGGTTTTTTTATTGTTACACCCACGGATAATCCCCTCTGATGTGCATTTTTCTCCTGAGAAGATTATTCTGTATCATAAAAATAAAGCACCTCTATGAAAAATCAAGAATGGGGAAAGGCGCAACCGAGGGAAATTTGGAGACGGTCATGAACAAATGCGTTTTTTTGGATGGATTCCAAGGATATTAATCCGGATTAATCGACTTTTCCCTTGTTACTTTTCTTGGTGAGCAAGAAAAGTAACAAAAGCAACCATCCGCTTCAGGCCGCTTCGCAATGGTCGTCCCTCGGTGGATCCCCTCATTCAAATCCCACCCAGGTGGTTATCTCATCGGCAGGCATCCGCGGGCTTTCCACCCGGTTGGCCGGAAAATCCGGGTCCGGGTATCCCAGGGCCACGGCGATCATGATGCGTTTGGAATCCGGGATTCCGGCCAATTCCCGCGCCACTTCCGGATAGAGCACCGACTGGTCCTCGATGCAGGTTCCCAGGCCGAAGTTCAGGGCCGCAAGGCAGAGGGTCTGGGTGACTGCGCCAAGGTCAAAAACAGGGGCCGATTCCCCCAGCATTTTGTCCGCCACCACGATGACGGCCGCCGGTGCGTCGAAAAACCGGAACCCCCGCTCCAGCCACCAGGCCCGCTTGACCTTGTCCTCGCGCGGGATGTCCATGAGGGCGAAAAGCTGCTTGGCCAGATCCACCTGCCGGTCCCGGTAAATGCTTTCCCTGGGCCACCCCACCACCAGGTGATCGGGTTTCATGGGCGCGCCGGAATTCAGTTTTTCCACAACCCCTTTCCGGATGTCATCCAATACTTTTCCGGTGACCACAAAAAACTCCCAGGGCTGAGTGTTCATGGCCGACGGGGCGCGCACGGCGATATCAATGATTTCCCTGATAATGGATTTTTCAACCGGGTCGGGTAAAAATCCCCGGATGCTTTTGCGGGTTTTGATGGCTTCAATGATTTCCATGTGTTGGCATCCTTTTATTCCAGGGGCTGTTTTAAAAGGGAAATGCTTTTGAGCGTGTCCTGAAGAAGCGTTGTTATGTGGGGCTTGAGCATGCCGGTTTTGATGCTGTCTTCTTTTTGCAGGGCCTTGAAGAATTTTGTGAACAGTTTTTTCTGGGAAGCGCTCCACCGGGAGGTGAAGCCTGTGGCTACAGTGTTTCGGCCGGATGGGTCAACTTCGGGGGTGTCCCGACGGCTGTGGGCCCAGTTGATGATATGGGAAAAATAGATGAGGGTCCGGTTTGTTAAGACATAAATCAATTGTTCGTTTTTGATGGGGCCGACCCGGATTTCCATCCGGCCCAGGGGCAGGCCTTTGACTCTGGAACGGGCGGCTTGGTGCATTCCCAAAGCGGCTGATCCGGCCCCGACAAGCCCGCCGATGGCGGCAAAAAGCCCTAAGCTCTGGCCCCCGGCCATCAGATCGATCTTGGCCCCCACGGCCCCGCCGCCGGCCCCGCCGGCCGCCACCAGTTGCCATTGCCTGAGCCCCAGAATCCGCCAGGATTTTTTTGAAAACAGGTCTTCGTTGAGTATGGAATTCGGTGGAAATTCATAATTAAAAATATTGTGTTTGAAACGTTTGCGGATGTTTTTATGCGCCGCATGTTCCAGCCGGTCGATATCAGCCTGAAAGGCTTCCTGAAGCGATTTTTTGACTTCCGGGATAAGGGATTCATCCGGGCAGGATTTTTTAACCGTATAACGGGATACCTGGGCGAGCAATTCCATCAGAATCATCGACGTGTCATTGAGGCGCTGGTCCCAGTCGTTTTTAAACGCATCGATCACTTCGGTCAGGGCCGGCTGCCAGTCTGGGTCAATGCCTTTGAGGCTTTCCAGAAGATCAATGCGTTCCGCGTAAGTGGCCCGCTGGGCGTCGAACAGGCGAATGGTGTTGAAATGTTTTCGGGCTTCCGTTTTCCAATCATCGATAAATTCCGCCCGGGTTTTTTCCTTGGTGTTGATCACCGCCATCCGGGGCAAACCGGTGAGCCGGAGAATTTCCATTTCAATTTTATCGACGTTTCGGACCGGACGGGAACCATCCACCACGAAAATGATCCCCGCGCCGTCGGCCAGGGGTGAAAGCAGCTCGCATTCGTCAAAAAAATCAGGGTCCGGCCGGTGAACCGTGATAAAATCTGAGAGCATTTCTTCCTCCGGCCCGGTATTTTCCGACAGCCACCGGAGGGTGGCGCGGGGTTGCTGAAATCCGGGGGTATCGATAAACCGGATCACTTCCCGGCCGTCCACCGTAACGGGATATTCCCGGCACCTGCGGGTTTCACCGGGGATGGGGCTGATGCGGACACTGTCGTCTTCAGCCAGGGTGGACACGATGGAAGATTTTCCTTCATTGGGGTGCCCGATAACGGCGAATGCGGGAATCCTTTCTTTCATGGTCAGCCTCCCAGATTTTCAACGCGCATGAACGGGTCCGCCAGACGGTTCACGGCCTGCTCCCAGATCACGCGGTCCGTGTCGTCGGGGGAGGTGAACATCGCCCCGTGAGCGGGTTTTCCGACCAGTCCGACAATAATACCCGTATTTTTCCCCGCAGTTTGCCGCAAGGCCAGGAGCCACGTCATGGTTTCCCGGATGGGCGGCTGCCAGGCTTCCTGAATGAAAATGAGCCGGGTTGAGGGCCTATTTTCGCCGATGTCTCCCAGTATTTTTTCAAGCTCGGCCATATCGGTTGCCGGTGTCATGACGGACCGGATCCGAACGGACACCTCCAGCCCCAGCACATCGGATATACGCTCCTCCAGATCATAATCCGAGCAGCGGTCGTCAATGTCTTCCGGCACCAGCACGATGGACTGGCCCAGATAGTCCCTGACGTTCAAGTCGTTGGCGACGGCCGTATCTTCAGGAAGCGGCGCAGGCGGGGGCGTCTGCCGGGTGACATAACGCCTTCCTTCAGCGGCCATAACCGGGGTCTGCATGCGCTGGATGAGCCGGTCGCAGTCGGAGCTTGAAAAGTCGATGCGGTTGATGGCGCGTGTCTGCCGGCGGCTGCAGTAGACCAGGAGCAGCAGCCTCGGCAGGAGCCCGTAAAACAAGAGGGCGAACAAGAGAAACGGCCACCATGATACCAGATCGGATGTGGCCAGATGCGCCATGCCTTCTTTGAGGATGATTTTGCTGCCTTCTATCTGTCCGGTGGTGGGAGCGGCGGACGGCAGCCATGACCAGGGAGCGGAGATGACCTGAATCAGCCGGTGAACCGTCGCGGGGGCCGGCTGGAGGGTGGATTGCCAGCCGAACGCCAGATCTGTGATGGATAGTTTGAGCAGGGTCGCCAGGATCAGCCCGATATTAAAAAATACCATCAGGGTCTGGGCAAGGATAAAGATGGGCCACAGAAAAATGGAGCCGTAAAGTGCGCTTTGGCGGCCCATCACACCATACAATGCATGGATTCTGGCCTGCTGGTCTGCGGGAAGCGCTCGCTCCCCGGTGGTCTTCAGACGGACCATTGCCTGTCGGAGCAGCGCCGTCAATATCGGGTAAACACCATGGATCGGGTTGACCATCCCCAGACGCCGGAGCAGCGCCATGATGCATAAAAAAATCAGCAGCAGGGTTTGGGGAACCAGGAGCACCCACAGGCAGGTAAAAATATTGATGGGCTCATGGCCCTGATAGGACAGGATCGGCCAGGCCAGGGAGACACCGGAAACCAGGGCTGCGAAAACAATGAAACCCAGCACTATGCGGAAGATTTCGGCGAATTGGTTTCCCGGCAGCCGGAATGACGCCCCCGCTGCTTCGCGTTTTCCGTCCAGCCAGTAATGGATGATCTCCCGGCGGGAGAAGGGGGGCGTATGGGTTTTTGCAAAGCTGAGGTAGCGCTCCCGATCCGGCGATACGGCGGCGGGTGTTGCGGTTTTGGGTTTTTCCTCAGCGTCCTGTTTTAAAAAATATTCCAGGTCGATGAAATCTTTTACCTGCCATTTCACCTGCTCCATTGCCTGCAACGCCGCTGTCCGCCAGGAAAAGACAGCGTGGAACTTCTGTAATAAATTAATTTTCATGCCCACTTATTAATGGATTTGCGCGGGGAAATCAAGGAAGGAGTGTAAAGGTCGGGGGCGGGTATTGGAAATACGGGTTCAGAAAGCTAAGGTTGCCTAATGAATTAAAGTTAATGGATTGAATAACCTTGTTGTTTGCCGCCTTTTTATATGTTAAATAAATCGAACATACATTTTTATAAAAAATGATACGGTAGTTAAGTGTGGGCGCTGATACCTGATGACACACAAACCAATGATAATTATAAGGAATTGAAAAATGAAAAGATTGAAAAAGATTTTTATGATGATGGCAGTTGTTGGATTGGTTTTTGGACTCTCGGGATCTGTCTTTGCTGCCAATACAATGAAAAAAATCAATATCAATAAAGCTTCAGCCGGACAATTGGCCATTCTGAAAGGGGTGAATAAAGCGCTTGCGGAAAGCATCGTTAAGTATCGGGAGGCAAACGGTCCTTTTAAAACCGTTAAAGATCTGCAAAGGGTCAAAGGCGTCACTCCCAAAATCATGTTGAAGAACGAGGCCAGGCTGACGGTTGAAGGTCCAATGCCGGTGCCGAAAGCACCCGCTCAAACTCCCAAAAAATAGAAAGCGTTTTTTCTCTTTTGTAAAAAAATAAAGCTCCGCATCACTCCTTTTGGTAAAGGAGAGATACGGAGCTTTTTTTGCTTTGGTTACACCATTTTGTTTTCTTTAAACCACCCGATTGCTTCTTTAATGGAATCTTCCACCGGCCTGAAGTCAAGTCCCAGCTCTTTTTTCGCTTTGGCGTTGTCAACATAAAGGTAATTGGACGCATAAGCGACTTCCACGGGAGTGGACAGGGGCGGCTTTCTGCTGACCCGGTCCGCCCAGAAGGACAGCGCATAGGTGCCGCCTTTCAGAACGCTGACGGGCACTTTGGGAATAAAGGATTTTTCCCTGCCGAAAGCGGCCTTATAGACCATCTGCATGAATTCGGTGATCGTGACATTCCGGTTGCCCAGGATATAGCGCTCGCCGGATTTTCCTTTTTCAGCGGCCAGAATATGGCCTTTGGCCACATCCCGGACATCCACGACATTGATGCCGCCGTCAAAAGTGGTGCGGTTCAGGCCGGATACAATATCAATAATCATTTTTCCGGTGGGGGTCGGCCCGATATCATTGACGCCAAACGGGAAGGCGGGATTGACCACGACGAGGTCAAGGCCGTTTCGGGCGAATTCCAGGGCTTCCTGTTGGGAGAGGTATTTGGTCAGCACATAATGGCTCCCCAGGTCATATTGATTGAACGGGGTGTCTTCATTGCTCAGTTCTTTACCGGGGGTGGTGCCGATGGCCGCAATGGAGCTGGTGTAAACGACGCGGTCGATATGGCCGGATTTTACGGCGGCCCATAACACATTCCGGCTCCCCTGAAGGTTGACTTCGTAAATCCATTTCCAGTCCGGCATCCAGATGGCATAAATGGCCGCCAGGTGGAAAATCGTATCCACCCCTTTTATCGCCGTCCGGATCAGTTCCTTATCCAGTATATCGCCTTCCATGATTTCGATATCAAGGCCCTTGATGTTGGCGGTATTTTCACCGGGTTTCACCAGACCCCGCACCTCGATATTTTTATCCAGAAGCTGACGAACCACATGGGATCCAATAAAACCGGCGGCCCCGGTGACGAGTGCTCTTTTCATGGCGGATGTTCCTTTCCTTATTTACCTATAGTCTACAGCCTATCTGAGCAGTCATTTGCTGCTATAATCCCATAAATTTTGCGGCAATACCTTTCATGATTTCGTTGGTTCCGGCGAAAATGGACATGACCCGGACATCCCGCATGGCCCGGGCAATGGGGCAGTCTTCGGTGAGTCCGAAGTCGCCGAAAAGATCCAGGCACCGGACGGCTGTCCGGTTCGCGAGATCGGTGATCCAGTATTTGGCCATGGAGGTCTCCACCACCACGTTTTCGCCGGCGGCGTGGCTGGCGATCAGCTTGTCCAGAAACGCCCGGCCCACTTTTATTTCCGTGGTCATTTCCACCAGCGCAAACTGGGCGGCCTGGCTTTTGGAAAGGGGTTTCCCGGCAGCATCTTTGGTTTTCTTGCAATAATCCACCGTCCATTCCAGCATCAGTTCCGCCGCCGCCTGGCCCCCGATGGCGCACATCAGGCGCTCCTGCTGGAGTTTTTCCATGAGCATCAAAAACCCCATGCCCGGCTGGCCAAGGATATTTTCTTTTGGAATCCGGCAGTTGCTGAAGAATAGTTCCGCTGTGTCCTGGCTGTGAAATCCCATTTTATCCAGATGCCGGCCGCGTTCAAAACCGGGTGTGCCGTCTTCCACCAGGTACAGGGACAATGCCTGATACGGGTTGTTTTCCGCCGGATTTTTGGCGGCCACAATCACCAGACCCGCGTTGATGCCGTTTGAGATGAAGGTTTTCGTGCCGTTGATGATGAAGTCATCACCATCAGCTTCGGCGGTGGCTTGCATGCCCGCCAGATCAGAGCCTGCCCCCGGCTCGGTCATGGCCACGGCGGTGATGATGTCGCCGGAAACACAGCCGGGGATGTATTTTTTTTTCTGGGCATCCGTCCCGAAGGCACTAATGTAAGGGACGATAATATCGCTGTGGAGCATGGCCGCCAGCCCGGTGTGGTTGGTGCGGGCCATTTCCTCGGTGACAATCACGGAGTAGAGGAAATCGCCCCCCATGCCGCCGTATTCCGGCCCGGCCCAGGTGCAGAGAAATCCGTTTCTGCCCATGCTGCGCCAGGCTTCTTTGGGGGTGATATGGTCTTTTTCCCACTGATTCACGTGGGGTGTCACTTCTTTTTCCAGAAATTCCCTGACCCGCTGCCGGAAGGATTGGTGTGCTTCGGTGTAATGTAATATGTCCATTATATATACCTCGTTATTTCAGTTTGCCGATAAGGGCGTCTGCGATAATATCCTTTTGCACTGAAGGCGGACCCTGGAAAATTTCCGCCTGTTTGGCGTCCCGGTAGAAATGTTCCACTTCATATTCGGTCATGTACCCGTACCCGCCCAGCAACTGGATGGCCTCATCCGCGATTTCCACCGCCGTGCGTGCGGCAGTCATTTTGGCCATGGCGGCAAACCGGGGTTCCGGTTTTCTGGTATCGAAACACCAGGCCGCATAATAGGTCAGAAACCGTGCCGCTTCGATTTTTGCGGCCATGCTTGCTAGTTTGTGCCGGGTGACCTGAAACTCGGCCAGTTTTTTCCCGAACTGCTCGCGCTGACGGACATAATCCAGGGCCCGGTCAAACGCACCCTGGGCCGTGCCAAGGGCCAGGCCCGCGATCTGGATTCTGTTTTCACTGAAAAATGTCTGGACATGATTGTATCCGTTGCCCTGGGTCCCGATCAGATGAGACTCCGAAACCGTCACCTGGTCAAACGACACGTCGGCGAACGGCATGAGACGGCCGCCCAGTTTTTGCGAGGGGGGACCAGCCGTGACGCCTTTCCGGTCCGTTTCCACAAGAATCAGGGACATGCCCTGGCCCGGCGCGGCATTCGGTTCCGTGCTGCACAATACCACATAAAACCCGGCCGTGTCGCCAAAGGGAACAAACGTTTTTTTGCCGGTGATCTGCCAGTTACCCCCGTTTTTGACCGCAGTGGTACGGATCTGCCGGATATCTTCGCCCTGGTTCGGCTCTGAAAAAGCCCCGGTGGAAATCATCCGTCCGTTCAATAACGGCGGAAGAAATTTCGTCTTCAGGTTTTGGTCGCCAAAGCGAAGGAGGCACTCCGACGCATAACCGGTGAACATCAGGGCCGCACCCAGGGTGGAGTCCTTTCGGCAAAAGGCTTCTCCCACCAGAACATTTTCTAAGAGTCCCATGCCGCCGCCGTCCATATCCTCGGGGTAATGAATGCCGATAAAACCAAGCGTGCCGGATTTTTTGATGAGGGTCTCCGGGAATTTTTGTTCTTTAGACCATTCCATGATCTGTTCTTTATCAAATTCCCCTTTGGCAAACTCCCACGCGGCTTTTTGAATTTCTTTTTGCGGTTTGCTGAGCGAAAAATCCATGTGATTCTGGCCTCCTGAATGATTGAGGGCTGGGGTCGGTATCGGTTTCGTATTATATAATAATGATAAAGGGGTTTTTTAGTTCAACTGGAACCATACACCGGACAAAAACCCCATCATTTAATACCAAAACTTGTTTCCAGCGTTTGATGGAAAAATTATTCGTTTTGCCGGAAAAAGTCAAGACATAATTACCGGCTCAGGGTTGGGACAGGACAATGGCATGTCAGTTTTAATTTTGTGATATACCGGAAATTGGTTTGATGATTCCGTCAGGATGGGTTACGGATAGATAGCCATTTTTTTATAAATGAACATTTCAAATCAGGAAATGAACGGCATGATGGATGACAGGTTTTATCAATTCTGGAGCGATGTTGCAGCGAAGACCATCAGCGGCCGGATTCGCCCGAACGAATTTACGGACTGGATGCGGCTGGGGGGCAACGGCCCGGAACAACTCATGGCCATGTTTAAAAAATATTACGGGCTGACGTCTGGGGCTGATCCGATGGATTCAACGTTGTTTGAGTCCGCGATGGCGAATTTTAAAAAATCCCTGACGGAGTTTTATTCCATGCTGGATGTGGTGCCGAAACAGGATTATCTGGAGCTTGAAAAAAAATATCTGGCGTTAAAGCGCAAAACAGAGGAGCTGGAAATTGTTGTCACGCAGTTGAAGCTGCTGTTTAAAACCTGCGCACCGAATGTGGAAGAAGGCATCAAACCTTTAAATCAGATGCTTAAGTCCCAGAACGAGCAATTCTTAAAAATGATGGACAGTCTGGCCGGGTTTTACGGCATCTCATCGGAAAGAAATGGCGAAGCCGGAGAAAAAAAGGATGAAACCGGGGAACAAACTTGACCGGAAACCAGCGCCGCCCTATTGTTCGGGGCTGGCCGGATTATTCTTCCGGGCTGGCCGCATCATCAATCCGGTTCATGGCTTCCATCATGAGGTACATAAACTCCCCGATTTTGGGAGCGGTTATTTCCTGAGTGGTCAAAATCGGCTTAAACTGGAATTTTCCCCGTTTTTCTTTGATGATTTCAAAAAAAGCCTCTTCCCCGATCCGGTCCCTGAACTCCGCATGAATAATATCTCCTTCCCGTAATGAAATCCGGGCCTCACCTTTGGGAAAGCTCAAGGTTAACGCGCCTGTTTTCTGGGACATGTTTAAGGCCTGCAACAGCTCGGTGGTGGTGATTTCGGACAGATTGCCGGCCATTCCGGACGATACCTGTTTGGAACGCTCGATATTGGATTTGGCGAGACGTTGCACCAGGAGCCGGGCGAAATACATCTGAAGGGGGGAATACCGGTTGAGGATCATCCGGAAGTGGCTGGCTGAAATAACCATGGTTTTTGTGTCTTCAAGAACCCGGACTTTGGTGCTGACCGGGTTGCCCGTCAGCAGGCTCATTTCTCCAAATATTTCCCCTTTGCCCAGAACCGCGATGGGCGTTCCGTAATCCCCGATGATTTCGACGCTGCCGGATAATACGATAAATAACTTTTCCCCGCGATCGCCTTTTCTTAAAATGATCTGTCCTGTTTTAAATTCCTGGATTTTAAAGTAAGTAACGATTTCTGCGACTTCATTGTCTTTTAATGTCTTGAAAATTGAGAAGTTATTCAGCTCCTGGACATTGTCGAGCAGGGGTGCCTTGATCTTTTCACCGGTACCGGGTTCTTTTCCCGTGAGACAGCGAAGGCGGATGGTTCCGGCGCAGCCGGTCCGGCTTCCGCTGCAGGTGAAAGTCGTCTGCTCCCGTTTTTGGGGGGAGGCGGAAAGAGCGGTCGTCACGTCGCTCATTAAGGTCAAACAGGCAGGTTTGCCCATGAGAGACAGGGTTCTGCCCAGGATTTTAAATTCATCGCCGGCTTGATACACCGGGCAGTTGTTGTTGTTGACTACCTCGAAACGGGATTCTTTGAAGTCCATTGTATAAGGGAACTCTCAATTCGGAAGTGACATTAAAGAAACAGTTATCGTGCCTTCAATGAAGTTACGATTAGGGCTTTCCGCCCTTTTGCGGGTTTATTTAAATATTAAAGGCAATAATCTCCATATGATTATGGGAATCATATGGAGATTATTCAGTAAACAACACAGCAATGGCGTTGTGATCAACTAAAGAACCTAATCACCGCCGCAGTAACCTGTATCATGAAAATAGCATTTGCAGCTGGTGTGTCCATTAATGTCTACGGATTTAACCCAGTAATAATAGATTTCAGGACAAACAGGGTTTGTATCCAAATACGTATAACTACCGCAGTTACCGCAGTCAGCCAGAATCGAGCCTATTTTCGTTTTGGTCCCGTCAAGAGAAGGGGACCGGAAGATATCATAAGATTTTGCGCCGGCTACTGCACTCCAATAGATTTTCACGCAATAACGGATGGTTCCATCTGTTGCCCGGATGTCACTCGGATCCGAAATGGTTCTGTAGGCAAATCCGGAGTCATTATCGCAATATTTACTGCTGCCGGCGGCGTTCTTAGCCACTACCCAGTAATAATAAATATTTTCGCAGGTGTCGCAGGGAATATCATAATCGTCAAACCAGGTGCTGGAAGTGGTACCGATTTTTATTTTGGCGGCATTTTGATCTTTCAAGTCAGAGCGGTAAATTTCATATTCGCTGACTTTTTCAACCATTGCCTCGCCGCCGCAGGTATTATCGCAGGATAAGTCAGTGACCGGATATTCGCCCGGTTTCCATGTTATATGAATTTTCCCTACATATGTGCCGTCAGAAGCTGCCACATCAGTCGGGCAGAGAGGCTTCAGTAATTTATATCCCGAATCACGATTACTGTATGAACTTCTGGTTTTGGAGTTTATTGCTTTAACCCAGTAATAATTAATACTTGAAAATAAAATAACGTCTTCAAGCGTGTCGTTAAAGGATGTGCCTGATGTGGTTCCGATCATCGTTCTTTCTCCGCAACAATCGGAATGTCGGTATACTTCATAAGACGTCGCACCGTTTACCGCATTCCACGTTATATTGACTTTTTCAGGATACAGCCCGTCAGTGGCGGATAATCCGTTGGGGATATCCAGAACATCCGGTTCTTCGGTTACAACCGGGACTTCCAGCTCGATGACCGGGTCATCGGTATCTTCGTCCGGTATGTCCTGTGCGGCCGGGCATCGGATAAACCCCAGGTCGTTATAAAACAAATCGCTCGTGGCGGATGCATTCTTGGCCCTGACCCAGTAATAATAATCCACCCCGCACGGCAGTGCTGTGTCGTCATAGGCGGTGCCGGTGGTGGTTGCAATTTTGATCTGTTGCCCGGTAAATGAATTTGCCCGGTATACCTCATATTCGGTGGCGCCCGGGGACGCATTCCATGTCACGCGAATTTTATCCTCAAAAGCGCCGTCTGTGGCGGAGACGCCGGTTGGCGATGCGAGTCCCGTCTGTACATCGGCAACAGGTGCGGGTACCGGCAGATTTACATTCCCCAGATCAACTTCAAATGCCGTATCGCCATCTTCCGGAATCACTATGATTGCCGGCTGGTTTCCCGTTGTTTCAAGAATGGGGATTTCATCGGCTTCGGTTCCGTAAGGTTCAAGACGCTGCGCGGCGATGACGTATTGACCGGGAATTAAACCGTATGTTTCAAAAATAAAAGAACCGTCTGACGGCATATCAACGGATGCAAGATCGGAAGTGTAAACCCGTCTACCCTCTTCATCGTTTGTGAAAGCCATCTGACCGTCAGCGGGATAGGATATCATCTGAAGATATGAATCCTTTGTGATATACGTCTGCGCACTATTTAAATTGGTTATCCGGCCCGATATTTTCTGGCTTTCGGATTCGCAGGCGTTTTCATCCACGACGCCGTTGCAATTATTGTCTTTTCCGTCGCACAGCTCGGCCGCACCGGGGTAAATAGCCGAATTATAGTCGGCGCAATCTCCGGAATCGCTGACATATCCTGCGGGTTGAGCAGCTTGGGTCAATGGTGCCGCCGGGTCACCATACCCATCTCCGTCCGCATCTTTGTACCAGATAGTTTCGGTGCTTTCATCGCCGGACAGCACTTTGTTTGAACCACTGCTGCCTTCATTACATCCGATAAAAAGGCCGCATAAGAATATCGTTGTTAAAAAGATTAACAAAGTCCTTGTTTTATTAATATAAAACATAGCCCCCCCCTCCAGGATTGAAAACGTGTTTCATGTTTTGGCCATATATCATCCGTGATATGCAATGAAATAAAATAGTTATTTAGTGTTATGATAACAGGTAAAAGATTGAATTCTGGAAAGGAATTCTATAAATATTTATTCAAAAAGTCAATCACTTCAAAAAACGATATGAAAAAAAATGAAGAAAATACTTTCTAACACATATTTCAGTAAAAGCGGGAGTTGAGATTGGAGTGAATCAGGCTTTATTTGATGAATTTTCTATCCTATTGTTGTTTGGCCGGGCTCAGCACTGCCTCTCCGTCGATGACAACCGTCCCGTCCTGATTGACGCACCGGGTGTTGAGGGTGACCCTGTTTTTTTCCAAATGGACGCCCGTGACTTCAACCGTCGCTGTAATGGTGTCCCCGATGCGGACCGGCGCGAGAAAGTTCAGGTTCTGCCGGATATACACGGCGCCGGGGCCGGGCAACTGGTTGCCGAGGACATTGGATATAAAGCCGGCGGACAGCATGCCATGGGCGATCCGGGTTTTAAAAAAGGTTCCGGCGGCGTAATGTTCATTGATGTGGGCCGGGTTAAAATCCCCGGTTATTCCGGCGTACTGATAAATATCGCTTTCGGAAACGGTTTTGGCGAATTCGGCCCTGTCGCCGACGTGTATTTGTTCGATGGTTTTAATGCGCATGAGGGCACCTGATATCATGTCAAATGGTTAATGGTCTTAATGATTAAAACCAGGACCGGTGACTCCAGATATCGTCTTTCAGATCTTTATAGTCGTTTTCCAGAGAAATAAAGCAGGTGGCGTTTTGGATGGCCAGCCCGGCCTGATGGGCGAATGCATTGATCATCATGATTTCATCGTCATAGAATTCCCGTTCCTCGCTGAAGAACAAGCGGAGTACGCCGATGGTTTGTTTGCCGGAGATTATCGGGGCGCTCAGAAGCGACACGATGTCTTCATCCTGAAAAAGCTGCTTGTTTGGGATCGTTGCGTCGGTTGCTGCGTTTATGATCAGGATCGTTTTACCGCTGAGAGTGTCTCGTGTGAGGTTGTCCTCGCCGGAATCCCGGGTTAAAAATGTGTCACTCAGACCATGGCTGGCCACCAGCTTCAGGGCCTGATTGTCCTTTGCATCAAGGAGCCGGACCGATACGCCTTTGGCTTTGAACGAGCGGGCCAGGTCAACGGTCAGGATTTTCATGATGTGCTTTACGTCCAGCGATGCATTGATGCCGACGGACAGATCATGGAACAGTTTGGTGTTGCGATGGATATGTTCAATGAGTCTGGCCCGGTCAATGGCAATGCCGCCCTGTTCCGCCAGCGCCTTCAGGAATGCAATCTCGTCTTTGTTGAATTTTCTGGGGGCTGCCGTATACAAGGTCAGGACCCCGATGGCCCGGTCATGCACCATGACCGGCACCACCAGAATGGAGGCAATGCCTTCAGCTTTTTTGGCTTCCCGGTGATCGGATGTTTTGTCCGCGGCGGCGTCATCAATGGACAGGTACCCTTTTTTCAGCAGGTCTTTGACGGATTTTCGGGCGCTTTCCGGGGAGGAATGCAGATAATTTTCAGATAGTCCTTTCTGGGCGATCGGCACGAAAACATCTTTTCCTCTGTCCGCCAGAAACAGGCAGGCGGCTTTTGCATCCATGGTGTCGATGGCCGTATCGACAATAAGTTCCAGCAGATCCGCCTTTTTCAGCGTGGTGCCGAAGGCGCGGCTGACCGTACAAATGCTGTTAAAATAATCCATATTTTTTGTCATAGACGGGCTCCTTGCGCCAATCGGGTGTTAGGCGGATTCCGTGTCCCGCTGTTTCAGCCATTTGACGATTTTGGGGACAAATTCTTTTTTTGTTTTCGAACTGACGTAGATGCCGATATGACCGGTGTCAAGACAGACATCTTCCGTGTCCGTGCTTCCGACGCGGCTGGTGAGGAGTTCACAGGCTTCCGGCGGAACCAGGTGATCGTATTTGCCGTATATATTGAGGAGCGGCATGGTGAGGTTCTTCAGGTCCACAATTTTGCCGCCAAGTTCCAGCCGGCTCTGGATCAGCAGATTTTTCTGGTAACAGTCCTTGACGAACTGGCGGAAGGTTTCGCCCGGCACATCCGGACTGTCGAATATCCATTTTTCCATACGCACAAAATTTTCAACAAATTTCCGGTCGTCCATGTTTTCCACAAACCCGACGTATTTATCCAGCATGAGCCGGGCGGGGTTCAGGAGCAGGAATCCGAAATTCATGAAATCGCCGGAAATATTACCAAAAGCATTCACCAGTTGGTCTGCATCAATGTGTTTCATCCACACATGCAGCAGGCCCTGGTCCGTGTCGAAATTCGACGGGGTGACCGTGGTGATCAGGTTTTTGACCTTGTCCGGGTGCAGGGCGGCGAACATCACGCTCATGGAGCCGCCCATGCAGATGCCCATGAGATTGATGCGTTGGATGCCGTGGCGGTCCCGTACGGCGTCGACGGCGTTGTGGATGTATCCGTTCACATGGTCGTCAATGGTCAGGTATTTGTCTTTTGGGGAGGGATACCCCCAGTCGATCATGTACACGTCAATCCCGTTGTCGAGAAAGTGCTGCACCACGCTCCTGCCGGGCTGAAGATCCAGCATGGTTTCCCGGTTGATCAGTGCGTAAATGATCAGAAGAGGGGTTTTAATGTGACCATCGGGTCGGTTTGACGGGTGATAATATTTTAATTTTACACGGTCTTCCTCATAAATCACTTCATAAGGGGTCTGGGCGATCTCTGTGTCAAGGGGGCCCATCACGTCGGATGCCTTTTGGGCGCGGGTATGCGATTTTCCGGTGTCTTCAGCCAGCTTTGATAGAATCAGATCAACTGGAACGCCTGATGGGGTCATGATGTCACCTTTGAATTGTCGTCTTGATCGTTTTTTCCAGATCCTTAAGTCTTTCTTTCATATGGTACAGTTCCTTGTAAACGCTATCAAGGGCATCCGATGAGGGGATCGACAGGACTTTCAGCAGGTCATCCGTCAAGGATTTTTTGGCCAGGGAGTAATCCGCAACAGCGCTGATGGTTTTGTTTAAGCTCTCGAGGTATTCCGGAGTTTTAAACAGCGTCATGTAATGGCCTTCCAGTATTTTCAGCCAGATCATGTATTGGGACTTAACATCGGTCGGCAATTCGTTTTTTTCAGCATCTTCGGCCAGTTTTTTCGAATAAGCGGCCTGGGTTTTTTCAAACGGGAGGTAGAGCAGATGGAGAAATTCAGTCATGGCAGCTTGAAGCAGATTAAGCCGGTCCATGATCCGGTTTGTTTTTTCCTGGTACTGGCGGGTGAGTCCGAGCTGGGGGATGTTGAGGAATTTTCTGAATTCCTGATCATAGAGGCTGCGCCAGAGATCCAGAGCGTATTTATCGGGGTTTTCAAGATTAAAGGAGAGCAGGAAATCACCGGCTTTGCCCATCTGACCCATGCCTTTCTGGTGTATTTCGGCGGCGGCTGTCAGTGCGGGAAGGATCAGGCTGATGAGTGATTCCGGCAGGCGGGTAAGGCCTTGCAAATAAGCAGACAGGGTATTCGGGTGACTCATTGCCGATGCCAGCGATTGCCAGGTGAGGACCTGGGCGTCCATCCATTTTCCGGCATGTCCGGAATCGCTGCCTTCGGATTTTGGCGTGGCAAATCCGGTCTGGCCGGGTTGCGGCATGGCGTTCCACATATCGCCGGCGGATTTCATCCACAGGTTGAACCATGTCGCCGGATCAAATGACTTGCCGGAGGATTCTTCCATAACGCACTCTCCACAGGCACAATTGCTTGGTTAATCGAAATATAACGAATGCTCAGACCGTTCCATTGAAGAGCGAAAGTCGCGTCGGTTAAACCGGGGGCTTCCGCTCTTTTAGAAACCGGTGCAGGGCTTTTTAATCAGGGTAATGACATATCGGACGCGCCTCAGGTCAGGAATTTGAGAAATAATCTTCAACTTTTTTATACTGTTCGTCAACAGTGGATTTAAATGTTTCGCTGCCTTTCTGGTAAGCCTTGACCCAGTTCAGTATGGCTTTTTTCCCTTCTTCGGGTAGCCAGGACGCCTGGTCCAGGGCCGACGTGATCATCTTCTCACCCTGTTCCTGGGCCATGGTCATGGCCTTGAATGTATTGTCAAGGATGGTTTTATTAAATTTGATAACCTGATTGACGATTTGTTTGTTGTCCATGTCCGTGTCTCCTTAAATAATGGGGTTGGCGGTTTACCATTCATGAAATGGTTAATCGGCGTTTATGCTACAATGCGGCAGTTAAATTTTCAAAGTTTTTAATCTGCTCATCCAGTATTCCCTTAACATGCAGTCTGCCCTGCCTCGTCGCATCAATCCATGTATCTACCGCTTTTCGCGCATCGTCGTTGATCCAGGGGGTTTTATCCAGGACAGCATGAATTGCTTTTTCGGTTTCCGTCTCAACCGTCGCAATGGCATTGAAGTTGAAGTTATGGATATTTTTAACCGAATCGATAAATGTCTCTTTAATTATTTCTTTTGTCGTCATATCTCTACCTCCATATTTATAGAAATTTGAATTGTCAGTTTGCGTCTATTGTTTTAGTTTTAAAATCCTTGTCCGGGTAAAACGTCCCCGGCAGGACAATGAATTTTTGCTTAATTTGAATATAAAACAGGAGAGAAAGCTGTCAAGTTAATTTTATTGCAACGCACAATAAAATAATTTTATTGTAAAAAATATTAATTGATATATATTTAAATAGTTATAAATTTAATTATCAATTTTGAATTTGAATTTATATTTTTATATTGCGAAATATCAAAATTTCAGAGATCGGGGTGACGCATGTCGGATTCAGAAAATGTGGTTCATTTAAAAAAATACGCCAATCGCCGGCTTTATGATACCGAAAAGAGCGTTTACGTGACGCTGGTGGAAGTTTCTGAAATGATCAAGCAGGGTCGATGGGTGGCGGTGACGGACGTCGATTCCGGGGAGGACGTGACGGCATTTATATTGACCCAGATCGTCATGGAAGCCGCCAAGAGAAAGAACGCCCTGCTGCCGGTTCCGCTGCTTCACCTGATTATCCGTTATGGTGAAACGGTTCTGGTGGATTTTTTCGGCAAGTATCTTGAGAAAATGGTCAAGAGCTATTTGACCTATAAACAGGTGGCGGATGAGCAGTTCAATCAGTGGCTGGAAATGGGGACAGGGCTGGCCGGCAAGGGAAGTCAGCCTTTTGGACCCGCAAATCCGCTTCAATCGTTTTTTAAGCAATTTTTCCCGTCTGAGCCTGATACACCGGAGAGCAAAGAGCAAAAAAAGGATGTTTCAAGCAAGGAGTCTGAATGAAAACGGTTCCACGGAAAACATAGGGCGCCTTGTTATTCTTTTTTATCCGGTTTTGAAAAAAATATCGCTGGATCAATATTTTTGAATGTTTTTTCAGCAAGGTTTGAAAAATCCATCCCCATTTCAAGAAACGCCTTTATCTGGTCATCCGTGCGTTTTTTGTATTCAAGATAATTCTCTATTGTCTTTTCAAGATATACTTCAAAAAATTCGTGAAGGAGATTTTCACCATATTGAATGATCAGGTGAAGCAAGGAGACCGGCAGGGGGGGCGTCTCATCCTTTGCCTTGTTCATGATGATCTGGGTTAAAATAAATGCGGTCACATCTTCGCCGGTTTTAACATCGATGACTTCAATACGGGCGCCTTTTTTGATTGAATCTGAAACGTCGTTTAAGCTGACATAAACGCTGTTTGTTGAATCATACAATCTTCTGTTGGGGTATTTTTTAATTCTTATCTTGTCGGACACGCGGCTATCCTTTTCTTGATTTATTAAATAATAACCAATTGATTTTATATGATTTAAAACAGTTGCGCGCGAAATTGGATTTGCCGGGATACATGTTTGTCTGCTTGAGTGCGGATCTTATGCTACAGTGCAGCATTTTTTATGTCAACACTAAATATAAAATTGGTTATATTTTGAGAAATTATTAATTTTATAAATTATTTAAATACTATATTGAATATTATGAAAAAGAAAGACTTATGTGCACTGCAATATTTATTTCCTTGACAAACCGTTTGGAGGGTCTAATATTTTGAACAACCAATGTATTTTAGATTATCTTTTAAGGAAATGGCGATGGATAATACAGTTGGAGATTTAAACAAATGTTCCGTGGATAACCTGTTTCAGGACATGGTTTCACGTTCGATGGCCGTTGCAGACCATGTGGATGCTGCTCAGAGCCTGTTGACCGGGCTTATGAAATACAATGGCGATTTTGTAACACCCTTAATTGTTTCAAGTATTTATTTCAATAATGCCGAAGCATCCTCTTTTTTTGAAAGTAATCCCCATGACAGGTTGCAGTCATATATAGAGCTGTTTCAGTTCAATCTGGACCTTTTATCCAGGTATCTGGACGGCAGTTTAAAAGCGATTGACGCGTATAACAGCCGGGAACTGAAACATTGTGTAACGGCATTGTATAATACCATTTTCAGCTTGAAAGGTGAAAAACTGGATGAATTTATCTCCCGCCAGTCGGAGATGGTGAGAAATGTCACAAAAAGTTTTCCCCAGGCGATCTCAGACATTGAACCGGAATATGGTTTTCACTTTGAGAGGGGAGAAAATATCAAGTTTGCGGAAACAGATCGTTTTTCTCTGTATCAGATTATGCCCACGGATCCTGGAGTCAAAATCCGTGAAAACCGCAAGCCGGTGATTATTATCCCGCCGTTTGTTCTCGGGAGCAACATTCTCGCATTTCTGCCAGGTGAAAAGAGGAGTTACGCGCACAGTTTTGCCAACCAGGGCATACCCACCTATATCCGGATCATGAAGGACATTAACACCACCCCATTATTTCAGGTCATGACCATGGAGGACGATGCCCGTGATACACGGATGTTCTGTGAAAAGGTCAAGGAGCGCCATGGAAAAATGGTAACGCTGAACGGATACTGCCAGGGCGGGTATACGGCGGTCTGCAATATTCTTTCCGGTGAACTGGACGGGCTGGTGGATGCGCTGATCACCTGTGTGTCGCCAATGGACGGCACAAGGAGCACAGGCCTTGGCAATTTTTTGAAAACATTGCCCCCCAGATTCAATGATTTGATTTACGGAACCAAAACACTGGCCAATGGAAACAAGGTGGCCGATGGGAACCTGATGGGATGGGTCTATAAACTTAAAAGTATTGAAAATGAAGCACCTCTGGTCAGTTTTTTTCGGGATCTTTCGATGGTTGCCGCGGCCAATGGCAACACTGTGAAGATCAGTAAGACAGCCGCCGCACTGAACTACTGGCTCAAATATGAGAGATCGGACCTTCCCCTTTCAATAACGAAAATGAGCTTTGCTTCCTATAATATTCCGGTGACAGATGACGGAACGCTCCCGGTGAAAATGTTCGGCAGGAAATTGAATTTTAAGGGAATTGCTGAGAAAAAAATCCCCTGGCTCATCTGTTACGGTGAAAACGACGATCTGGTAGAAAAAGAAACCGCGCTGGCCCCTCTGGATTATATTGAGGCCGAGGTTACACCGTTTCCAAAAGGGCATGTGGCAATTGCCACATCATGGTCTCACCCGGAATCCGAATACGCGTTGCATAAACGATTCGGGAAAAACAATTATCGCGGACCGGTTAGATATCAACTGGATCTGGATGATGCAATGGAGAAAACAACGTCATCGGCAAAAACGGAAAAAAGGAGATAGAAATGATGCTGGCAACCGAAACTTTCAAATATTGCAATGATGCTTACGAATACTGGCGCGATTCCACCGAACGATCGATACTTTTTTGGGATGCCATGCGTAAGCGGGGCAACATTTATCTGGAGCACCTCCATGATGGTCAGCCACCGGTGCTTGTTTTTGATCATGAGATGATCCAGGACGGCCGGAATTTCGACCGGCCGGTCAACTATGCCCTGGTGCGGATCCTTGACCGGCGGGATGAAGAAAGGCCCGATCGCCGTCAGAGTCAGAGGATCGAAATCCATGATCAAGCGGATAGCGATCACAGAGGCTCTGATCGAATCAGGCGGCATAAAACATCGGTTGCTCGAAACGCGCCGGATGCCACCTCCCGTCCCATTGTGATCATCGATCCCAGGGCCGGACATGGTCCTGGGATTGGCGGTTCCAAGCAGGATTCTCAAATCGGCATGGCACTGGATGCCGGGCACCCGGTATATTTTATGATTTTTTACACCGACCCGGTTCCGGGCCAGACACTGGCCGATGTGCGCAATGCCCAGATCAAATTTGTTGAAAAAATCCGGGAGCTTCATCCCAGGGCCCCGAAGCCTGCCATTATCGGCAACTGCCAGGGGGGATGGGCCGCCGCACTGATCGGCGCGGAGCGGCCGGATCTCGTGGGCCCCATGGTTTTCAACGGATCACCCCTGTCTTATTGGGGGGGGATTGAAGGGGTCCATCCCATGCGGTATCTTGGCGGACTGTGGGGCGGTGTCTGGATCAACTCTTTTTTAAGTGATTTGGGCAACAACAAGTTTGACGGCGCCAATCTGGTGTCCAACTTTGAAAACCTGAATCCGGCCAATACCATATGGGAAAAACAGTACAACCTGTACGCCAATATTGATACCGAAGAAAAACGATACCTTGATTTTGAAAAGTGGTGGGGTGGTTTTTTTTCGCTGTCGGGAGAAGAAATCCACACCATTGTGGACGGTCTTTTTGTTGGCAATAAACTGGAGCAGGGCAAATTTGAGCTGGACGAAGGACGCACCGTTGATCTTAAACACAATAACAACCCGGTGATCATTTTTGCTTCTTTTGGCGACAACATCACGCCGCCCCAGCAGGCGTTCAACTGGATCATCAAAACTTACGGCACAGTGGATGAAATCAAACGCCGCGGCCAAGTGATCGTTTGTATCGAACACGAAGAGATCGGGCACTTAGGCATCTTTGTTTCCGCCAAAATCGCCCGAAAGGAGCACAAGGAAATTATTGCCAGCTTTGATATGCTGGACTGGCTGCCGCCGGGGCTTTACCGGATGGAGATCGAAGAAGATCCTCAAGAGCCCGGAGAATACAAGGTGAGTTATTTTGAAAAGCAAATGAAAGATATCATGGCTTTTGATGATGGATTTGAGGATGAAAAAGCATTTTATCCCGTGCGGACGCTGTCAACGATCAATGATACCGTTTATCGGCTGACGCTTGCTCCCTGGGTTAAACTGGCATCCAATGAATTCACTGCCGAAACCCTGCGCCAGATGCACCCCATGCGGACCCAGCGGTATCTGGTTTCTGACTTGAATCCATGGCTCCTGCCCCTGGCTTTCGGGGCAACGATGATAAAAGAAAGTGGCAACCGGCATCCGGTGCCCAAAGACAATGTATTTTATCAAATGGAGAAGTATGTATCCGATTTAATAACTGATCGCTTAAATGTATACCGAAAAATGCGGGACAGTTTTTGGGAGACGAGATTCAAGTTCATGTATGAAACACCATGGATGGAAATCTTTCAGCCGTTCACTTCACTGGAAGAAACAAAAGCCGCTGCTGCCGGCCTTGAAGATTTGCGGTATCAGGACGCAATGCAATGGCGAGAGCAGATGGGAAAGGGCGATTTTCCGGAAGCCGTTATTCGGATTTTGCTGGCGGTAGGCCTGGCCGACCAGAAACTCGAACGCAAAGGTTATGAGTTGATGACACGGCTTATTGAAGAAAATAAAGAGTTGAAAGATATTCGCATCAGGGATCTGAAGCAGATGGTTCATTCCCAGGCGCGTCTTTTGCAAACCGATACGGATATGGCCATTCATACCTTGCCCCAATTGCTGTCAACCCCCGAAAAACGCCGGGAGGCATTGGCATTGCTGAGTAAAGCCATAAAGCTTAACGAACGGGAATCCAAGCCGTCGGAAGCCGCCGTATTGAATAAAATAACGGAGGCGCTCCAAGAGGAGATGCGGAGAGAGTAAACCTTCCATAGCCGAGCTGGTCATCGCCGGAGCAGCCGCTGCCAGGTGTCGATCATGTCAAGGTCCATACCCATGTCTCTGCCCTGGGTGGTGAGATAGTTCCCGATCATGACCCCGTTGGCGCCGGCCATGAAAATCCAGGATTGATAATCCTTCAGCGTATGCTCGCGACCGCCGCAGATGGTGATATCGGTTTTCGGGTGAATAAACCGGAACAGGGCGATTGCTTTCAGGGCGTCCATAGGCGAAAGCAGGGACTGGTGTTCAAGCCGGGTGCCGGGGATGGGATGCAGAAAATTGATGGGAATCCGGTGGACACCGAGCGACTTTAGTGTAAGCGCCAGTTCCACCCGCTGGTTCCAGGATTCGCCAAGTCCGAGAATGCCGCCGGAACATGCGTGCATGCCCGAAGAAGTCGCGGCCCTCAGGGTTTCGATGTCTTCCTCATAGGTGTGGGTGGTACAGATGCGGGGGAAAAAGCTTTCCGCCGTTTCCAGATTGTGGTGGTAATTGGTCATGCCGCTCATTTTAAGCCTTTCCGCCTGGTTCTGGGCCAAGAGTCCCAGAGACCCGCACACCGTGAGAGACGTTTTTCTTTTGATCTCTGATGTGGCGGCGCAAATCACGTCGATTTCAGGGTCTGTCAGCCGCTCGCCGCTGGTCACCATGGAAAAATATGTTGCGCCCGCCGCAGCCATTGCCAGCGCCCTTACCGTCATGTCTTTTTCACCCATCAGGGGATAAATCCGGACATTGGTCCTGTGATGGGCCGATTGGGCGCAGAATGCGCAATCCTGGGAGCACATGCCTGATTTCGCATTGATGATGGTGCAGGTGAAAATGTCTTGGGGCAGGTTTGCCGCCGTTATTTTATGGGCGCAGGCCAGCAGATCCACCATATCATTACCGGAGATCCGGGTTAATGCCAGAGCGTCTTCTCTGGAAATCGGGGTGTCCGGAGCCTGCAAAATTTTTTCGGTCAATGACCGGAGAAATGGATTTATTGTCATAATATTTTTATACTTTTTTTTCCTGGACCAGCCGGGCGAAATGCTCAAAGGAACGATCAAAAGTGGCTTCCGCAATTTTGGGAAAACAGCAGGCCGGAAGCTGTCTGCTTTTCAAGTGGTACCGAATGCAGTCACAGCACACGCCTTTGCGGGCGCAAGGGTCATAGCTGCAGTTGCAATTTTTGAGATTTTGTTCTTTTTTGCATTCCATATATCGGATCCTTGTATTTGTCTGCGTCTGTTAATCGACCGGATGGCGCTCCGGATTGCAAAAAGTTACGATACCCTTTTGCGCTTGTCAATCAGGGAAAATTTTGCCATTGTCTTTGGCATATTATTGACCAATGCCCAGCCGGAGAATGTGAGCCCGTATGCGCGTGATGACCTTTAATCTGAGATTTGAAAATGAGGATGACGGCGGCAATGCCTGGGCTTGTCGCCGGGAAATGGTGGTTGAGATTATCAACCGGTATCAGCCCGATGTTCTTGGCACCCAGGAAGGCAAATGGTCACAGATTCATTATCTTGCCGAACAATTGCCGGATTATGAGCCGTTCCTGCCGGGCCGGAAGCCGGACCCGGTGATTCAATGCCCCACCCTGTTTTTCCGGAAACAGACGGTTGCCATTATAACCGGCGGCGAATTCTGGCTTTCCGAAACACCTGAGGTGCATCTGAGCAAAAGCTGGGACAGCGCGTTTCCCCGGATGATGAGCTGGGCCGAGGTCCGGGTGGTGAATTGTGCTTCAACCATCATTGCCGCAGTCACCCATCTGGACCATATAGGGGCTTTGGCCCGGTTGGAACAGGCGCGAATCATCGCCGAGTGGTCTGCCCGGCAAGCCAGCCCGATTGTTTTGATGGGTGATTTTAATGATGCCCCCGCATCTCCGGCCCACAAGGCGCTCACCGGTGTCCGATTGCATGATACCTGGTGGACAGCGGAAAATAATGACGGACCGTCGAGTTTTACCCGGCACCGGTTTGACGGGATTCCACAAGTGGCCCGGCTGGACTGGATTCTTGCGGATCCGTGTTTTCAGGTCAGGGATGCCAGGATTATTCTTGACCATTCGGATGGCCGGTATCCGTCGGATCATTTCCCCTATATGGCGGACCTTGATTATTGATCATTGATTTTCGCCTGCGAATAAGCCCACAGTGGCCCCGTCCTTCATCCGAACATAGCCTTCCTCACAAATTTTAAAAAACGGAATGGCCGCTGAGGTCATCGTTGCCGCTGTTTTAATGGGGTCGGGGTGCGGAACGCCCATGGCTGACAATATTTTTGTAATGTCATCAATCGCTGCGGCAACCGTATCCACCGGTAAGTCCGATATTACGCCGAATATCGGCAGCCCCAGTTCGGCAAGGATTTTTCCTCCTTCGCAGACCGCAACACCTCCCTGAAGTTCATTGAGGCGGTTGACGGCGACCGCCATATCCGCATCATCCGCACCGATGACGATAATGTCCGCCGAATCCCAGGTCGCACTGACTGCCACGGCTCCGGACTTCAGCCCAAATCCCTTGATAAACCCCGTAAATAGGTCGCCAGGAACAACGGCCCGGTCAATGGCCGTGATTTTTAAAATATCCCGGCTGGCATCCGCCTGGATCTGCCCGCGGATCACCGGAAGATCCTGTATGCTCTCACGCGTGACCAGGTCCGTTACCATTTCCATCAGGCGGATTTTTCGGGAAGACTGGCCGCTTGATGCATCAACCGCAAAATCCTTTGGAGTGAAGGCCCGGTCAAGTTTGACGCTCGACCGGCTTTGGAGAGAAAAATGGTGGGCGCGGGGTTTCACCAGCGCATGACCATTTTTGGAAATAATGACGCCGTTGCTGATGACGATTTCCGGTTGGATGATGTCTATTTCCGGAATCATAAGGATATCCGCATACCGGCCCGGTGCAATGGCCCCGATCTGGCCGTCTATGGAAAAATGCTCCGCCACGTTCAATGTGGCCATACGTATGGCGTCTCCCGGCTTAAATCCCAGGTTGATGGCTTTCTGAACAATGCTTTCCATGTACCCGTATTTTTTTAAATCAACTGCTGAAATCCCGTCCGATACCAGGATCATCCGCCGCAGGTCTGCACCGGCATTCTTGATTTCGGAGATGGCTTCAAGTTCCCGGCGTACACTGCCTTCCCTGACCATAACATACATGCCAAGACGCAGCCGGTCCAGGGCCTCATCGGCTTTAATCGGCTCGTGGCAGGAAGAAACCCCCGTGGTAGCATAGGCATTCAGTTTTTTTTCGCTTGCTCCGGCCGAATGGCCCTCCAGGGTTTTCCGGAAAATCAGTGTTTTTTCAAATTGCGGCAGATAGATGCCCGGCTCCTGCAGAACCCCTTGCCAGTAAGATTCGCCAAGGCCCAGCACATCGGGCCGGAGCAGCAGCGTTTCCAGATCATGAGGCGACATCCCTCTGGTTCGCCGGCTGATGGATACCATGGCAGGAGCAGTGGCGAAAATTTTGACCGGCTGATGCTGCATGGCGTCTATCAGTTCGAGAATCCCTGTAATCCCGGCTACCGGGCAGGGCTCGAATATTTCGGTGATGATGGTGGTGGTTCCCCCGATCATGGCCAGTTTCAGGAACTCCTCCGGGGTGTTCATCCATGCCATATGAGTATGACCATCGATCAAACCGGGTATCAGGGTTTTGCCATTTGCATGGATCACGGTTGTGTCCGTCCCAATGCCGTTTTCAGGGTCAATGCCGACATAAGCGATGCGCCCGTGTTTAACGGCCACGCAGAATCCATCCAGCAATTCTCCGGTAAACACATTGAAAATCCGTCCGTCGGTGATCACCAGGTCGGCGGGTTCAAGTCCTGATGCCACATTTATGAGGGACGTTGTTTTTTCCAGATAATTCATCATTTATTCCTTTTTAGGCCAGATGCCAGGCCGTCGAAAGTCCACTGATATTGACGCCGATAATGGTGATGGGATGCGTCACGAAAATCCCCTCGGATCCGGTTCTGGCAGTATTATGGACAATGGCGCTGAAAATATACTTGTTGCCGGATAATAAAAAGAATATAGTATCAAAATTATCTTAAGAACCACTGAAATTCAACGAAAATGAATTGGTTACAGGATGATAAAAGTTAAAAAATATGGCGATAAAATTGTTCAATTCCGCATGCGCGGTGTATCTTTTTAGAAATATTAACATTAAACGAAAAGAGGCTGAGAATGAAACTTATGACAAACATCTTATTTACAATCGCTTTTGCAACAGGGATGATGTTATGGGCGACGTCAGCGGTTGCTGCCGACAGTGTTGAAGTATTGAAGGTTGAAACATTGATGATGGAAAAAGGCGCTGATAATGTTTCGTTGACCGTTAAAGTGTTTGTCAAAAACAATGGCGATCCCGCAGATATCGCGGTCGGGGTGGTGGCTCTGGACGGCGAGGGATTTGAGCTTGAAAAAATCACCGTTAACGGGTTGATTAAAACCGGCCAGACCAAAGTGCTGGTGGGCATCGTTAAGGTTCCCAGCGACGTGTATGGGCGGATTGTAAAATGGGAATGGAAAAAATAAAGCGGCTTCGGTTTTTTTGCTGCAATAACGGATGGGGTCCACGTTTTTGGCGGTAAGATGGCGGAAGTGCATGGGAATCGAACCTAAGCACAGATTTATAACTTATTGATTATTCATATATTTTTGTAATCTTTTTCCGTGATGGGGGATGTTTGGGGGATGTTTCCATTAATTGACGCTTCAAATCCATTTCCACCTTTGCATATTTTTTGGTCGATTCGATGTTGGCGTGATCGGTGATGATTTGAAGCTGTCCCATTGTAAGACCTTTTTCATTAATGAATTGGCTGTATGACGAATGCTTCAGCCCAGAATATAAGTCAATCGTTTCGCCTGCATCAGCACACGCCTTTTTCCAAATGACATTTAATGATTCAATCGCATATCGCTTGCTCTCAAACCTGGACCGGACATTGACAAAAATATAAGGTCCAGGGTGAACCCCTCGCAATTTTTTCAAAACCGGCAAGAAATCCCCGTGGCAGGGTATGACGTGAATCGCTTTTGTCTTGGTGGATTCCACTATGGTGCGAGCGGATAATGACCGCCGGACAATAAAGGTTTGATTAATTTCATCAAAATCCCCCCATTTCAATACGCATGCCTCCGACGGCCGGCGCAAATGATATTTCAGAAATAGAAATATTGGCCGGTCAGCCTCGGGGATTGCATCAATTATTTTCATCTGCCGCGCCTCGGAAACCCAATGAATTAATGGGTCAACCAGGTTATAATCCTCTTTTTTGGGGAACGGGGGAATCTCGGGAATGCGGCGGGACTCCATGCGTAATCCATGAAACTATGAAAGCAATTCATTACATTGTATTTTCCCTTTGGGGATAATGCGATGAATGTCAACATTTTGTCCAGGGTGTCAAGCTGGACCTCATGCAGCATGATAGGATTCGCTTCAAAAAAAGGTTTGATCCAGTTGTTGAAGTAAGACCAATATCCTTTTATGGTCGCGGGTTTTCGCCTTGGTTCAACCGCGGCCTCCATCCATTTCTGGAAATATTCAAGAATATCCGTCCAGCCCTTGCCGGTATATTTTTCAATCCGGAAAGGTAGCAGCCCCGCCATATATTGCTCAAAATCGCCCTGGATTACGCTCAAGCATTTTTGCGCGATACGCCTGTTAATCTTTACATTCTATGAACCAAAACAGGCGGTGGATTTTTAGATTCCGTTGACAGATTAAAGCGATTACCAGAATAAATGAGCCTCTGAGAAAGAGGCTTTTTTTTTTTAAAAGGGCGGCGA
>JBAQUK010000078.1:0-24937 GCA_049297455.1 Desulfosalsimonadaceae bacterium | reverse complement strand
GTAAAAAATTATGTCAAGCTAAAAACCCGAACAAATACTGATTTTTTGAAAAATCTTCAAACAGGACTAAATTTATAACATCAAGTTTTTATGACTTATTTTTGTTTCCGGTCAACCACTAGATAAGCTGAAGGTTGACGGTAAATAGGGCAGGTGGAAGATGCCGATATTTAAAAAAGATTTATTTAGATCGTCCTTCAGCCTAAACTGCTTCAGGCTAACCAACCTGAATAGTTACTGTAATTTTAATCATTTTTTTTCATCACTCATCATTCAATCGATTATTCCTTGATCGTGAATCGCGGTGCTGTAATACGTTCGCCCCGGCATTTCGGGCACCGGCCGGGTCTCCCTATTTTTTCCCGATCCTTTTTCCGGCCCTCAAACTGAAACCCGCAGCTCAGGCACTCAGGTCCGATAACCACCAGCTTTTTCCCGGCTGCCTCAACTGAGCGGAGGATATGGGGGAGATGGGCGTAGACTTCCTTTTCCCTTATGGAGAGCCGCTGAGAGAGCGTCCGGGCGTCCCAGTCCTTTTGTTCCAGAAGTTCCATGATTTGTTCCCGGATGGTTTTCATGGTTTCCCCTTTGGCTTCCCCAACGTGGGACCATCCTTTTTCACGAATGCCGGATTACGCGCTGACGAGGTATTTGAACATCATCATTTGCTTCATTTGTCGCGCTAATCCGGCCTACTTTGGTCGGAATTGCATCCTGATCATTTGTCGGGAAAGAATCCCGACCTACGAAAAAACGATAAATTCAATCTGTAGGCCGGGTTTCTTACCCGGCGATTGGCCCATTCCACCTTCTACCTTTTTAATCCCAGCTTGTTCATGCGGTTATAAAGACTCGTCCGCTTCATTCCCAGAATATCCGCGGCCCCGCCGGGTCCGCTGAATTTTCCTTGGGTTTTGTCCAGCACATACGCGATATAGCGCCGCTGGAGGTCATCCAGGGTCGGCAGGTCGTCAAAGGGATGACCGGCGGTTTTTCGGATTGCGCTCGGCAGGTCCAGATGCAAGTGTCCGTCCGCGGACATCAGGGTGGCTCGTTCCATCACGTTTTGCAGTTCCCGGATATTGCCCGGCCAGTCATAGGAAGTGAGCATCTTTTCCTGTTCCCCGGATATGTCAATGGTTATGGCAAGGCCGGGGTGATGGTATCTGGCGGCAAAACGCTGAAGAAAGTGCCGGGCCAGGAGCCCAATGTCCTCCGGCCGGTCCCGGAGCGGGGGCAGGGTAACGGGAACAACGTTGAGGCGGTAGTAAAGATCCTCCCGGAAGCGGCCGGCGGCGACCTCCTCGGCCAGGTTCCGATTGGTGGCAATGATGAGCCGGAAATCCGAATAAATGGTCCGGGCCCCGCCGATGCGGGTCATGGTTTTTTCCTGAATGACCCTGAGCAGTTTCACCTGGATGGATTTGGGGATTTCGCCCACTTCGTCGATAAACAAGGTACCCTTGTGGGCCAGCTCCATGAGGCCTTTTTTCTGGCGGTCGGCTCCGGTGAACGCGCCTTTTTCGTGGCCGAACAGTTCGCTTTCCACCAGATTTTCCGGAATCACCGTGGGGTCGACAATGATCAGGGGCTGGTCCTTGCGACGGCTCATCTGATGAATCCGCCGGGCGAGCAGTTCCTTTCCCGCCCCGGTTTCACCCAAGATCAGCACTGTGCTGTCGGAAGCGGCAGCCCGGTCCGCCTGGGCCAGGATTTTGACCATTACCGGGCTCTGGGTGACCATGGACAAATGGTCCATCGGGCCTTCCGTTATGCATTCATCAGCGGCCTTTTGTTCTATTTGTTTTGAAAATTCAAATAGATGGTCAATATACCGGGTCAGCCATCGGGCCATCTGGATGAGCTGGGGCGGAGAGAAGCTGTCAAAACAGTCCTGGACATAGGAGTTGTCGTGATACAGCACCCCGCGGACCCGGCCGCCCACTTCAAAGGGAACCCCGATCATGGCCTTGACCCGGCTGGGATTTAAGCCGGGGGTTTCCCGCCGGAGCACCTGCGGAAGGTTCGTGTGAAATGCCTTAAACACCAGGGCCAGGTTATCCCTGAAATCTTTAGATAAAACATCCGACTGGGACAAATTGCAAGGCCCCCTCAAAATCGGCCCTTTCCTGGGTTCATGGCGCTTAAACCAGAAGATGCCGCCGCGTTCGGCCCCGAAATAGCGGTTGGTGGATTTAACGGTTCGGGACAGCAGGCGGTCAAAATCCGCACTGGGGGAGAGTTCCTGGATAACGTCCGCAAACAGGCCCATTAATTGATTTTCAGGGCCGGGATCACTATTCAGATCGCTTTTGACGGTGAGCAGGGGCCGCAAATCGTCGGGGAAAAAAACATCCATATAGCTTGCGAAATCTTTCCGGGCGCTTTCCGCCAGTTTTCGGGCGGTTTCCGTGTCTCCCCGCCGCAATTGAAGCCTTGCCGTCTCCGCACGGGTTTTCCCCCTCTGAATCGGGTCACCGGAAAGCAGCAGATAGGATTCGCTTTTGGCAAGGTCGGATTCTGCGGCGTTAATATCGCCCTTTTCCATGAGCGACACCGCGTTCAACCGGCAGGCGACCCCCCGGAGATGGAGGTTTGGCTCATTCATGATCCGGTTGAACTCGTCCTGATAATTGATCTGGTTTATGGTGGACAGGCCGTTCCGGTGCAGTTCAAAGAGCGTTTCCAGAACAATCGGAGACGCATACTGGTGAACCAGGCCCGCGCCCGCAGCTTCATTTACGGTTTCCTGGATCAGGTCCCGGGCTTCCGCAAGGCGGCCTTCGGTGTAATGGTGAAACGCCAGACCGCCCCTGGCGAAATAACCCGCCAGCATGTTCTGGGTTTTGCGGGCTTCCTGAAACGCGCCGGACAGATGAAAATGGGCTTCCTTGTTTTTCTTTAATATCAGAAGGATAATGCCGAGCACCGCACGAAGCGTGGTCGAAAGTGGACGGTCCCCGCCTTCCATGGCCACCCGCCGGTAATAGTCCAGCGTGCCGATGGCCCGATGGAACTGGCCCAGAAAAGCGGCGCAGTAGCTCAGCCACAGCGGGCCGGAGGGATTGGTCACGCGGCCGTGATTGCCGGATTCAAAGCTGACGGCCGCGCTTTCAAAATAACCGATGGCTTCCTGAAACCGTCCCTGGATGAAATAATACAGGCCGATGAATTCCGCAGCCTGGGTCAGAATGTCCTCATCCCCCAATTCTTCGGCTTCAAATTTTCCCACCTCGAATACCGATATGGCCGTGTCCCGCTGTTCCGCGAAATAGAAAAGCCGCCCCAGATGCAGGTTGATCATGGCAAACGACCGGCGGTCCCCGATTCTTTCCGCCGCGTGAAGGGCCTCTTGCAAAGTCACGGTTAAAGTGCTGAATCCTTTGCCGATCACAAAGCTGACATTGGCCAGATCAAGGGCTGTGGAAATGAACAAGGCGTCTCTTTCAGGACCGGCGGGTGAGGCTTGAAGCCGGTCGGCGACATTGCAGAGGTGCTGCCAGGCGGCCATCCGGTCGCCTTCGTAAAGGGCTTTTTGCGCCAGGTTTTTTTCAATCCGAATGGCTTCTTCGCCAATGCGTTCGGGTCGAGTGGTTTTGGTCGGGGGCATTCATTTCTCCTTATGTTAATGAAACTCTAAAAAACAGCATTGGGATTGTCAATAGAATTGTCCGTATTTGGACACAGAGTTGACCTTATACGGACATAATGAAATGGATATTTATATAATATATATAAAAAACAATATATTATATAAATTTTTAAATTGGCACGCGATTTGCAAACATAGCTAAGCGAGGTAATCGGTGTTTATGAAAAGAATGCCTGGCATCCTCAACCGGATATCCAAATTTTTTAATCCATGCATAACCAAAAAAGGAGGAAAAGATGAGCTTATTTAAAGACACCAATCACATGTATGAATTCCTGGAAGATCTCTGGAAGCACATTGTATTTGAAGCCGGTCTGGGCGAAAAAATGAGGGAATACGGGGTGACGTATAAGTACATTATTACCGAACCGGATGGATATCTGTTTGTTGATCCGGATAACGTGATCACCGGCGAAGCGGCCAATAAGGATGCGGTGATCACCATGGAGCTATCCGGCGATACAGTGGTTAAGTTCTGGACAAAACAGTTGTCTCTGCCTGTGGCGCTGGCAACCCGCAAAATCAAATCCAAGGGGCCGATTCCTAAAGTATTGAAAATGCTTCCTGCATTAAAACCGGTGTATGAGATCTTTCCGGAATTCTGCAAAAAACATAACGTTCCCCTGAATTAACCGGAACCATCACCGGTTTTGAAAAGAAAAAAATATCAGAAACTGAAAGGGGAAGAAAAATGGCTGAGTGCAAAATTCCCGGACATATTGCCTATGAGCTGGATTGCAGGGCGGAAAATACTCCGGATTTTAATGTTGTGACATTTGAAAACGGTGATTTTGCCGAAGAGGTTCTGACCTATGGCGACATTGTCACCCAGGGCCGGAAAGTCGCTCGCCTGCTCATGAATGCCGGCATCGGAAAAGGGGATACATTCGCGCTGCTGATGCGGAATCATCCGGAGTTTTTATATGCATTGTATGCGGCGACCATGCTGGGCGCCGTGATGATTCCCGTTGATCCCAGGGTCAAAGGGGACCGGCTGAAATATGTGCTGAAAGATTCCAGGGCAAAAGGAGTTATCCTGACAAGTGAATTCATGGAGAATGTCACCGCAGTACTCTCCGATTTGCCGGACGTGAAAGTGCTGGGCGTTGCTTATAAAGAAGGCATGCATGTTCCCGTAAATAATCGGTTTCCGTCACTCAATGAAATCTATGGAGGGCCGGAAGTTTCCCCGCCGGATCACCGAAGTGATGAGATCAGTGTTCCCATTGAAATTATTTATACGTCCGGAACCACCGGTGATCCCAAGGGCGTTGTGGTCAAAGGACACCGCCTGGTGCCGTTTTCCCAGCTCGCACTGTTTGTCTGGCAGTACACCCCTGAAGATAAACTCTATACCGGTCTGTCGCTGACCCACGGCAATGCCCAGGCAGTGACCCTGATGCCGTCTTTAATACTTTCCATTCCGTCGGTGATCAGCTCAAAATTCACCAAAAGCCGGATTTGGGATATCTGCCGAAAATACGGCTGCACAACGTTTTCACTTTTGGGCGGCATGATGATGGGGATTTACAGTGAACCGCCGAAACCCGATGACGCGGTTAATCCGGTGCGCCTGGTTTTAAGCGCCGGAACACCACATGCGATTTGGGAGGATTTCGAGAAACGGTTCAATGTCATGATTCACGAGTGGTATGGCGCGGTGGAAGGCGGGTTTGCGCATAAACCGCCCGGCGTAGGCCCTGTGGGCTCCTTCGGCAAACCCCTGGAAGGGCTGATGGAAATGAAGGTTGTTGATAAGGAGGGCAACGAACGTCCTCCCGGCGAAACCGGGGAAATTATTTTCCGGATGCTGGGCCAGGAAACGGAGGTTGAATATCTGGGAAAGAAAAAAGCCTCTGAAGATAAAACCCGCGGCGGATGGCTGCGCACCGGGGATATGGGGCATACGGATGAAACGGGCTGGTTCTTCTTTGATTATCGGGCCGGGGGCGGTTTGCGCCGGGCCGGGGATTTTATTCAGCCCCAGTATGTGGAAGCCGGGATCGCCATTCATCCGGATGTAAATGATGTGTGTGTTTACGGGATTCCTTCAGCCTCGGGGTCACCTGGGGAAAGTGATCTGGTGGCGGCTGTTGTGGCCGTGGAAGGAAAGGTTCTTGATCCTAAAGCCATCTTTGCGCATTGCCGGGAGAAGCTGGAAGGCAATGCCGTGCCGTCCTATCTTCAGGTGGTGGATGCGATTCCCAAATCCGCATCGGAAAAAAACCTGGACCGGTTGCTGAAAGATGATTTCTCCAAAGATGCGGATAATATCTTTGCATTTAATGATTATAAATAAACGCTGGCTGATCAGTAGGCCGGGTTTCTTACCCGGCGTTTGTGCATGTCGGGAAATAATCCCGACCTACCATTTTATCAGCAAATGAAGAGGAGTGTCAGCAATGAAAAAATATGTGGAAGATCTGAATTTCCAGGGCGAAGAATACATCGGCGAATGGACGCCCTGGTCCCCCCAGGATATCCGCCGTAAAAAATGTGTGCTCGAGGCGGCGCGCCTGATGGTTGATTCCGCTTTTACAGCGCCCTGTGCCGGTGGGGTGCCGTCTTTGGAAGCCCATATCGTTTATGGACAGGAAGAACTTGAAGCCATTGCCCGCAAGATAGAAGAAATCGCCCACACCAATGAATCCTGGAAAGAACCGTTTTTATATGAAGCGGTGATGGTCCGGGATTCGGATGTGATCATTTTTCTTGGCAATACCCGCTGTCATGAAACCCCCCTGGACGCGGGTTGCGGGATGTGCGGCGGGACCCTGGACTGCGGGTATTTCTATGAAAAGAAAACGACAAAGTATGGGCTGGTGGATATTACCGATCGGTCGTCAAAAAAAATGATCGACGGCCCTTTGTGTTCCGCACGGGTGGGAGATTTGGGGTATGCGGTGGGAAGTGCGCTCTGGACAGCCGCGACCCTGATGGTGGATGCCCGTCCGTTTGCCAGTATCGGCATGGCCGGTCAGAAGCTGGGGTATTGCCCCAAATCCGGAATGGTGGTGGGTGTCCCCGTGGCGGCAAAAGCCAAAAACCCTTTTGTTGATGTGAATGTGGATTACCATCTCATCAATATGGACAAGGCCCTGGACAACACGCGAAAGATTTATCAGACGACCCGCATCATCCGGGGGTTTGATTATCGCAAATGGATTCCAAAGCCGCATAAGACAAAGGGGGAGGATGAATAATGGGACATTTAATCGGAAAAGAATATTGCCTGGACCATCTCATTGAAGTGGCCAAGAGCATTGTGCTGGCCATTCATAAGGCTCCCCAGATCACCGGCAAGACAAAAATTGAAGCGGAAATTATCTGGGGCGAGGATCTGGTGCCCATCATCGAAGTCATGGGGCCGGTGGCCAAAGTCATGCGCTACGTGCAGTGGGATTATGAGACCATTAAACGCTGCCATGACAAGGGGGAATCGCCGGTCATTATCGCCATCGGCGGAAAAATCAGCACTTCGAATCTGAACTGGAACTGCGGGGCCTGCGGATTTTCCACCTGCAAGGAATTTAACGCCTACAGCAAGGAGTATAAGGGCGGCGGGCAGCTCGGCGGACCATCCTGCAACTGGAAAGTCCTTGACTGGGCCATGGCCTGTGACTGGGCCTGCGCCTCCGCAGGGCAGTACCGGGTGGATAACCGGATCATGGGGTCCCTGGGATTTGCCTTAAATGCTCTGGGCTTTATGCCGGGAATGGATGCCCAGCTCGGACTGGCGCTGGGGCCGCCCCGGGATATGGTTTATTATAACCGTGAAGAAATGCATAAGAGCATGTCTTATGAAATGGATAAGCAGGATATGGTCAACTGCGTGCCGAATATGTTTACCTGCTTTCCGGGCGGCGGGAAGCCCATGTACAAGACAAAAGACGACTGGTGGGCGCCCCCCGAATTTATGGGCATCGGGTACTCTGAGCAGGTGATGGAAGCCTATCAGCAGGTGCTGTTTGAACAGGTGCCGGAGATGGTGGTCAAACATGCGGATAAAATTGCCGAACGGTATAAGGATAAAAACAAATAAAAGATAAAGGGGTTACACATGAACTACCTGGACCTTGACCTCACGTTAACTGAGGATGATATTGAATTGAAGAAAGCGGCCCATCGTTTTGCAAAAGAAGTGATGCGGCCCATTGCCAAAAAACTGGATGAGATGACCCCGGAACAGGTCATTGCCAAAGATTCGCCGTTCTGGGAGTTTATGCGAAAGGCGTATGAACTGGGATATCATACCATCCTGATTCCGGAATCTTATGGCGGCATGGATTTGACGTCCAAGCAGCAGGCCATTATTTATGAAGAACTGGCCTGGGGAAGTGTCGGACTGGCGGTCGCCCTTGGCGTTGCGGCATTTCCGTCATTCGGGGCGTCTCTTGTGGCGGAAGAAGTGCTGATTGAGAAAATTATCGAGCCGTTCTGTGCGTGCAGGGATGCCAGCATTATCGGCTGCTGGGGGATTACGGAGCCGGATCACGGATCAGATACGTTGATGTGCTTTCATCCGAGTTTTCATGATCCGAACATTAAGGCCCAGTGCCGGGCCAAGCCGGATGGGGATGACTATATCATTTCCGGCCAGAAATCCGCCTGGGTGTCCTGCGGCACCATCTCCACCCACTGCGCGCTGTTTTGCCAGATGGATACCTCCATGGGGATGGCCGGCGGGGCGATTTTCGCCATACCGCTGGATCTGCCGGGAGTCAGCAAAGGGGCGCCGCTGAACAAGCTCGGGCAGCGGGATCTCAACCAGGGAGAAATCTTTTTTGACAATGTCCGGGTGCCCAAAGATTATTTGATTGTCGGTCCTGAAGCCTATGAAGCGATGCTGGACATCACGCTGTCCACCACCACCGCCATGATGGGCATTTTTGCCGCGGGAATCGCCAGAGCCGCCCTGGATGAAACACTGGAATACGCCAAAAACCGGGTCCAGGGAGGGAAGAAGCTGATCGATTATCCGAATGTCCAGCAAAAACTGTTCCATATGTTTTCCAAGGTTGAAACCACGCGCCTGATGGCCCGGGCCGCCTATATTTATAACCAGAATACAACCACACCCGCCGAAGAATATTCAAATGTTGCAAAGGTTTACGGATGCCAGTCCGCATTTGACGTGTGCAATGACGCCATCCAGATTTTCGGCGGTAACGGGCTGACCAAAGAATACCTGATTGAGAAATTGTTCCGGGATTCCCGGGCCATGCTCATTGAAGACGGGTCCAATGATACGCTGGCCATCGGGGGCGGGCATAAACTGATTCACACATATCCACGGCTGGATTAAAAAGGAGTAATAATGGGAGATGTATATATCATCGGATTGGGGATGATCCGTTTCAACAAATATCCGGATCGAGGGGTCCGGGACATGGCCCATGAAGTGATCCGGCTGGCGCTTGAAGATGCCGGGATGAATAAGGAGGACCTTCAGGCTGCGTTTTTTGCCAATACCTTCTGGGGGATGTTTGCCAACCAACATTCCATAAGGGGGCAGGTGGTGCTGCGGTCCATGGGGATCGGGGCCATCCCGGTAACGAATGTGGAGAACGCCTGCGCGGGCGCGTCCACGGCCCTTCATCTGGCATATACGGGTGTGCGGGCCGGCATGTATGACGTCGCCCTTGCCATCGGGTCTGAAAAAATCACGGACCCGGATAAAATGAAGTCGCTGACCGCCTATGCCGCCTGCATGGATGTCGATAATTTCGGCGAGCAGCTTAAAATGATGGAAAAGGCCAATGCAATGTTCCAGGTCGATGTCCCTGAGGGGCAGACCCCGCCGGGGGAAGGGCGGAGTATTTTCATGGATGCCTACGCCATGGGGGCGAAATGGCACATGAAGCGATTCGGTTCCACCCAGAAGCAACTGGCGACCATTTGCGCCAAGAACCATTTTCACGGATCGTTAAATCCCATGGCCCAGTACCAGATGGACATGTCCGTTGACGATGTGTTGAAAGATAGACCGATTGCCTATCCGCTGACCCGGGCCATGTGCGCGCCGGTCGGCGATGGCGCGGCAGCGGCAATTGTCTGCTCGGAAAGCTTCCTTAAAAAACTGGCCAATGCCCGGCCCGTTAAAATCCGGGCATCGGTTCACGGTTCCGGCACGGACAGGGATTTTGACGGGGAGGATATTGGGGAAAGGCTGGTCAAACAGGCTTATGATATGGCCGGTGTGGGGCCTTCCGATATCAGTTTCGCCGAGCTCCATGACGCCACCGCTTACGGTGAACTTCACCAGACCGAAGCCATGGGATTTTGTCCCATGGGCCAGGGCGGCCCTTATGCGGAAACCGGCGCCACCAAGCTCGGCGGGAAACAGCCGGTGAACACCAGCGGGGGGCTGGAGTGCCGCGGTCATCCCATCGGGGCCTCCGGGCTGGCCCAGATCTATGAGCTGGGGGTTCAGCTTCGGGGGGAAGCAGGCAAACGACAGGTGGAAGGCGCCCGGCTGGGACTTGCGGAAAACGGCGGCGGGAATATCGGCTTGGAAGAAGCAGCCATGTGCATTCACATTCTGGAGAAAATCTAACTGATGATTATTTAAAAAAATAACCACAGAGCGCACAGAGCTCACAGAGAAGAAAGTCAATTTCATTTTTTTCCTCTGTGTACTCTGTGCGCTCTGTGGTGAAAAAAGATTTCCAAAAAAAAATCGGGAGATAATTTAATGCCAAGTGTTTGTATCATCGCCGAACACCAGAACGGAAAAATCAAAAAATCAACATTGAACGCCATGACATTCGGCAGGGAAGCGGCGGAAAAGCTTGCAGCGGAACTTTGTCTGATCGTTATCGGGCATAATATTTCAGGTGTTGCGGATGCGCTGAAAAATTACGGTGCATCCAGAATTATTCTGGCGGATGCGCCTGATCTGGCAAATTACACGGCGGAAACCTGGAGTTACGCTGTTGCTGAAGCCGCCGGAAAACATGACTCGGTTCTCGTTGGCATGGCTTCCGGCACCACCGGCAAGGATATGATGCCGCGCGTGGCGGTTAAGCTCGCTGCCGGTATGGGGTCCGACATCGTTGGGTTTGACGGAACGGCTTTTAAGCGCGGCATGTGGGCCGGAAATGCCCTGGCCACCATCGACATCACAACACCAATCAAGGTGGTGACCATTCAGGCAACGGCGTTTGCGGCGGCTGAACCTGCGCCGGGGGAATCTGTGCTGGAAGCGCTGGATATCACCCTCCCGAAAACGAAAACCCGGTTTGTGGAAATGCGGGAAACCGTCAGCCAGCGCCCCGACCCCACGGAGGCCGCCGTTGTCGTAACCGGCGGCCGGGGGGTTAATGGTGCGGAAAATTTTAAAATTATCGAAAGGCTCGCGGATGTTTTGGGCGGGGCTGTGGGGGCGACCCGGGCGGCGGTGGATGCCGGATGGGTGCCCAATGATCTTCAGATCGGCCAGACCGGAAAGATGGTGGCCCCGGATTTGTATATTGCGGCGGGACTTTCCGGTTCCATTCAGCACCAGGCCGGTATGAAGAACAGCAAGGTGATTGTGGCCATCAATAAGGATGTGGAAGCGCCGATTTTTCAAATCGCTGATTTCGGGATTGTGGCGGATCTGTTTAAGGTTATTCCGGAAATGAGTGAACTGCTTTCAAAGGAAAGGTCATGAATCCTGCTGCAATGGGGTTATTGCTTCTGGTTTCAATCGTAGCGTTTACCTTCAGTGTGGCCCGCCGGTTTATCCCCCTGTACGTTATGCAGCCGGATGTCCGGTGGGACAACCCCAAAGAGCGGGTGATGGGGGTACTCAAATATTTTTTCGGCCAGAAGAGGTTCCTGAGGCCCTTTGAACGGGTTCACGGCATCGCCCATATCATGATTTTCTGGGGGGCGGTTGTCGTCACCCTTTCCACGATCCAAATGGCCGGGCGCGGTTTTCTGCCCGGCTGGCACCTGCCCGGTTTCGGCGATACCAAGCTGGGTCTGACCTACATGTTTTTTAAAGACCTCTTTACCCTCTCCATCATGTCCGGGTGCACCATTGCCTTTATCAACCGGGTGGTGTTCCGGCCGTCACGAATGATTCTCTCCCTGGAAGCCCTCATTATTCTGAACTGGATATTCTGGATGATGGGCATGGACCTGCTGTATGAGTCCACGCTGTTTGTTATGACACCGGACCACCCGGAAACCCGGGCCGCATTTTTGGGGGTGTTTGGAAAAAATATGCTGACGGCTCTGGGATTGTCCGCAGATTCACCCATGACATCCCAATTACATGCCGTGGGCTCCTGGGGGCATCTGGTGCTGGGATTGTCATTTTTAAATTACCTGCCCTATTGCAAACAATTCCATGAAGTCACCTCCCTGCCGTCGCTTTATATGCGCAGCCTTAAAAAAAAGGGTGAGCTGACCCCGCAAAACCTGGAAGACGAAGATGCCCTGTTCGGCGTTGGGAAAATCGAGGGATTTTCCTGGAAGCGGGGAATGGATATGTATTCCTGCGCGGAATGCGGCCGGTGCCGCGCCAACTGTCCCGCTTATCTCACAGACAAGCCCTTGTCTCCCATGGCCCTGATTATGGATGAACGGGAGCATCTCAAAAAAAAGACAACTCTCATGGCCAGAGCCGCCTTGCATAAATTCAAAAAAGAACCGGAAAAAGTCCGGGACGTTTTTGAACAATGGGACGGCGAAAACCTGATCGGAGATGTTATTTCGGAGGATGCCATCTGGGCGTGCACCACCTGCGGGCACTGCATCGCCAACTGTCCGCTGCTCATTGAGCATGTGGACAATATCATGGACCTGCGGCGGCATCTGGTCCAGGTGGAAAGCCGGTTTCCCAAGGAACTGAAGCAATGTTTTAAAAGTTTTGAAAACCTCTCCAATCCCTGGGGCCTGGCATCCAACACCCGGGGCGACTGGTTCAAGGATTTGGGTGTTCAGACCCCGGAGGAAAATCCGGATTTTGAATACCTGTTTTATGTGGGGTGCGCTGGATCATTTGACGACCGGTATAAAAAAGTGACCATCGCCCTGACCAAGCTGCTCCAGAAAGCCGGGGTCAATTTCGCCTGTCTGGGGGATAATGAAATGTGCTGCGGCGAGACGGCCAGGCGGCTGGGGAACGAATATCTGGCCCAGCACATGATCAACTTTAATCTGGAGATGTTTGACACCGTGGGCGTGAAAAAAATCATCACCGCCTGCCCCCATTGCTTCAACACACTGAAAAATGAATACCCGCAGTTCGGGAAACATTTTGAAGTGGTTCATCATACGGAGATCATCCGGCAACTCACAAGGAAAGGCGCGTTTAAGGGTGGAAAGAAATTTTCCGGCAAAGGGCCGGTGGTGTATCATGATTCCTGTTATCTGGGACGGTATAACGATCTGTATGACATTCCCAGGGATATCGCCCGGTTTGTCCCCGGCGTGAAACTGGTGGAGGCGGAGCGGCGGGAGCGCACCAGCTTTTGCTGCGGCGCGGGCGGCGGCCGCATGTGGATGGAGGAAAACATCGGCAAGCGCATCAACCGGGAACGGTTTGACCAGCTTGCCGCCACCGGCGCGAAGACAATCGCAACCGCCTGTCCTTACTGCATGATTATGCTTGATGACGCGATGAAAGAAAAAGGGGCGCAAGGGGAGTTTGAGGTTTTGGATTTGGCGCAGATGATGCTTGCCTCCATCGAAGGGTGAGTTGCCTTGAGCAGAACGGTTCAATTTTTCAGATTTATTTCAAGGAGCAGTTCATGAAAATTCTGGTTACCGCAAAACGGGTCACGGACCCGGAGATGAAAATCAAGGTCAAGGAAGACGGGTCGGGAATTGAACTCTCTTCCGTGAGTTTTAAGGTCAATCCGTTTGATGAAATCGCCATTGAGGAAGCGCTCCGCATCAAGGAAGCCAAAGGCGGCGAGGTGATCGTGGTGGGCATCGGCTCGGACAAGGCCCAGACCGAAATCCGGTATGGTCTCTCCATGGGAGCGGACCGGGGCATTCATGTGAGTGTCGCCAGTGATCCGGATTCGGACGCAGTGGCCCGGATTCTGGTCAAACTGGTCGAAATGGAAACCCCCGATCTGGTCATTCTGGGCAAGCAGGCCATTGATGTGGACGATAACCAGGTGGCCCAGCTTCTGGCGGCGTATCTCGGCTGGGGGCAGGCCTGTTTTGCTTCAAAAGTGGAAATAATTGAAAATACCACCCGGGTGGAGCGTGAAGTGGATGGCGGGATTGAGGTGGTGGACATGGATCTGCCCGGCGTGATCAGCGCGGACTTAAGACTCAATGAACCCCGGTACCCGGCGCTGCCGGCCATCATGAAGGCCAAAAAAAAGGAAATCAAGAAAGTCACGACATCCGAGTTGGGCATCGACACGACGCCCAAAGTGGTCGTCAGAACCTTGGCGGAACCGCCCCTGCGAAAGGGCGGGCGGATTGTGGAGGATGTCGCAGCCCTTATTAAAGCGCTGAAGGAAGAAGCCAAGGTTTTGTAGCGACGCAATATACAAATTGAATATGTGAGGAAAGCCAATGACAAATGAACGTAAGGTGCTGATCGCCATCGATGGGTCTGAAAGTGCAATGGGTTCGGTTCGGTACATCAGTCAGTTTCACGATCCTGAAAAAACAAAAATTACGCTCATCCATATCATGACTGACCTTCCTGAAGCTGTTGAAGATTTAAAAAATATGCCGACGTTTGAAGTGCCGTTTATTGAAACGGATGCATGGCATATTCAAATGCGAGCGGGCATTGAAATGAAAATGAAAGATGCCATAGAGATATTCGTAAATGCCGGATTTGATAAAAATGCGATTGAAATCAAAATCCTGAAGCGGGCGGAAGGGGTTGCAAAGGATATTATTGATGAATCCGCCAAGGGGTATGATGCGGTTGTTGTCGGCCGCCGGGGAATGAATGATCCCACCGACATTATCGTGGGCGCGACCGCTTACCGCATGATGAGCGGTATCCCGCATCTGCCGGTTGTGGTGGTGGGGGATAATCCGGACCCGAATCATGTGTTAATCGGGTTTGACGGATCGGAAAATGCGTTCAAGGCAGTAGAATGCGTCTGTTCCTTGATGCCTAAAACCGGCCGCAAGGTGATGTTGTGTCATGTGGCGCAAAAAATACAAAATTCCGGGGAGGACCAGAAAGTCTTCAGCGATGACCAGGAAAAATCATGGCAGGAGCGGAGTCGCCACCAGATGATGGCGCTGATGAAGGAGGCCACGAAAAGGTTGGTTGAAGCGGGCTTTGATCCCGGCCTGATCGTTTCCGAAATATTGGAAGGTAAAGTCAGCCGGGCGGTGGCCATTGCAAAAACCGCGGAAATGAAAGGATATGGGACCATTGTCACCGGCCGGCGGGGATTGTCGGTGATAAAGGATTTTCTGATGGGGCGCGTCAGTATGAAAGTCCTTCACCGGGCCCATGAGATGGCAGTCTGGATTGTTTAGCAATAATTAAAGGGAGCTTAAAGAATGAATAAGAAGTCGATTCTGATTACCGGTGCGGCTTCCGGCATCGGTCGTGAAACCGCCTTGTTTTTTGCAGAAAAAGACTGGTTTGTGGGGATTTTTGATGTCAATGAAGCAGGGTTGAAAAGCCTTGAAGCGGATATCGGCGTCTCAAACTGTTTTGCAGGTTTTATGGACGTTACCGATTCGGAGAGTGTGCAAAATGGGATCGATGCGTTTGCGTCCAAAACCGGCGGCAAGCTGGATGTGCTGCTCAATAACGCCGGTATTTTGAAATTCGGACTTTTTGAAAATGTTCCAATAAAAAATCACCTTCAAATAGTTGATGTAAATATCAAAGGATGTTTGAACTGCATTTATTATTGCCTGCCATATCTTAAAAAAACAGCCGGTGCCCGGATCATCAATCTGTCATCGATTTCATTCCTCTACGGCGTGCCGGAACTTGCTGTTTATTCGTCAACAAAGCACGCCTTATCGGCGATGACGGAGGCCCTGGATATCGAACTGGAGCCTTACGGAATAAAAGTCTGCGATATCAAACCCCCGTATGTGAGAACACCGATGCTTGAGGGCGGAAAGGATGTGAAAAGCATGAAGGTGATGGCTTTTCTTGGCGGCCAGCTCTCGGCGGGAAAAATCGCCAAAACCATATGGAAGGCGGCCCATGGGAGCAAACTGCACTGGAATATCGGTCTGACCCGGCTGATGGTTTTTCAGTTTCTGGTATTGCCGTTTACCAAACGCTTGTCTGTAAAATTACTTACCATGCCAAAAATTGAGGTTAAATGATGATGAATATTCTGGTCACGGGTGCGGCCGGCTATATCGGCGGAAAAATGGTCAAGGCCCTTTGTGAAAAAGAATGGGTGAAGACAGTGGTGGGCATGGATATTCAGGAGCCGGACTTTCAGCATCCGAAATACAAATTCGATATCCGGGACATCCGGCATTCCGTGGATGATCTGCTTGAAAATCATGCCATTGATACGGTTGTTCATGCCGCCTATGTGCTGCCCCCCATCCACGACAAGGGGTTGATGGAAGACATCAATAAGGGTGGCACCCGGAATATTCTGGAAGCCTCGGTGAAAGCGGGCGTCAAGCAGATCCTTTACACCAGTTCCACCACGGCTTACGGGTTTTATGCCGACAATGACAAGCCGCTGACCGAGGACAGCCCCTTGCGGGGCAATGACGATTTCACTTATGCCAAAAACAAAAAAGAGATCGAAGCGATTTTTAAGGAATTTGAATCCGCCCACCCTGAAATCACCGTCTCCATTGTCCGCCCCTGCTTTGTGGTGGGCCCTGGGTTTAGGAATCCACTGGCCGAACATTTGCAGAAAAAACTGGTGATGCTTCCGTTAAAAACCCGGCCGTGGCAGTTCGTTCATGAAGATGACCTGATTCATGTGATGGTATTGTTGGTGGAAAAACGGATCGCGGGTGCGTTCAATGTGACGGGAGAAGGAACCATCACCTTTCATGAAATGGTTAAGATGCTGGGTAATATTCGAATTCCGGTTCCATGGCCGATTATTTATCCGTTAAATAATCTGGCCTGGTTTCTGCGGCTGTCCTTTATGACCAAATTCCCATCCCCGGCCATGCGGATGATGGTGCATCCGTGGATCGCCAGATCCAGAAAACTCCACACGGCAACCGGGTATCAATTTAAATACGATTCAAAAAGCGCGTTTGCAGATTTTGTGCGGCCGGTAAAAAATTAGCATCCGGGAATTTCGCATCATGCCGCAGCAATGGGGGTATTCCGATAGCGCGTTATCGCCGTTTAAACAAGCTGATATTCCACCAGATTGTTTTTAATGGCGTAATGAATCAACTCCGCGTTGTTTTTCACCCGTATTTTCTGAAGAATCCTTGACCGGTAGGTGCTGACGGTTTTCTCGCTGAGACACAGGGCCTCGGCGATTTCCCTGACGGGCAGGCCGCCGGCCAGCTTCTCCATGACCTGATACTCGCGGTTGGACAGGGCCTCGTGGGGCGGTTTTTCCGAATCGCCTGTCGAGAGTTTGTCCGCCAGATTCTCGGCAAATGACGGGCTGATATATTTCTTGCCCTGGGATACTTTTCGAATCGCTTTGACCAGTTCGTCCGGCGCACTTTCCTTGGTCAGGTACCCGGACGCACCCGCCTTCAGCACCCGGGCCGCATATTGTTCCTCAGGGTGCATGCTCAGAACCAGGATTTTGATAAGCGGCTTGAATGCTTTCAGCTTCTTTAAGATATCCAGTACATTGCCTTTGGGCATGGAGACATCCAGCACCAGAACATCGTATTTGGATGTCATCCCTTTTTCAATGGCTTCTTTGCCGTCACGGGCTTCCTCGCATATCACCATATCACGGGTATCGGCAATAATCTGCTTGAGCCCTTCACGAACAATCGAGTGGTCATCCGCGATCATTATTCTGATCATGGGCATAAATCCATTTTATAAATAATATATCGTTTTTGTTGATAAATTTTACAAAATTGAACTTTCTGCAAGCTTATTCGATGATTGCGGTCTTTTAAAAATGTAGGGGAATCCTGACATGACTTAGCGATAAACCCCTACAGGAAAATCAGTTTCCTGCTGATTTCATAAACAATATATTGCTGTATAGTAACCAAATAATATTTTATTGGCGATGATTTTTATACGGTACTTTGTACGATCCACGTTTTTTAACATAAAGCATAAAGAGCTGCTTATGTCTTCAAAAATTAATCGTTCGTCATTTTTTTTAACGGTTGCCGTGTCGCTCATTTATGCCGTATGCTGGATTCTGCTTTCAACTTTTTTTAATACGCCCTCTGCGTTTTCGGCGGCGGTACCGGTTCCGCCCTCAGTATTTCAATTCTTTTACGGTTTTCTCTATGTATTCGCTCCCTTCATTTTTGTTTTTATGCTGATGAGGACGCAAATCAACCGTTTTGTTCTGATCCAATCCGAACTGAAAACAGCCAATGACACGTTTGAAGACCGCGTGCAATCGAGAACCGCCGAGCTTGAAAAATCCATTGACCATATCAAAGCATTGAAGGGAATCATCACGATTTGTGCCCATTGTAAAAGTATCAGAAACGGCCAGGATCAGTGGGAGCCGGTTGAATCCTATATCGGGCGGCATACGGAAGCCGAGTTCTCCCATGGACTTTGCAAGGATTGCCAGAATACACTTTACGGGGAAAATCATTCCCGTTTTAAAAACATAGCCAGTCATTAGTCCTTATAACTCATATATTCTGCCATCGTGGGAATCCGGCCCAGGATTGCGCAGACCGCCGCAAGCCTCGCCGAGCCCAGAAAAACCCGCGTGTCATCCCCCATCCGGTGGGGAAAATTCCGGGTGGATGTGGACATCACCGTCGTTCCTTTCCCGACCCTGGCCTGATTGCCCATGCACAGGGAACACCCCGGCGTTTCAATCCGGGCCCCGGCATCCCCGAAAATACTGAAAATGCCTTCCTCCCTGAGTTGCCGGGCATCCAGCCGGGTGGGCGGCGTGATCCAAAGCCGGGCGGGCAGATGCTTTTTCCCCGCCAGTATCCGGGCCGCATCAATAAAATGGTCAATGCCCGTCATGCAGGAGCCGATAAACACCTCCTGGATGGGGGTTCCCGCCACCTGGCTGAGGAGCCGGACATCGTCCGGGTCGTTCGGGCAGGCCAGGATCGGCTCAAGAATGGCGGAAAGATCAATCGTAAGGGTCGCCGTATACCGGGCATCCGCATCGGGCTTGAGCAGTTCCGGTTTTGCAAGCCACGCTTCCATGGCCGCAATTCTCCGGTGGATGGTGTCCGCATCCCCGTAATTCTGGGCCACGAGTCCCTTCAGAATGTCGATATTGGTTTTCAGAAAGGCCGCCACCGCGTCCAGGGACAGGGCAATGGCGGCTGCGGCTGCGGACCGTTCGGCGGACGCGTTGGTCAGTTCAAATGCCTGGGCCGCGGTGAGATCCGGCCAGCCTTCAAATTCCATGATCCGGCCGGAGAAAATATTTTTTTTGCCTTGTTTTTCCACCGTCAGCAGCCCGTTTTGAATGGCAGCATAAGGGATGGCGTTCACCACGTCCCGCAGGGTGATGCCGGGTTGAAGGGATCCGCTGAATTTCACCAGAACCGATTCCGGCATATCGAGCGGCATGAAACCCAGGGCCGAGGCAAATGCGATGAGTCCAGAACCCGCCGGAAAACTGATGCCGATGGGGAACCGGGTATGGGAATCCCCGCCCGTGCCCACCGTGTCCGGCAGCAGCATGCGGTTCAGCCAGGCGTGGATGATCCCGTCACCCGGCAGCAGAGCCACGCCCCCCCTGGATTTCATGAAATCATGCAGGGTGTTCTGCATGGTGATGTCCACGGCTTTGGGGTAGGCGGCGGTATGGCAGAAGGACTGCATGACGAGATCCGCGGAAAATTTGAGGCAGGCCAGTTCCTTGATTTCGTCCCGGGTCATGGGGCCGGTGGTGTCCTGGGAGCCCACGGTGGTGATGCGGGGTTCGCAGTAAACGCCCGGATGAACGCCGGGCAATCCGCAGGCCCGGCCAACCATTTTCTGGGCCAGGGTAAAGCCGTAAGCGGCTTGCATCTGGCACGCGGGGCAGCCGAACACATCCGACGGGCCAAGATGGCGTGCGGTTCTCGCTCTTTGGGTCAGGGTCCGGCCGATAATCAGGGGGATCCGGCCCCCGGCCCGGACTTCATCCAAAATAATGTCTGTTTTTAATTGAAATTGTGCCAGTTCTTTGCCCGTATCCGCGTGAATGATCCGTCCTTCATAGGGGTAAATCCGGACAACATCCCCATTCTCTATCCGGCTGACATCGCACTCGATGGGCAGGGCGCCCGCGTCTTCCAGGGAATTGAAAAAAATCGGGGCAATGGCCCCCCCCAGCACGACCCCGCCCCGCCGTTTGTTGGGAACATAGGGGATATCCTCCCCGATATGCCAGATCACGGAATTGGACGCGGATTTCCGGGATGAGCCGGTGCCCACCACATCTCCCGCAAAAGCGATGGGATGGCCTTTTTGCTTGAGTGCGGCGATGGCCGCCACGGGATTGTCCGCAACCTTTTTCAACATGCACAGGGCGTGGAGGGGAATATCCGGCCGGCTCCAGGCTTCCCCGGCCGGGGAAAAATCATCGGTATTGATTTCCCCATTCACCTTGAACACCGTAACGGTCAGTTCCCTGGGAACCGGCGGCTTTTCGGTGAACCACCGGGCGTCCGCCCAGGCGTCAATCACTTGTCCGGCAAAGGGATTGGTTCTGGATTTTTCGAAAACCTCGTTAAAGGCGTCAAAAATCAGGATAGCGGTGGACAGCCCCCGGACGGCATGGGTCGCCAGCGTGTCATGGTCTAAGAGACGGATGAGGGGCTGGATATTGTACCCGCCGCCCATGGTGGACAGCAGAAACACCGCTTGCTCCGGGGAAATCAGGGGGGATTGGGCCTTGCCGGCGGCGATTTTCTCCAGAAACCCGGCCTTGATCCGGGCCGCTTCATCCACGCCCGCCGGCACCCGGTGAGTGATCAGGTCCAGAAGCAGGGCCGTATCCGCACCTTCGGGCCGGCAAAGCAGCTCCACCAGGGCTGCGGTCTGGTCGGCGGTCAGGGGCTTCGGGGGGATGCCCAATGCTTCCCGCTCGGCCTTGTGACTGAGATAAGACGCAATCATTCTAAATTCCCATCCCCGCCCGATACCCCTGATGAATGGCGTCAAAGGCCATGCCGATGGTTTTGGCGTCCCCGATGATATCAAAAGGAATGTTTTTGGCTTTGATCACCTCCGCCAGGCTGCTTTCGGGCCGGGAGCCGGCTGCCATCACCACCGTGTCCGCCGGGATTTCCGAAATACCGTCCGGGGTTTCGACCCTGACGCCGGTGGGGGTGATTTCAAGGGCCTTGGCAGCGAGTTTTGATTGAATGCCATACCGGTCCACATCCTGGAGCATGCCCCACCGGGTGCTTTTGCCGAAATCCTTCCCGATCTGGCCGATCATCTCTATAATGGTGATCTGTTTGGTGCCTTTGGTGGCCATTTCATAAAGCAGTTCCGGGGTTTCGGCCTTGTTGACAAGCAGGAATTTGATGACTTCCCCGGAAAGGGTGCCTTTTTCCGCCAGCAGAAGCGCGGTTTCAACCCCAACGGCCCCGCCACCGATCACCACCACCCGGCGTCCGGTGTACACATTGTCGGCCAGCACGTCCCAGGCCTGGACCACATGGGGGAGTTCCACGCCCGGAATGGGGGGCGTCATGGGGGTTGCGCCGGTGGCCAGAATGATGTGATCGGGCTTTTCCCGGTCAATGAGGGCCGCATCCACCGTCTGCCCCAGGCAGATATCAATATTGCGGGTGTATACCTGGGTTTCCAGGTCATAGGCCAGTTCCGCGAATTCCTCCCGGCCCGGAGGGGCCGCCGCCAGATAGAGCTGCCCGCCCAGATCATCGCCTTTTTCGTAAAGGGTTACCTGATGCCCCCGGTCGGATGCTGCGATGGCCGCGTTCATGCCGGCGGCCCCGCCGCCGATCACCATGACTTTTTTGGGGGTTTCAGCAATGGTGCAGGCCCCTTCGCATTCATAACCCGCTCTTGGGTTGCACAGGCATTCCACATGCTTTAATTTGAACAGGTTGTCGAAACACCCCTGGGCGCAGGCGATGCAGTGGAGAATCTCGTCTTCCCGGCCGTCTTCGGCTTTTTCCGGCAGGTATGGGTCCGCGATCAGACTCCGGCCCATGGCCACCATGTCGCACATGCCGTCTGCGATCATCTCTCTTGCCGTATCCGGGTCATTGATGCGGTGGCTCGCTATCACGGGCACGTTCACCATCTCTTTAATCCCTCTGGAAAGGTAGGCGAACGCGCCCCTGGGAACGGCCGCCGTGATCTGGGGCACCCGGGCTTCGTGCCAGCCAACATTAATGCACAGGGCGTCCACCCCCGCCTCTTCCACCAGCGCTTTTGCGTAAAGTTTCAGTTCCGCGCTCCCTTGGCCGCCGGGCATGAAATCATTGCCGTTCATGCGGACCATGACCGGAAACTCTTTGCCCACCTGTTTCCGGATGGCCCGGATAATGTCAAGGCCGAACCGCATCCGGTTTTCCAGAGATCCGCCGTATTCATCGGTGCGCTGGTTGGTGAGCGGGGATAAAAATTCGCTGATGAGGTAGCCGGTGCCGCTCAACACTTCCACCGCATCATACCCGGCCTTTTTTACCCGCAGGGCCGCCTGGGCGAAATTGTCGATGGTCTGGCGGATGTCGTCGCTGTCCATGGCTTTGGGGACTTCCCGGGTCATGCGGGAGGCAATGGCCGACGGGGCCAGCGGTTGTTTGCCGTTTAAGAAGAAGGACATGTTGTAGCGTCCGGCATGGTTGATCTGAACGCAGGACCGGGCCCCGTTGTCCTTGATGGTTTTTGAAAGACGCGCAAGTCCCGGAATAAATTCGTCCTTGTGGGCTCCGATATTTAAAGTATTGCCCGACAATTCATCCACCGTGGCGTATCCCACACAGATCATGCCGACGCCGCCCCTGGCGCGTTCCGCGTAAAATTCGACGATCTGGTCCGTGACTTCATATTTGTTCGCCATTCCCAGATGCATGGCCGGCAGATAGATCCGGTTTTTAACATCCAGGGTATTGATTCTAATGGGTTGAAACAGCGGGTCTCTCATTTTTTTTAATCCCCTTATGTATTAATAATGGTATGACAGCATGGATGGAACAGTCAAAAAATCACTTAACCGGTTGCCTCTGTCAAGAAAAAAGTGCTATGTTCGGGTCATCCGATGGTCACCCGGTTGTTGCATGGAATGTTTCAGGCAGGTTTTGCGCTGTGTTGAAACCATTATCACAGGAGAAGGCATGGAAAAAGGATATGTGCAGGTATATACGGGCGCCGGCAAGGGAAAAACCACTGCGGCCCTGGGGCTCTCGATCCGGGCCGCGGGCGCGGGACTAAAAGTGTATATCGCCCAGTTTTTAAAGCAGGGGGCCTACAGTGAGCTGAAGGCCCTGGAACGGTTCTCGGATTTCATCACCATCCGGCAGTTCGGCACGGGGCAATTCGTCCGGGGGCTGCCTTCCGACGCAGATATGGCCGCCGGGAAAAAAGGGCTGGCGGCCGTCCGAGAGGCGTTTGCATCCGGGACGTATGACCTGGTGGTCATGGAAGAAGCGGGGGTGGCGGAAAAATTCGGCGTTATATCAACAGACGAGATGCTGGACATCATCCGCGCAAAACCCGACGCCGTTGAGCTGGTGATTACCGGCCGGGGCGTGTCCGAACACGTCCAGGCGGCAGCGGACCTGGTTACCGAGATGCGGGAAATCCGGCATTACTATCACAGCGGCGTGATGGCCCGGAAGGGCATCGAAAGCTGAAGACAGGAAAACCCATCATCGTATAATAATATAACCCGGATAAAAAAACTTGGGGAGAAAATGACACCAACCGTATCCATTGTAATACCTCTTTATAATGAAGAAGAAAACGTTACGCGCCTGACGGCGGCGCTTTCGTGCGTCATGGACCAGCTCGGCGGCGAAGTTGAAGCCATTATTGTGGATGACGGCTCCACCGACGGATCATGGGATCTGCTGAAGGCGGCCAAAGCGGGGGATCATCGGTTCAAGATCCTTCGCCTGGGACGGAACTTCGGGCAGACCCCGGCAATGACGGCAGGGTTCGACAATGCTGCAGGGGCAATCATCGTCACGCTGGATGCGGATCTCCAGAATGATCCGGCGGATATTCCGAAAATTCTCGATAAAATGAAAGAAGGCTACGACATTGTTTCGGGTTGGCGAAAAAACCGTAATGATACCCTGTCCAGAAGGTTTTCCAGTAAAATCGCCAACCGGATCATCGCCCGGATGACCGGGGCGCGGCTCCACGATACCGGCTGCACCCTCAAGGTATACAAATCGAATGTCATCAAAAATCTCAACCTTTACGGGGAGATGCACAGGTTCATCCCCGCACTGGCGAGCTGGCAGGGGATCCGCATCGGCGAGATGGAAGTCAATCATTATCCGAGAGTCGCGGGAACATCAAAATACACCATCTGGCGGGCGGGAAAAGTATTGCTGGACCTGCTGACGCTGAAATTTATGAACAGTTTCATCACCAAGCCGATCTATTGTTTAATTGCAAAAATTAGCGTTATAGTTTATATAGTTGGCATGACAATTCCACATCAAGCGAAAGGAAATAATTCATGCCAAGGAAAAATCCCATATTGATGATCACTGAAGAAGAAAAAGAAAAGTTTGAAAAAATGATCAACGCGGCCAAAACTCCCCAAAGACAAGCTATTCGCGCCAGGATTGTACTGCTTTGCACACAGGGAAAAGCAGTACAGGAAATTGCCAAGAGTTTGAGCGTGCGCCCCAATACGGTGATTGACCGAAGGAAGGATTTCGAGATTCGGCGCTTGAAGAGTATCGAGGATCGGCCGCGTTCCGGGAAACCAAGAACTTATGGCGATGAGTTTCGAAATCAAGTTTTGCAAACACTTGAGCAGCCCCCTCCATTCGGCATCGCCACTTGGTGTTAATCTTTACATTCTATGAACCAAAACAGGCGGTGGATTTTTAGATTCCGTTGACAGATTAAAGCGATTACCAGAATAACTGAGCCTCTGAGAAAGAGGCTTTTTTTTTTTAAAAGGGCGGCGAAGTTTTGGCGACCACCCGCCCTTTTAAAATGAAGAGTCCTCTCATAACCATAGAGGAGGATTGTCAGCATGGTATTCTTTTTTCCTGTTATTCTCAACGATC
>JBAQUK010000077.1:0-4926 GCA_049297455.1 Desulfosalsimonadaceae bacterium | reverse complement strand
TGCATGAAATGTATGACAAAAATCAATGGCCTCAAAATTTTTAATAAATTTTCTTTTGCGAAAGGCACTTTTTGCGAAAATTTTTGGCCGCAAAAACAAAAATCCGGGGTTTTCGTTCAGGCACTAGGTAATGGTGATGTTCATCCCCAGGGAGGTGGAATTTGACGAGCTCATGCTTAATGAGCCTTCCAGTTCCGATTCAAATCCGAACGCGCCTCCTTTGACGGTAAGGGTATTTGTGCTGGTATGCTCTGTTTCAACCTTTTTTGTCTGATCAAAACTGAATTCACTGCCGCAACTTTCGCACAATAGTTGTTTCTGCATGATCACGTTATAGTCTGCGGTGCCGGTGCTGGGGATGGGCAGGCCTTCGGTTTTCCAGGCATCATAATCAAGGCTGTTGGGCATTGGGGTAATCCCTGCGAAAAATCCGCTGGGCGCGGTCATATTAAAAAGCTTGGCCACAATGGAGGAGTTGTCTCCGATATAGGTATAGTAGATCTGCATGTCCAGGTCTGTTGTTTTATCCGGTGCGAAAACATCATAGATGCTGTTGACGATATAGGGGGCCAGGAATATCGCCCATGCCTGGTCGCCGTTTTCCATACCGGGCATAATGGCGGTGGGTTTAAACTCCAGCACGGTGTGAGCCTCGGTCTCGATTGCCTCCTTGTTGGCGTCCTCCGCTGCATTCGCATAGGATCCGCCGATGGAAGCATGCTCCGGTTTGAATTTCTTTTCATAGGAGACGCTGAAATTTCTTTCCGTCTTCACCGTGGTGCTCACCTCCGTCACCTGCCTGACCCCGTATGCGATCTTGTAATAGTCCCCCAGCCATTCCTGTTCAATCCCGTTGGGATAATATGGCGGCAGGCCCGTGATTACGCCCAGCAGAACCCAGGCTTTGTTGATGCCGTTTACCACGTTGGGATCATTGGGATCGGCGGAACTGGTCGCCTCGCCGACGACAGAGTTCTTCAGGTAATCCGCCTTGTACTTGAGGGATCTGCCATAGGCGGCGGTCGCTGTTGTACTTCCCCACCACCAGACCCAGTCGTAGAGCTGAAGGGAGACATTCTGATCGTCGTCAACAACTTGAACCGGAATACTGCACGCCGTCATATAATTCCAGGTATCATCGGCGATATGGGTTGAAGCCGTGGCCTTGGGCGCGACATCGGTCACTTTAACCTGATTTTTCGGGTAGATGGAGCCGCTGTGCCCATCTGCATTTACAGTATATTGGAAATGCCAGATATTATTGGTCTCCTGCTCAATGCCCCAAATCTGGATGGAACCAATATTATAAGGCGTTGAATTGGTGATGTTCCCCTTGAAGAACCACTGCATTCTTCAAATGGACGGGGAGAGCCGCACCGGTGTAATAGATGGTATTGCCGGTGGAGTCATAAACCAGCAGATTGTTGGTATTGGTTTCATCATTGGTTACCATGAAAAGGCACGGTTCACCGTCCGACGACCTGAAAAAGACATCCCCGCTCAAGATGCATTCATTATTATTGAATGAATAAATTTTTTGGTCTTGGCTTGGACTGGACCAGCTTGTCCCGTCATAGGTTACGCAGTAAATATCTTTTTGGCCCTGAAGCTGCATAAACACATAGAGCTTGTCGTTCATCACTTTAGCGATCATCCCCTGGACCTGTCCGGTCCCGCCCAACCCAGTATCCTGGGTCATATTGCCCCAGGTGCCCCCATCCGTCGATTGGGTGAAAAACACATGGTAGGTCCCCTGATCGATATAATAGTTGGCGTAAACAATGAACATTTGATCGTTAAACACGGCAAACCGCATGCCGGTATTCAGAATCGTGTTGGTGATATAGGGTTGCTCCAATTCGATGAGCGCCGGAGATTCAGGCGGTGGATCGGTCGCTTTAAAGGAATAATACCGGATGAGCATATGGTTTTCCGGAAAGCCGCAGATGGGATCCGGCTGGCAGGTCCATCCTCTGTAAATGTAGTCCCTGAAATAGATGGTATCGAGATTGGCCCAGATGTGGTGAGGGAAGGCAGCGTTAAAACATTGGCTCCACCCGTCTTTTTCATAAAAGGTTGCGGCGGCGGAGCTGGTATCTTCCGCTAAAACAGACCCATCTGGAATGATGAAAACCAGAAACTGAAACATGATGGCAACGATTACAACTGAAAACATATTGATTTTATGCATGATGAGCCTCCATGTCCGACTGTTTGCATAACCATTAATGAACTTAACCGCTGCGATATTTCGACGGATTGTTATATGAAATATTGATCATAAAATTCATTGAATTACAATGATTTTACACAAAAATAACATCAGAAGGATCACGCCTATAAAAAAGTACTCGAAACCCAAATTCACATGGGAAAAAATTCACCGAGACTATTTCGGTTGAAGAACTGGCATCGAATTTCGGTTTCAGCCCTCGCAATTTTAAACGGCGATTCAGAAATGCAACGGGTTGTTCACCTCTGACTTATCTTCAACGGATTCGAATAGAGTCGGCCAAACACAAATTGGAGTTCACAACGGAGACTGTAGACGAAATTACCTATCAGGCGGGATACGGAAACAGCAACTCGTTAATGACAGATATGCTCGGGATAACGTTCCCGGTCAGTCATATAAAAATCTCTTGGGGACAAACATCTGCTGTCAGACAGGCCGAGGCGTTTTATTCGGAAATTTTTTGCTTATCCTTGTCGCTTGATCCCCGCCGGGAAGAACATAGACGATCTCCTTTCTCTTTTGAAGGGGGTTGACGACACGTCGTATATACTCCTTTCGATGATCGAGAAAGGGGCCGATCAAGTCCAGACCGGCAGGACAGACGCTCATACAATAGCCGCCGATATCCGCCGCCATACGTCAGACTTTGCCAGACAGCCAAGGTTTCATCGTCAGTACGTTTTTCCCGATACTCCGCCATGTTTTGGCTGGCGACAAGGGATTCAACCCAGCTTAAAAAACCGCCCAGCCGGTCCCGGTAGGCATGAACCAGGCATTTGAAAAACTCGAAAGATCCATCTGGTGCAATGGCACCGGTTGGACAGGTGGCTACACAGAGATTGCAGTTGATACAGGGATTGTAGTCGATGGGCTGGTCATAATCATCCAGAGCTGTATCCATGATCAGTGTGCCCAGGCAAAGATGACTTCCGAATTCCGGATGAATCAGCAGACGATGATGGCCGATCTTCCCCAATCCCGCAGCCTGGGCCACGGGTTTGTGAGAAACGGTAAACATCCGACCCGGCCATTTGGCCATATCCTGGGGAAATCCCTCGGACGGAGTGATGCACGCTATGCCGTGTTCCCGAAGTTGACCGATCAGCTTTCTGGATACGGCCAGGGCCTGTTCTTCCACGGCAATGAATTCACCGTCAATCAGAGACCGGTCCGAAGATTGAACCTGGGGCGCATTCATCCTGATAATCAGACTGACCAAGGTTTTGGCTGAAGGAAAGGCCTCGAGAATAAAAGATTTCTGATCGGCCAGTTCCGCACGGTTAATTTCAACCACACCTACATCGTCGGCTCCGGCGCTACGCACAAGACGTTTCAGCCAGTCCCTGGAGACGAACTCGGGTTTTATCCTTGCCGGCAATTTTCTGTAGGCCATCACAGCGGGGTGTTTTTGCAGTTCCATCATCTTCCCCTTTTTAAATTATTTTGTTTAATATTAGATATTTTTATTTATATTACGGTCATAATGTAAATAAAGTTTTATTATATGTCAAGTGACATTTTATGAAAAATGTTATATAATCAATTAAACGATTAAACCTTGTGGAAGCTATCAAATGATTTGGGGGAAAAATCCCATGCGATACGGGAAAGATCACAGAGAAAAAACCAACAAACGAATAACGGACCTTGCATCCCGGCGTTTCAGAAAAGAAGGTATTCATGCTGTTGGAATTGCCGGGCTGATGGCGGACGTAGGTTTAACGCACGGTGGATTTTACAGTCATTTCAAATCCAAAGAAGACCTTGTCATGCAAGCACTTTCCAACGCACTAAAGGAGACCTTGGCGTTGCTGGAAACATATGCCGAAGAAAATAATGGGGGGATAGAAGCACTGGTAAAGGCCTATCTCCATCCCATTCACCGGGAAACACCGGAAAAAGGGTGTGCCATAGCGGCCGTTGGCCCTGAATTAAGCAGGCTCCCGAAAGGGTCACAGCAGGTAATAAACGATTTCATTGAACAGTTTCTTGCTTTGATTGAGCATTATCTGCCCCGGACCGATCTTTCGGAGAAAAGACATCAAGCGGCCGTGGCAATATTCGCGCTATTGGTTGGCTCAATTCAAATTTCAAGAATGATGTCAGGTGAAAAACAAAAGGATGAGGTTTTGAAAAGCGGTATCGATGCCGCCCTCGCTTTGGTTAAAACGTTGACTCCAACATAGCTGTGATCGCTCTTAAACGCGAACTTCGTAAAATTTTAGAGCGGCCGCCTGAAAAAAGGGGGCTGAAGCCGGGCATTATGTTGCAAGTTAATCTATTTTGATAGGTTATCAACCTGCTTGATGAAGAATCTGATTCCCCTCTCTTGCAGCCATTTCCCGCAAATTTGTGATATCACGTAACGGAGGTACACCGAACAGACGGCTGTACTCCCGGCTGAACCGTCGCGTCAGTGCTGTACTGGAAATCAAGACGATCGGTTTCAGTTCGAACAGCGCCCTGTCGCCACTGTTCACCTGCATAGGTGATTAACAGAGAGCTGATCATCTGGCCGGTGTTGTTGGTGAACGATGCGCCGACAGTGGAAACGAGCGAGCCACTCAGAAGGGTACCGAATGCGCGTTCGGAGCTGCCGGTTGCTCCAAAACTGTAAGTGTCGCCAGTATTTGACGATCCATCACCCGCAGTGTAGAGCGTGTTCGCGTTATCGTCTGTTTCTAAAAAAG
>JBAQUK010000076.1:0-44202 GCA_049297455.1 Desulfosalsimonadaceae bacterium | reverse complement strand
GCACTTAATTAATCGACTATTCCTTTTTACTTTTCTTGGTGGGCAAGAAAAGTAACAAAAGAACTCAGCCCCGCGATGCGGAAAACTCCCTGCCCCTTGCGGTTTCCGTGGCGTGGGCAAAAACTCGGAATTCCGGGGCCACCTTATGTAATTATTTCCAAAAGCCATGTCATCGGATTTTCATAAAACCATGGCAAAAATAACAAGAGCCTTAGCGCCGGGAATCCTGAATCATGTAACGCTGAGGGGAAACAGAATGCAGCAGGTGATTTAGTGCGATGAAGATTACCAATTCTATGCGGACCTCCTTCGAGGCCATCAATTTGGCAATAAATTGAGATATGTCCCGTAAAATTTTGATTCATGAAAATTCATATTTTTATATAATAATATGAATATAATTAATTATTACGGAGTATTAAATAATATAACACACGCATAACTTCGATTTTTCCATCCGGGAAATTCTTGTTGCGCAGCGCTGCGCAACAAGAATTAACAGTTCAGGTGGGCCACCGTTTATTCCCGGGATCGGCATCATCGATTTGAAAACCAAATATTATAATCATTCACAGGTTGATAATTAGACGATGGTTTTTTAATCACTTCTAACTCACAAAGTGGAAACTCACTCACAACACATTTATGAGCAATTTTAACCATAATGCCGTAAGGTTCAATTATCTCAGTTAGTTCCAAAACTTTAACCTTATCCCCATCCTGCAGGTATCCACTTTCCTGATATTCCGAAACCTCAGCATCAAACGGAAATATTAATTCTTTTTCAAAATGATGTTTCCATGCTTCAAAAGCTCTCCGCTCCTCTTCCTGACCAATTTCGTACAGCACTTTTTGAATCCTTGTTCCTTCTTCTCCTAAATAATCCCATTGATGCTGCGACTGAATATGCTCCACTGCATTTTTGACATCAGATATGGTATCTCGTGTTTTGGTTTGCTCTAACTCTGTTGGATATAATGAGATGGTTGTCCAGTCCAATCCTTTTTGTTCACACTCAATAATAATTGAGCCGGGCATTGCGGATAAGGTTATGCTGTCCCATTGAATGTTGATTGTTTCTTCTTCGATTTCCAGTATCCGTCCCACCCACCCGCCTATATCAATCTCTAAATCCGGATCTTGAGTATCGGGTTTTACGATTACGGAAGCGCCTACTTTAAAATTATTGTTTTTTTGGGACATTTTGTTCCTCCACGTTTTTAATTCAAATGAGAACACACGTCGGCAGGCGTTTTAGGGTGATTGAAGATTACCAATTCTATATATCGTCAAAACGATCAGGACAAGAAAAAATGGGGCTTGATCATCGTTTCGGCCAAAATTCCAATCCGAGCCGCGAGCGTAAGCGACCGGAACCACTCCACTCCCTAACAGTCGTGGCTCTGAGTGGCCGAAACATTGATGTGGGCATTATCCCTTGATGGCATCCGGGAAAAACAAGGGCTTCCCGAATATTGTGTAATTTTTAATCATCGATTGGCCTTTGGCAGACATCATCCAGTCGGCGAATTGCCGGGCCAGATCAAGGCGGACATGGGGATGTTTGGCCGGGTTTACCGGAATCAACCCATAGTCGTTGCGAAGACTGGCGTCGCCTTCGCACAAAACCGCCAGATCCAGCCCCTGCTCTCTTCCCTGTTTGAATTTGATATAGGTTCCGCGGTCGGTTAACGTATAGGCCTGCTTTTCCGCTGCCATGGTCAAGGTCGCGCCCATGCCCTGTCCGATGGACAAATACCACTGGCCAAGTCCATCCGGGTGGGTGAAGGTCATTTTGGCAGGCTTGCCGTCCTTGATGATTTCTTTGGTCTGGCTGACCATCGGCACTTTGGTTTTTGCCCAAATTTCCTGTTCCTTGGTATGGGTGCCGCTGTCATCGCCCCTGGAGATGAAAACCGACTTTGCAGCGGCGATTTTTTCAAATGCTTTGATGCCGTTATTTAAGCCTTTGATTGCGGCCGGATCTTTTTCCGGGCCTGCAATCACAAAATCATTATGCATAACCGCATACCGATGGGTGCCGAATCCATCGGCGACGAATTTCATTTCTTTGTTGATGGCATGGACAAAAATAATATCCACATTGCCGTCAATGCCGTCCCGGATGGCCGCTCCCGTGCCCTTGGCGATGACTTTCACACTGATGCCGGTGTCCTTTTTAAACTCGGGCAGCAGCACGTCCAGAAGTCCGGAGTCCCGGGTGCTCGTGGTGGTGGACATTTTGATGACTTTTTCCGTGCCGGCGACCGTATCCTGAGCGGAAACGCCGGCGTTCACACCCATCAGAACAAACAACATGACAACAAGCATGATCATGCGTCGATATTGGATTTTCATGAAGAAACCTCCTTATTATAATGATGGTTTTATCTGAAAAAAACAGGGGCATCAATAAGCCTTATCGATGCCCCTGAGGTTTTGGTGATGCCCTGATAATGAATCAGTTAAAACAGGGTCATGATAAAGCAACTGTCATCATCGTCATCGTCATCGTCTTCCGGTTCAGCCGGGATGCCGAGCGCAGCCGGATCCACAATCACGCCGTTTGCAACGCCATCGGCATCCGTATTCGGATCGCCGTCGGTCAGCTTAACCGTGATGGTGTTGTCCCCGTTGTTTGAGCCGAAATCAACAGCGTGCCATCCGGTACTGGTGATTTTATAGAACTGGGCGTATTTGGGCACATCGTCCGGAAACACCATGGACACTTCCACGGAACTGCCGATGGCAATGCCGGTGACGGTGAACTTCAGGGCTCCGTATGGATAGGGAATGGCCGGTTTTCCAACCTGGGAAATGGCCGGGTCCGTATCCGCATAGGTGGCAATATTCGCCAGATCCCCTTCATTGGTGTTGATCATGATGTTTTGGATGCCGTTTGCCGGCCTGAAGGATGCGGTGTCACTGTCTTTGTAGTCCGCGATGCCGTCTTTATCAAAATCTTTGGTGTCGTCCGCGCCTTCTTCACTGTCTAAGATGCCGTTCCCGTTGGAATCCGTGCCGTCAATGGCCCCGTAGACGATGATTTTTTCAGAATCCACATAATTCCATCCGGCTTCAAGCACGTCGATATCGGTCATGCCCTCGGGCAGGGGGTCGACTTTGATGATGGTTACGGTCCGGGTGCAGGCTCCGGCGTTGTGGTCCCAGTCATAATTATAGGGCCAGATCACGGCCTGATTGCTGGCCTTGCTGGACTGGTCGGGTGCGGTGACGACCTTCTGGGGCACCACCACCCGGTAGGGGCCTTCGCCGTCCAGTTTGTTCTCATCGGTTAATACGCCGGAATCCAGGGCCACGCCTTCCCGTTTGAGGGCCAGAATGGCTTTAAGTCCGCCCGTAACCGCAATCGCGCTCCCATGGGAACGTCCGATGCAGGAGGCGGCGCTGTAATCGCACCAGCCGTCTGCGGTGTTTTTCGCCTGATCCGCCTGATCATTATAAAAATAAGTGGCCGCTGGATATTGATAAGACTGTCCGGGGATATCGCCATAAACATGGTATGTCTCCGGGCTGTCTTCATAATTGAGCGGATGGGTCTGGGCCCAGCCGTCCGGCGCATATACGGTGATGCCGGTGGCGGAAGCCAGAATGCCGGCGTCATCAAGCAGGTCTTTCATGGGAACACCCGTATATTCGGCATAAAAATCGCCGGAACGTGAGGTGTTCATCATCAGAAACTCGGTATGCAGGGGCATGGCTTCGAGCTGGGCCTTGGTGTAAATCCGGTGAGGGGCTTCGGTGAGTCCCGGATGGTCTTCGGCATTGCCCGGAAAGGTGCTTTGCTGGATTTCTTCCTCGTTGGTGTATCCGTCGCCGTCGGAGTCTGTTGTATCAATGGCGTCAACGGCAGCGGCATTGCGACCGTTTGATTTATAATCCGCGCCATAAGCGTTGATGGTGGTTTCGATGTCTCCGGCCCCGTCATACCCGTATGAATAATGGCACCACTGGCAGCTTCCCAGGGAGACCATCTTGCCCTTGTTTTCATATTCCCCGCCGCTGTGGCACAGGGCGCAGTGGTCCAGCTTGGTTCCGGCGGCTTCAGGATAGGCGGATAAAAATTTGTCCGCGTCTTTTTCCCCTTCATGGTGATAGGCCGCAAAGGCGACCGTGGCAAAGGCGAATATCCCTGCCAGTAAAACGATGATTGCAGATTTTTTCATGCGTCCTCCATAAAATATTGGTTATTAACTAAAAACTGATGCTGTATCTCGCGGTAATCGCATTTTCCTTGTCAATATAGTCCACAGAGCCGTCCGGGTTGACCCGGACGCGAATGGGGTCTGAAAAATCCGTATAGGTATAATCCAGAATGATCCGGTGCATGGGGAAAAGTATCCAGTTGATGGCCAGGGTGGTGGCGTCCGCTTCACTGACCGATACATTGGCGGTCGGGGTGATCCAGTCGTCGTCGCCGGTAAAATGATCAAACCGGGCCGCAAGACCCAACGCCCCGAAAGCGCCTGCCGATGGGTTAAAATCCCGGATGGGCCGGACGGGTTTTAGGGTTCCGGATGAAAATCGGGGCGTTTCGCCGGTAGGGAAGTAAAGGGCGCTCACGTACCATGAGGACAAATCCGCGTCTTTGGCAGGTCCGCCCGCAGGTTTCAGGTTGGTGCAGGTGAGGTGGATATATTCGCCCTGAAGCGCCATGGATTTGAATGCCCATGCGGCTTCCAGCCCTGTGCGCTTTCGTTCGTCCACGTCCTGCAAGACCCCGAATTTGGTGTCATGGGACAACACATAGATATTGCGGCTGGTATCCACCATGCCGGATGTTTTGACCGATACGTTCAGGTTGGAAAGATTGATTTTGGCATAAGAAGCGGAACCGCCGAATTGAAATTGCTTCAGCCAGTCTATTGAATTGTTGGGTGAAACGTCTGCAAACGGCGCAAACACCAGCCGGGCCACCGCTTCCGGTGCATCCTCATCATTGCCGCCTGCGGTCACGCTTTCGCCTTCGGCGTTGAAGAGTCCCGCGCTGTAAAAAAATCGGTCATTTAAACAGGCGCCGCGCAGCATCAAGCCGACGTCCCGGTCTGCGGACAGATACGATCCCATGGACCGCTCGACGAAATAAACCGCGTCATCCTCGGTCGAAAATTCCAGGCTGAAGGGCTTCTTAAAATGACCGATCCGGGCGGAATGGGAACCGAAAAAGATTTCCGCGTAAGTGTCCTGCAAGTGGTCGCTTGTGTCGTTTTTAAACTCATATTCCATGTTGAGTTTCAGCCAGGGCCGGACCCAGGTGGTAAGCTCCAGTTGGGCGCGGCGGATGTGGAAACGGTTGTCCGCCCGTTCGTCCTCCATATACATCCGGTAATCCGCCTGAAAAATGCCCCCCAGCTCAACCGTCAGATCCCGACTTTGGCCGGTTTGAATGGTAATGGTGGTTCCGGGAGGTTCGGGGGCCTCATTTCCGGCCAGGGCCGAAAAGGGGCAAGCCGCAAGCATGATGAACAAAACAATTCTTGGGAATCCGGCGTGGCGAAAGATGTCGAACATCGGTCTCATGATTTTTTCCTGATAAAGAGTTTTCGGTAGTAAAAGCGATACTTATCCATTTTAGATATTTATTGTCAATTTAAATCTGAATCATCGCAATTATTAAGAATAAATGAACCAGTAATAACCATAAATAACAATTGAGCGAGATTGCGGCGGTGTCTTGGGGCGGGATTTGTCCTTGCCTGAACTTTATTTTCAGTGGTATGAATAATCGCAATCCTTCACGCAAAAGGACATCGATGATAACAAAGAAACAGAACCAAGCACAAATAAACACAGAAACGGGACACATACCCATGCAGACAGAAAAGGTAATTGAATACATTATCAACTGGCTGAACGACTATTGCCGTCAGTCGGGGATGAACGGATTTGTGGTGGGGGTTTCCGGGGGCATTGACTCCGCTGTGACCTCCACCCTGTGCGCGAAAACCGGAAAACCGGTGATCGTCCTCAACATGCCCATCCGCCAGGATGTGATGCAGGTTTCCCTTGCGCAAAACCACATCGACTGGCTTTTGCTTCAATTTCAAAATGTCGAAAGCGCCGCCGTTGATTTGACGGCGACATTTCAAGCCCTTGAAGCCACTTTTCCGCCGGACATTCAGGATGAACTGACCATGGCAAACACCCGCGCCCGGCTGCGGATGCTGACGCTTTACGGGTTTGCCGGGCATCTCCGCATGCTGGTGGCCGGCACCGGCAACAAGGTGGAGGATTTCGGCGTGGGGTTTTTCACCAAATACGGGGATGGCGGGGTGGACCTCTGCCCCATTGCGGACCTGATGAAATCCGAGGTGTACGAGATCGGAAGAAGTCTGGGGGTGATCGACGGCATTTTACGAGCCCGGCCCACGGACGGACTCTGGGGGGACAACCGGACGGACGAGGAACAGATCGGGGCATCCTATGATGAACTGGAATGGGCCATGCGTTTTGAGGAAGCAGGCCACGGGGATGATAGCGGGTTGTCGCCCCGTCAAAAAGAGGTTCTGGGCATTTTTTGCAGCCTGCATCACGCCAACTGCCATAAAATGGAAGCCCTGCCTGTGGCGCTGATACCCGATAATTTAAAATAAGTGGTACGCTTCCCAACTTCTACGAGGAATGTATGGATTTCTGGTTCCAGCTCAGATGTCGTTATTTATGGTAATCCAGGGTAGCGGCAAAGCCTCAACCCTGGGTTGACAGACACAACCCCGTTGGGGCAAATCTCAATTTCCTTAGCCTGGCGGCATACCCGTCAGCCGCCTGTAAAACCGTCTTTAAAGCTTGCCAATGACCTCCGAAGCCGATATATTCCCTATAAATTTAAGGATTACCGCCTAAGCAAACAAACGTTTTTTGTTTAGCACCGTTTGATCCGCCATTCCATTGAGGCATCCCGGCCATTGAGAAATCCTGAGCATCAGACTGTCAGCCGAATCAATCAACTCGGCTTATTGTCGGGACATGGATAAAAAGCTTATCGTTGGGCAACATAAATCAGAAGTAAAGGAAGACAAAGAATGAAAATCACGCAATTGGATATTGAAGGCTTCCGTTCTTTCCGAAAAGTAAGCTGGTCTCCCGGCGACCTCAACGTGATTATCGGTCCCAATGGTACGGGCAAATCTAATTTGCTGCGTTTCATGGAATTAATTTCCGTATCAGCACAGGGCAGACTGGGCAAATACATTCAATCATTAGGTGGAATGGACCCAATCGTTTGGGATGGAGCTGCTGCTTCCATAAAGTTTAAAATGGAAACAACGCCTGAAGGCGGGGAGTACGGCCCTGAACATTATGAGCTGGAACTGGCACGGCTTGGGTCGGGGAGCTCATATAAAGTTGAAAAAGAGCTTTTGAAAAACTCTCTTAAATTAAGGATGGGAAAAGAAAAGAATCCTTTTAAATTTTTGGAACGAGTTGCAAAGTCTGCTGTAATTTTTAATGAAAAAGAACGCGGCTTTACCACACCTGAAGAATTTCTCTCAGACGAGGAAAGCCTCCTTTCCATAGCATCCGGACCATTTACTACTAACCACAACATTCCGCCTTTTCAAAGGGGACTGGCTTCCATAGCTGTTTATCACGACTTACACACCAATAAGGACGCGGCTGTTCGTCAACCTGCTATCGCTCGCATGGAAAAACGGGTCGATCCGGACGGACAAAATCTTATCTCAGTCATGCATACCCTTTACACAGGCGATCGTGATTTCAAAAACGACATTAATTCCGCCATGCAGGCTGCATTTGGGGATGATTTCGATGAACTGGTTTTTCCTCCTGCGTCTGACCAGAGAATCCAGTTGCGGATTCGCTGGAAATCACTGAAACGAGAGCAATCGGCTGCCGAACTCTCCGATGGAACTCTCCGCTTTTTGTTCCTGTTAACTGTTCTGGCAAGCCCATCGCCGGCTCCCATTATCGCTATTGATGAGCCTGAAACCGGACTTCACCCCTCAATGCTTCCTCTGGTTGCGGAATATGCAGTTGACGCATCCACGAGATCGCAGGTCATTCTGACGACGCATTCTCCACAATTTCTGGATGCTTTCTCGGGAACCATTCCCACAACGACCGTTGCAAAATGGGAAAATGGCGAAACGATACTGCAAACATTACGAGGGGATGAGCTTGATTACTGGCTAAAGGAATACTCTCTGGGGTCTCTTTTCAAATCCGGAGAACTGGAGCAAATGAGATGAGATTTATTCTTTTCGTCGAGGGTTACACGGAAGACAAGGCATTGCCGCAATTTTTAAAAAAATGGCTCGATCCAAGATTAACGAATCCTGTCGGAATTAGAACCGTTCGTTTTGAAGGATGGCCGGAGTTATTAAAAGATACCCCTCTAAAAGCGAAAATGCACCTGAACGGCCCGACTAAAGACGATATTATTGCTGTGATTTCTTTGTTGGATCTTTACGGCCCGACCTTTTATCCCAAAAATTTAACAGAAATGACGGAACGTTACGATTGGGCCAAGAAAGATATTGAGGAAAAGGTTAACCAATCAAAGTTTTTTCAGTTTTTCGCAGTTCATGAAGTCGAGGCGTGGCTTTTGAGTGAACCGGACATTTTCCCTTTGAAAGTCAAAAAAGCATTCCCAAACAAGATTGAACATCCGGAAACGGTGAATTTTGATGAACCGCCGGCAAAATTATTGGAGCGCCTTTATCCTTTGCACCCAGGCCGTTCATACAAAAAAGTGGTTAATGGCAGAAACCTTTTCGGCAAACTAAGTCCGGACGTTGCATATCAAAAATGCCCGAAACTGAAAGAACTTTTGGACAGAATGCTGGAATTGGCCAAACAGATGTAAGAGCCTGAGTATAATTCCGGCTACTTTGAGCAAACACATTCAAATTACCAGCCCGGGAGAATAGGAAATATTATGGGAAATTATGTTGATTCGCATTTGATCAAGGGTGAAAGCGTGGTGCATTCCGCCAGACTGCACTGGAAAATTTATTTAACGCCAAAGGCGTTCCTGACACTTTGGATAGCGCCTTTGATCCAGCAGGCGACCAGCGAATTCGCCATCACAACCAAACGAATCATCATCAAGGTCGGTTTGATCGCCAGACGCACCCTGGAAATGAATCTGAACAAGATCGAAACAGTCAACGTGGATCAAAGCATTTTGGGCAGGATCCTGAATTACGGGAGTATCACGGTGATCGGAACCGGCGGGACACGGGAGGTTTTTAATAATATTGCAAGGCCCATGGAGTTTCGCAAGGCTTTTCAGGAGATTGACATCGCATAATGTAAGGCTGATTTGGGAATATAGATTTGGTCCCACGGTAATTATAAACTTGCGTAAATGCTTGATCAGGTTCGATAAACGACAGAAAGCCTCGAAAAATTGCAGCCCCGCCGTGGCCTGTGTGCATCGCAGCCGCTGATCCCGGCCCGGAAATTGCCTCGACCAATGCAGTTTGACATATCAAGTGTGACAGGAAATCAGGTGTCAGATAAAGAAGCAACAGCCAGAATCAAGATAAACAAAATGCTCGAAATGGCAGGCTGGCGTTTTTTTGCGGACGGCAGCGCGCCCGCCAACATCCGCCTTGAGACGAGCGTGACGATCAAGTCATCCGATCTGGAAGCCCTTGGCGAGAATTTTGAGAAGACGAGCAAGGGCTTCATCGATTTTTTGCTTCTTGATGCCAGGGGCTTCCCGCTCATCATCCTTGAGGCCAAGTCGGAGGACAAGAACCCGTTCGTGGGCAAGGAGCAGGCCCGCAAATACGCCAAGTCCCAGAATTGCCGGTTCGTCATCCTTTCCAACGGCAATCTTCATTACTTCTGGGATCTCGAACGCGGCAACCCCTACCTCATTACATCCTTCCCGACGCCGGAATCGGTGATCGGCTACCAGCGGGTCATGCCCAACCCGCAACGCCTTGCCGAGGATCCGGTCGGCGACGACTACATCGTGTTGACTCAGCGCCCGAACTACCAATCCGAAGCGGCATGGAAGAGCGAGGCGGAGCGCCCCGGCTACATCCAGGTCAACAAACTGCGTTTCTTGCGGCTTTACCAGTTGAAGGCCATTCACACCCTTCAACGGGCTGTGAAAGACGGCAAAGACCGTTTTCTGTTTGAGATGGCCACCGGCACCGGCAAGACACTCACCGCCGCCGCCGTCATCAAGCTTTTCCTCCGTTCCGGCAATGCCCGGCGCGTGTTGTTTCTGGTGGATCGCCTCGAACTGGAAGATCAGGCGAGGAAGGCTTTCAAGTCGCTGTTATCCGCCGATTTTCAAACGGTGATCTATAAGGAGAACCGTGACGACTGGCGGCGGGCGGAGATCGTGGTCACCACGGTGCAGTCTTTGCTCTTCAACAACAAGTACCAGCGGCTCTTCTCGCCGACAGACTTCGATCTGGTCATTTCCGATGAAGCCCACCGCTCCATCGGCGGCAACGCCCGCGCCGTTTTCGACTACTTCATCGGCTACAAGCTCGGTCTCACTGCCACACCCCGCGACTACCTCAAGCGGTTTGACCAGGCCGGCCCCACCACCCGCGACCCCCGCGAATCCGAGCGCCGGTTGCTGCTGGACACTTACCGCACCTTTGGCTGCGAGAACAGTCAGCCCACTTACCGATACTCTCTGCTGAACGGCGTGAAGGAAGGTTTTCTGATCAACCCCACGGTGGTGGATGCCCGCACCGAAATCACTACCGATCTGCTCTCCAAAGAGGGCTTTGTCGTCTCCTTCACTGACGATGCGGGTGAAGACCAGCAGGAGGCATTCAAACAGCGTGAATTTGAAAAGCGTTTCTTTGCCGATGCGACCAATCAACTCTTTTGCAAGACCTTTTTGGAAAACGCCCTGCGTGACCCGGTCAGCGGAGAGATCGGCAAGTCCATCATCTTCGCGGTCAGCCAGAGCCACGCCGCCAAGCTGGCACAGATTCTCAACCAGATGGCCGACCGCATGTATCCCGGCAAGTACCAGTCCGACTTCGCCGTGCAGGTCACCTCCCAGGTGGACGGCGCCCAGCAGTACACCATTAACTTCACCAACAACAACCTGCTCGGCTCCGCCAACTTCCTGCCTTCATACAAGACCAGCAAGGCCCGCGCCTGCGTGACGGTCGGCATGATGACCACCGGCTACGACTGCCCGGACATCCTCAACCTCGGCCTCTTCCGCCCCATCTTCTCACCGACCGACTTCATCCAAATCAAGGGGCGCGGCACCCGCAAGCACAACTTCCTCGACCAACTTTTTGACAATGCTATTAAAGAAGACGTGGTTCAGCCGCAGAAAATTTCCTTCAAGCTTTTCGACTTTTTTGCCAACTGTGAATATTTCGAGACCGAATTTAATTATGACGAGGTGCTGAAGCTCCCCCGGCCCCAGGGCAAGGGCCGCGATGATAGCGAAGGCACAGGCCCGGTGGCAGTGGGCGGCGCTTACGAGCACCTTGGCGCAGACATTCTCGCCACGATCAAGGAAGAAACCATCGGCTTTGATGGCATGAAGATCGACCGGATGTTCTTCGAGAAATTTGAGGACACCGTGCGCGAGAACGAAATCATCGCGAAAGCCGTCGAGTCAGGACAATGGGACCGGGTTATCGACTACGTGAACCGTGAGGTTTTCGACAAACCCGAGGATTATTACACCCTCGACAAGTTGCGCAAGGCCGCCGCTGTGGACCGCCGCCTGACGTTACGGGAAATACTTGAAAAAATATTTGGCCTGATTCCGTGCTTCAAGTCAAAGGACGAGTTGCTGGAGGAGGAATTTTCCAAGTTCGTGGCTGACACCAAGCCCGATGAGGCCGAGGCCATTCCCGCCATCAAGACCTTTTTCAAGGCCTACGTTACCAGCGATCAGGTGCGCCACATCATCGAGAGCCGCCACTTCACGGATTTGGCCACCAACCCGGTCTTCTCCACCCGTGACTTCCGCGCCGTTCCGGAGAAATTCCGCACACTCATCCCTGAATACGTCAAGGATTACGTTTCATTGAACCAGTTCGCTGCATGATTAACCACGGAACACACGGAATACACGGAAAAGAGATACACGGAAATGACAGACTTGAAATTTGAAGAGGATAGCTATCGAATACGAGGAGCCGTCTTCGAGGTGTACCACGAGATGGGTTGTGGGTTTTTGGAGTCCGTCTATCAGGAATGTCTTGGGAAAGAGTTCGGCAAACAGGGCATCCCCTTTGTCGCCCAACGGGAACTGGCTCTGCATTACAAAGGCGACCGTTTGGAGCAGACCTACAAGCCGGACTTTATCTGCTTCGAGCGGATTATCGTCGAACTCAAAGCAGTGAAGGAACTGGCGGGCGAACACCAGGCACAGGTTCACAATTACCTCAAGGCGACCCGTCTTGAATTGGGGCTGCTGGTCAACTTCGGGCATTACCCGAAAGTCGAAATCGAAAGGATTGTAAAATGAAAAAGAAAATAAAACCACGGAATACACAGACCACACGGAAAAATACCGGTTGTTTTTCCTTCCGTGTATTCAGTGTGTTCCGTGGTTCGATTCAAGGAGCTTTATGCTAGACACCGACACCAAACGCCGCATCGATACCGCCCGCGACATCCTCGTCGGCAAGGTGCCTGACCCGAAATCCCAGGTTGAGCAGATCACCATCGCCCTCATTTATAAATTTATGGACGACATGGACGCCGAGAGCGAGGAATTCGGCGGAAAACGCAAGTTTTTTGCCGGAGAGTTCGCCCGCTACGGCTGGGCCAAGCTGATGCGCTCCGGTTTGGGCGGCTTTGAAACCCTGAATCTTTATGCCGAAGCCATCACCAAGATGCCGGAAAACCCCGGTATACCACTGCTCTTCCGCGATATTTTCAAGAACGCCTACCTGCCTTACCGTGACCCGGAAACGCTCAAGATGTTCCTCAAGATCATCGACGAGTTCACTTACGACCACAGCGAGCGTTTGGGTGATGCATTTGAATATCTGCTTTCCGTGCTCGGTTCCCAGGGCGACGCCGGACAGTTCCGCACCCCGCGCCATATCATTGATTTCATAGTCGAAATCATTGATCCGAAGAAGATTGAAACCGTGCTTGACCCCGCCTGCGGCACCGCCGGGTTCCTGATCTCGTCTTACAAGCACATCCTCAAGGCCAACACCGATGCCAAAGGCAACAGCACCCTCACACCGGACGAAAAGGGCCGCCTCGCCCAGAATTTCAAGGGTTATGACATCTCGCCCGACATGGTGCGCCTGTCCCTGGTGAACCTGTACCTGCACGGTTTTGTCGACCCGCATATCCACGAATACGATACCCTTGCCAGTCAGGACCGCTGGAACGATTACGCCGATGTCATCCTTGCCAATCCGCCCTTCATGTCGCCGAAGGGCGGCATCATGCCCCACAAACGCTTCTCGGTGCAGTCCAAGCGCAGTGAAGTGCTGTTTGTGGATTATATGGCCGAGCACCTCACGCCTACCGGCCGGGCCGGTATCATCGTTCCCGAAGGCATCATCTTCCAGAGCCAGAACGCATACAAGCAATTGCGCAAGATGCTGGTGGAGGAGTTTCTCGTCGCCGTGGTTTCGCTGCCGTCGGGGGTATTCCAGCCATATTCCGGCGTCAAGACATCGATCCTGATCCTTGACAAGTCGCTGGCTAAGAAAGCCGACAATATCGCCTTTTTCAAGGTTGAGAACGACGGTTTCGGACTTGGTGCACAGCGGCGGGAGATTGATAAGAATGACCTGCCGGAAACAGCACGCTTGCTGAAAGAATGGATGAACCACGGAATACACGGAACACACAGAAAAGAAATCCCCGAATCCCCTTCCGTGTCGTCCGTGTGTTCCGTGGTTGGAAATTGTCTTATTGTACCGAAAGAGAAGATCGCGGCAAAAGGTGATTACAACCTCAGCGGGGAGCGGTATGGTGATCAGGCACGAATACTTCACACGAAGTGGCCGACTGTTTCGCTCGGAGATATCTGCACTTTTATGACAGGTGGAACACCAACCTCAACGATTACCGAATATTACGAGAACGGCACAGTGCCTTGGCTGGTGTCCGGCGACATACACAAGTTCGAAATTTGGGACTGTGGGAAGCGAATCACTCAGAAGGCTGTGGAGAACTCGAATGCCCGAGTCCTGCCAAAGGACAGCGTTTTAATCGCGTTGAATGGGCAAGGGAAAACACGCGGGACTGTTGCGTTGCTCCGCCTGCAAGGTGCCACCTGTAATCAGTCGCTTGTTGCGATTACGCCATCAAAACCGCCAAGAGCAATCGCAGAGTTTATTTTCTGGGTGCTACGCTCCATGTATTCGGATATTCGCGCATTGACCGGAGACAGTGAGCGGAGCGGACTGAATATCCCGATCCTGAAGGCTATTCAAATCCCCCTGCCGCCGCTGGAAGTGCAGAAGGAGATCGTGGCGGAGATCGAGGGCTACCAGAAAGTCATCAACGGCGCCCGCGCCGTCCTCGACAACTACCGCCCCCACATCCCCATCCACCCCGACTGGCCGATGGTGGAGTTGGGCAAGGCGTGTGAAACGATCATGGACGGGACGCATTTCTCGCCGTCGAACACCGAAGCTGGAGAAAGACTATACATCACTTCCAAGAACGTCCGTGAGAACTATCTTGATCTTTCAAATTTGAGTTACATTTCGGAGGAAGATCACAGGGCGATCTATTCTCGATGTTCCGTCAGAACTGGCGACGTTCTATACGTCAAGGACGGTGCTAATACTGGATTAGCCGCTATTAATACACTGACTGAGGAGTTCTCACTGCTTTCGAGCGTGGCCGTGATGCGTGGAAAGCCCGAAATGTTGGACAATTGCTATCTTGCATTCTACCTGAATTCAGACCGGGGCAGGCAAAGCATGCTCTCCTTGATCTCGGGTGTTGCGATTACAAGGCTTACTCTGACGAAATTGAATTCGGCACCGATTCCCCTCCCACCCTTGGCCACCCAGCAGGCCATCGTCGCCGAGATCGAAGCCGAGCAGGCCCTGGTCGCCGCCAACCGCGAACTGATTTCTCGCTTCGAAAAAAAGATTCAAGCCACCCTTGCGCGGATTTGGGGCAAGAACGAACCAGACGAAGGAGTATCTCAATCATGAATTTACAGCAAGCCTACTACGAGCAGAAATTCGAGAACGCTTTCCTTCGGGCGAAGGGCGATGCGTTTCAGGATTTTTTTGAGAAGCTAATGGGATTCGCTTACAAGGCGGATTTCATGGCTTGTCGCCCTTGGGGCAAACAGGGCGACCGCAAGAATGACGGTTTTCTCAAATCCGAGCGACGCTTGTTCCAAGTCTATGCGCCAAACGAAATGGAAGCAGCCAAAGCCATCACCAAAATCAAAGAGGATTTTGAGGGTGCAAAAACCTATTGGGGAAAGCATTTTGAAAAATGGGTCTTCGCCCACAATGCGGTTGAAGGCCTGCCACCCCATGTGCAGCAGATATTGCTTGATTTTGAGAAGGCGAATCTGGGTATTACACTGGAACCGTGGTGTATGGAGGAGTTTCGGGTTGTTCTTCGTCGTCTAACCCCGGAAGACTTAGAAGTTTGGTTTGGCGCAGCACCAACAGCAGAGACCAAGGCAAAACTTGGCTTTAAGGATTTGCAGGTGGTTCTTGAGCATTTGGCCGGTCAATCCCCAGCCTCCGGCCGCCCGGTTAAAGAGGTGCCGCGTGGTAAAATCGAGGCGAACGCCTTATCGGACAGCGTGGCAACACTGTTGAAAGAAGGCATGGTCAAGGCACTGCTGGTAACCCGATTTTTTGACCAGTGGCATGACACCACACTGGGCGAACGCATCGCCAATTCGTTTCGAACCAAGTACGAGTCTCTGCGCGAGACATTTACACCTAACCTGATTTTCTCAGAACTCCAGACATGGGCTGGCGGACAGAATCGAGGTATTCCCGAACATGAGTTGGCGGTTCTGACCGTCATAGCCTATTTTTTTGAGCGATGTGATATTTTCGAAGAACCACGGGAGGTTGTGCCATGATTCTCCCTTCCAAACACCTGTCTCAAGAGCGGGCGCTGCTTACTGTGGGGGGGCGGATTTTGCAGCAATTACGCCAACCCATGACGGTCTCCGCACTCTGGGAAGAGCTTACTCGCCCAGTCGAAAATTCACCGCAACCCATTTCTTCTTTGAGCTATGACGAGTTTGTTCTCGCTTTGGATATTCTTTACCTCATCAACACTATTGAAATGGAGGACGGGCTTCTGGCCCGGAGAAAATCATGATTCATCGTATATACAGCACCCTGCCAACTTTTAAGACGCTTGAGTTTCGCCCCGGACTGAACGTGCTGATGGCACAGAAAGAAGCAGGAGCGAGCGAAAAGCAGACCCGTAACCGGGCTGGCAAAACGAGCCTGATAGAGATCGTACATTTTCTCATGGGAGCAGATGCCGGGAAAGAATCTCTTTTTCGCATAGATGCACTTGCCAATAAGTCCTTTGGCATGGCTTTCGATCTGAACGGTGAAATGATATCCGCCGAGCGTTGTGGAAGAGAGAAGTCCAAACTTCATGTTACCGGCGGAACTTTTCTGAAAGGTAAATCCAAGTGTTCCAATTCCGAGTGGGTGGATCATCTTGGTGACCAGATGTTTGGCTTAAATGCAATACCCGATGGTGCCGGTCGTGTTCCGACCTTCCGTTCGCTCTTTGCGTACTTTGTCCGCCGTCAACTCAGTGGTGCTTTCACCACCCCGGAGAAGCAGGCGAATATGCAACAAGCAGGGGATTATCAGGTGGCCTTGCTTTTTCTGCTTGGACTGGATTGGAGGATTGCAAGCGATTGGCAACAAGTGCGCGACCGAGAGAAGACACTGACCGAGTTGAAGAAAGCCTCAGGAGCCGGAGCTTTCGGAAGCATTATTGGGAAAACGGCAGACCTGCGCACCCAGCTTACCGTCGCCGAGGCTCGATTGAGTGAACTCAGAACTCAGATTGGCTCCTTCCGCGTTCTGCCACAATACCGTGACTTGGAAGAGGAAGCAGACAAGATCACTCGACAACTGAACGCCATTTCCAACGATAACACCATTGATAAAGCAGCGATTCGAGACTTGGAGTTGGCGATGCAGTCGGAAGCCCCGCCACCATTGGCAGCATTGGACGCTATCTATGCTGAAGCCGGGGTGGTGCTGCCGGGAGTCGCCATCAAACGTTATAATGAAGTTCGCAGCTTTCATGAATCTGTGATTCAAAATCGACGAGATTATTTGTCCGAAGAATTACTATCCGCAACACACCGTGTCACATCTCGTGAGCAAGAAAAACAACGTCTTGATCAACGTCGGTCTGAAATCATGGGAATTTTGCAGAGCCACGGTGCTCTGGATCAATTCGCCAAGCTGCAGGGCGAGACTGGAAGATTGGAGGCTGACGTGGAATCCCTGCGGCATCGTTTTGAGGCAGCCGAGCAGTTAGAAAGCACAAAGAATGAATTGGAGATTGAGCGCAATCGTCTGACTTTGCGACTCCGGCGCGATTTCTCCGAACAAAAACAGCGGTTGTCGGAGGCCATTCTTGCCTTTGAGGAAACCTCCAGTCAACTATATGAATCGGCGGGTAGCATTACCATAGATGAGACATCAAATGGCCCTGTCTTTCAGTTCCCGATGCAGGGTTCCCGCAGCAAGGGCATCAAGAACATGCAGATATTCTGCTTTGACCTGATGCTCATGCGTCTATGCGCGAAACGCAGAATCGGACCAGGATTTCTGATCCACGACAGTCATCTTTTTGATGGAGTCGATGGCCGTCAAGTCATCAGTGCGTTGAAGGTCGGGACGGAGGCAGCCCATGAACTCGGGTTCCAATACATCGTGACCATGAACGAAGACGATGCCTTCAAGGAGAAGACGGACGGGTTTGACTTGCGAGAATATGTCTTACCTGTCGTCTTGACCGACGCGAAAGAAGATGGCGGACTTTTCGGATTCCGCTTTTGAAGGATAACCATGGAAGAAGCCGCCGAACTGGGCAGACAACCTGCCGCTTTCCTTCAAGACCTTGAAGGAACAGAAATACATTACCTTCCTGGCCCGTATCTGGGGCGAGGAGGTTGAAAATAAATAAACATGGATGGATAGAATGAAAAAAATCCTGTTTATCCTGTCCATCCATGTTATTTTTCGTTGGTTTTTGGGCAATATTTTTTAAACCCTGACTATTCTCTTTAAAGGTGATTCCCGTGACTACTGAATTTTTATTATATGGGGTTCTTTCCCTGCTGTTCATCATATTCATCGTCCTGCTGTTTATTTTAAGGCAGTTGTCTCAACTCGGCACCGCGATTTCCCCCCGTCTGGATGCGATTGAAAAGGCCCAGGAGCGGATCGAGCAATCCGTCCGAACGGAAATGGCGCAAAACCGGGAAGAATCGGGCAGGGCCGCGCGGGAACAGCGGAAGGAACTCAGTGAGGCGTTTAATACTTTCAGCGAGGCAGCGCAGCAGCGCATGATGGTTGTCGCCAAAATGCAAAAGGGCCAGCTTGAAGCATTTTCCGTTCAGCTCGGCGCTTTCGTTAAGGACAGCGGAGACCGGCTGGACGGCATCCGGGCCGCATCCGACACCGGTGCAAAACAACTGCGGGAAGAAGTCGTGGGCACCATCCATAAGCTTTCCGAAACCATCACCCAGACCATGGGCGAACTGGCGGGCGTTCAGCGGGTCCAGCTTGAGGCATTCGCCGGTCAACTGGCCGCCTTCTCCAAAACCAGCGGTGAAAAGCTGGATGGCGTCCGTCTTGAATCCGCCGCCGGCGCCCGGCAGCTTCGCGAAGAAGTGGTGACGACACTCAACAGCATTTCGGACACCACCGCCAAAACCATGAAGGATTTGGCCCTTGCGGAAAAAGCCCAGCTTGAAGTCTTTTCAACCCAGATCGCCGCTTTGACGAAAACAACCGGTGAAAAACTCGACGGCATCCGCACGGAATCCGCCATCGGCGCCAAACAGCTTCGGGAAGAGGTGATCGCGGCCCTCAAGGGGATCACGGAATCCACCACCAAAACCATGGGCGAGCTGGCCCATCTTCAGAAGGTTCAGCTTGAAGCCATGTCCACCGAGATCGGCAAGCTTTCCGAGTCTAATGAAAAGAAACTGGAGGCGGTCCGGGTCACAGTGGAAGAAAAACTTCAGACCATGCAGGCGGACAACGCCAAACAGCTTGAACAGATGCGGCAGACTGTGGACGAAAAACTCCAGGGAACGTTGGAAAAGCGGTTGGGCGAGTCCTTTAAGCAGGTCAGCGAGCGTCTGGAGCTGGTGCACAAGGGACTGGGGGAAATGCAGACACTTGCCACGGGCGTCGGCGATCTGAAAAGGGTGCTCACAAACGTCAAGACGCGCGGGACGTGGGGCGAGGTGCAGCTTGGGGCGCTTTTGGAGCAGGTGCTGAGTCCCGATCAGTTCGAGACCAACGTGGCCACCAAGGGCGGCGGCGAACGTGTGGAGTTTGCCATCCGGTTGCCGGGGCAGGGCACGGACAGGGATGAGGTGATCTGGCTTCCCATTGACGCCAAATTCCCCATTGAAGACTATCAGCGGTTGATGGAGGCCCAGGAACAGGCGGATGCGGAGGGCGTGGAGGCCGCCGGAAAGCAGTTGGAGAGCCGCGTCAAGGCCTGCGCGTCGGATATCTGCCGCAAATACCTGAATCCGCCAAAGACAACGGATTTCGGCATTCTGTTTTTGCCCATCGAGGGCCTTTTTGCCGAAGTCATCCGCAGGACGGGTCTTGTTGATGCGATTCAGCGGGATTGCCGGGTGGTGATCGCCGGACCGACAACGCTGTGGTCGATTTTGAGCAGCCTGCAGATGGGTTTCCGGACCCTTGCCATTCAGAAACGTTCCAGCGAGGTCTGGAATCTTCTGGGAGCGGTCAAAACCGAATGGACGAAATACGGCGATGTCCTGGATGCGGTGCAAAAGAAGCTGCATCAGGCGTCGGACACCATCGAAAAGGCGAAATCCCGGTCACGGGCGGTGGGCAGGAAGCTCAAAGACGTGCAGGAACTTCCCGCCGAAGACGCCATTGTCCTGCTGCCGTTGAATGCGGTGGAAGATGAAACGGAAGCTCCGGATACTGAGGAAGAGGTTGCTTGAGGGGACAGGATTTTCAGCCAGCCTCTAATGGTTATGCTATTGAAAAGACAGGAGAATTCGATCCATGCCGGATGCGGAATCAGCGGCGAAATTTCAACATCAGGCCGAAATGCTGGCCAATAAGGTCAAAAAACAATTCAAGCACCTGCACAAGCGGTTTGCCCGGCAGAATATTGATGTGTTCCGGCTGTATGACTGGGACATTCCGGAAATCCGGGCCGTGGTGGACTGGTACGGCGGGCATTTGGTGATTGCGGAATACACCCGGACCCAGACCATCCCGGAATGGCTGCCGGAAATGGGCCGGAGCGTCGCGGAAGCCCTTGGGGTTCCGGCGGAAAACGTGCATCTCAAGGAGCGCAAGGCCGGAAAACAGGGCGGGAAGCGGTATGAGCGCATCGACCACACCAACCGGAAGCTGCTCATGCGCGAAAGGGATTTTCAGTTTTATGTGAATCCCTGGGATTATATCGACACCGGGCTGTTTTCAGACCATCGCAACACCCGGCAGATGGTCCGGGACATGGCGGAAGGCAAGGATTTTTTGAACCTGTACTGCTACACCGGCACATTTTCCTGCTATGCGGCGAGAGGCGGGGCCCTATCCACGACATCCGTGGACCGGTCTGAAACCGCCATCGCATGGGCCAGGGAGAACATGCAGGTGAACGGGATTGTGGCGGCGAAGCACCAGTTGATTCAGGGCCATACCTTTGATTTTCTGGAAAAAGCCAAGCGGTCGAACGAGACTTATGATCTGGCGGTGGTGGATCCGCCGTCTTATTCCACCACCCGCGTCCGGGGCGTTGATTTTGACATTCTTCGGGACCATCCGGCTTTGATCTCAGCCGTGCGGGGGGTGATGCGCAAAGGGGGCGTGATCTTTTTTTCCACCAACCACCAGGATTTTGCACCCCGCATGGACCGGCTGGATGTGAGTGAGGTCACAGAAATCACCCACCTCACGATCCCGGAAGATTATGTGAGCAAGCGAAAGACCATTCACCGGTGCTGGAAAATTATCGTTTGAGAGGTAGAAGACCTCATCAAAAAAATTATATCTGATGGTTGTATTCCCGTAAAACCGAAGTTGCGCAGCGCAACCTCGGTTTTTTATCAGGATGCATGATGTTTCAAATGCCCCGCCTCCCACCGTTTGTCCAGATAATAGAGAATCGGCACCGTCATCCGGGAAAAAAGCAGGGACGCCACTTCCCCGGCCATGAGCGAGATGGCCAGCCCCTGGAAAATGGGGTCGAACAGGATCACGCTTGCCCCCACCACCACGGCGGCGGCGGTGAGCATCATGGGCCGGAACCGCACCGCACCCGCATCGATCACGGCCTTGTCGAGGGGCATGCCTTCGGCGATGCGCAGTTCGATAAAATCCACCAGAATAATGGAATTGCGCACCACAATGCCCGCGCCCGCGATAAATCCGATCATGCTTGTGGCGGTGAAAAACGCTCCCAGGGCCCAGTGGGCCGGCAGGATGCCGATCAGGGAAAAGGGAATGGCCGCCATGATGACAATGGGCGTTGAAAACGACTGGAACCAGCCCACCACAAGAATAAAAATCAGCACCAGCACCACGGCGAATGCAATGCCCAGATCCCGGAATACCTCGTAGGTGATGTGCCATTCGCCGTCCCATTTCATGGCAATCCGGCTGTCGGTATCCGGGAGTCCTGCGGTGTGCTGTTCGATCTGATAACCTTCGGGCAGCTCGATGGCCTTGATTTTTTTCCACATGTCCAGAATGGCATACACCGGGCTTTCTTTCTTGCCCGCCACATCGCCGGTCACATACACCACGGGCATGAGGTTTTTGTGATAGATGGGCTGGTCAATTTCGATGGGGGTGACCTGGACCAGTTCGGACAGGGGCACCAAACCGCCGTCCGCACCCGGAAGCCGCATGGCCAGCAGTCGGTCAATATCGGACCGATCTTCAAGGGCCGGCAGAATAACGATGTTGACATCCTCTTTTTCCAGGGGCTGATGCAGGAGCCCGCTCACTTTACCGCTCAACTGCATGCGCACGGTGTCGGCGATATGGGACACCGGAATGCCGTGCAGGGCCGCTTTTTCCTGGTCCGCTTCAACCCGGAAGCGGGGCCGGGGTTCTTCCATATACCAGTCCGCATCTACCACTTCGTCCGTGGATTCAAAAATTTCCAGGATTTCCTTGGCGATTTCCGTCCTGCGCTCATTGTTCGGCCCATACACTTCCGCCACAAGGGTGGACAGCACCGGCGGTCCGGGCGGCACTTCCGCCACCTTGATGCGCGCATCATACCGGTCGGCTATGGCCTTGAGATGGGGGCGCACCCGTTTGGCGATATCATGGCTCTGAAGGTCCCGGTCATGCTTTCCGGCCAGGTTGACCTGAATATCGGCCATGTAGGGGCTTTGCCGCAGATAATAATGCCGGACCAACCCATTGAAATTAAAGGGCGATGCCGCACCCGCATACACCTGGTAATCAACCACTTCGGGAACGGTTTTTAAGTATGCGCCCATTTCCAGGGCCGCCGCCGATGTTTCTTCAAGGGTGGCGGATTCCGGCATGTCGATAATGACCTGGAATTCGCTTTTGTTGTCAAAGGGCAGCATTTTGACGTTCACCAGCCCCACGCCAACCATGGCGCATGCGCCCAAAAGCAGCAGAACCACCAGAACCAGAAATCCCCACCGCCACCGGGGCTGGTGAATCAGGGGGTCCATGACCCGGCGGTAAAGGCGCGTGCTCCAGTCCTCCTTCTCCCCGTGCCCGCCTGGGGAATCGCTGGGGTGCTCGTGTTTCAGGAGGTGAAGCGACGCCCAGGGGGTGATGATAAAGGCGATGAGCAGGGAAAAAATCATGGCCGCGGATGCGCCCACGGGTATGGGGCGCATGTATGGCCCCATCAGTCCGCCCACGAACGCCATGGGCAGGATGGCCGCAATCACCGTGAACGTCGCCAGAATCGTGGGATTGCCCACCTCGGAGACCGCTTCTAAAGTCACAGTGATTTTGGGACGCTGCCGGTTTTCCGGCAGACGGAGATGGCGGACCACATTTTCCACCACCACAATGGCGTCGTCCACCAGAATACCGATGGAGAAGATGAGGGCAAACAGGGTGATGCGGTTTAAGGTATAGCCCAGAAGATAAAACACCGTCAGAGTGAACGCCAGGGTCACGGGAATGGCAAGGGCCACCACCCCGGATTCCCGGCGGCCCAGGGTCAGCCAGATCAGCAGGGTGACGGACATCACGGCAATGAGCATATGCAGGAGCAGTTCATTGGATTTTTCTTTGGCGGTTTCCCCGTAATGCCGCGTCACGGTCAGGTGGATATTGTTCGGGATCACCCGGCCCTTGGCGTCTTCCACCCGCTTCAAGATGCGTTCGGCCACGGTGATGGCGTTGGTGCCTTTGCGTTTGGCAATCGTCAGGGTGACCGCCGAGTACGCGCCCATGGGAGACGGATTTACCTTTATGTTTTCCCCGGCTGGTCCGGTATTGAAAAATACATAGTTGTCCGGTTCCTTGGGGCCGTCGGTCACGGTGGCCACATCCCCCAGATACACGGGTCGTCTCTGATGCACGCCCACCACCACGCGCCGCACATCATCCGCAGTCTCTAAAAAACCGCCGGCCTGGACCAGCACCTGTCCTTCGGGAGACGGATAGCTTCCGGCCTGGGATTCCAGATTCGCACCCTGAATCATCTGGGAGATTTTTGCACCGTCCAAGCCATAGGCCGCCACCCGGGACGGGTCCAGCCGGACTTCCAGGCGCCGCTGCTGGCCCCCGATGATTTGGGTGAGGGATGCATTGGGTTCGCGTTTGGCGATTTCCTCCACTTCCGCAGCCACCCGCCGCAGGGTATAATGGTCTGCGGAATCGCTCCAGAAGGTCATGGCCAGAATCGGCACATCGTCGATATACCGGGGCTTGATAAGGGGCGGGCTGACCAGGCAGGGGATGCGGTCGTAATTGGCCATGAGTTTGGACTGGAGCCGGGTGATGGCGTTTTCCTCGTTTTCCCCCACATAGAACCGCACAATGGCCATTGAAAAACCGGGACTGGAGGTGGAGTAAATATATTCCACACCCGGAATTTCCCAGAGCAGTTTTTCCATGGGATACGTGACCCGCTGCTCAATTTCCTTTGCGGAGGCGCCCGGCAACTGCACGAAAATATCCACCATGGGCACAATGATTTGGGGTTCCTCCTCACGGGGGAGGGCGATGACCGAGGCGATGCCCAGAAACACACCCGCGATGATGACGAGAGGGGTCAGCTTTGAACTGATGAACATGCGGGCGATATGCCCCGCAGGACCGGATATTTTTGTCATATCCCCTCCACCTTCACGCCGTCGGAGATCCCGGCATCCGGGGCCGCCACATACCGATCCCCGTCCTTAAGGCCGGAAACCACTTCCACTTGTTCGCCAAATGTGCGTCCCAGCCGGATGAGCCGGAAACGGGCGATATTGTCCTTGCCGACAATAAATACGGCCGTCAACTGGCCCTGTTGAACTACGGTGGTTTTGGGAATCAGGATCATGCCCCCGTCACCCACCGGAACCATGACACGGGCGAACATACCGGCCCGGATGCCCGGAGTTTCCGGCAGGGTGACCTTGATTTTAAAGGACCGGGTGGCCGGGTCTGCGGACGGGTCTATGGTGGTGATGGTCCCTGCGACCGCCGGTTCCGATTTCTGGGACGGAAACACGACGGAAACAGTATCATTTAAGGCCACAAGGCCGATATGGGTTTCGGGCAGGAGCAGGTGGACTTCCATGAGTCCGGTTTCATCGATTTTAAGTAATGGGAGGCCGGGGGACGCCATGTCCCCGGCATCCACCAGCCGGACGGTGATGGTGCCGTCATAGGGGGATGTCAGGGTGGTGTCCTCAAATATGGATTCGGCTGAGGCGACTGCGGCCTGCGCCTGGTTGGACCGCTCCCGGGCCGCGTCCTGCATGAATTTCGCCTGGGACAGGGCTGCCTGGGCCTGACGGTATTTGGCTTCCACCTCGTCAAATTCCTGTTGGCTCACGGACTGACTGGCGAGCAGATTTTTGTACCGGTTGTGGGTTGCTTCCGCAAGATCCGCCGATGCCTGGGCCGACTGCAATGCGGACTGGGCAGCCTGTTCTCCCTGCCGGGCCTCCCGAAGTCCGGCCTCGGCCTGGGCAAGCCCGGCCGATATCTGGCGGCCTTCAATGCGCAGGAGGATCTGCCCTTTTTTGACCGTGTCACCGGCGTTCACCGTGATTTCCTTGATTTCACCCATGACTCTGGCGGAGATGGTGGACGCGGTTTTCGGACGTACTGTTCCGGTGGCTTCATAATAGATGGGCCGGTTGGCGGATGTGATTTCCTGAATCACGGTTTTAACCGTTTTGGCGGATTCGGCCGGGGCGTTTTGGGTTTCGGAGCCATTCCCGCAGGCCATAAGGCAAAAGACGGCCAGAAAAGCCATCCCTTCCGTTAATAAATATTTGATATGTCGGTTTATTTTCACCTCATCACATCCTTTCGTTATCTAAAATTTTCATCCAGCGTCCCAAGGGCCAGCGCCAGACGGACCCGTGCCTTCACATGATCCTGAAGCGCGGTGTAGTAGCTCGTGTTGCACCGGTAGCGCGCCAGCTCCGCGTCGAGCAGGGACACAATATTCAGCAGTCCGGTATCGTAGCGGTTGCTGACGATGCGAAGGGCTTCCTCGGCGTTCTGGACCGCCAGCTCGGAAGCGGTGATGCGCACATCCGCGCTTAAGAGATCATAATAGGACTTTTCCGTTTCCAGACGAATTTGCTGGAGGAGAGCCTGCTTCTGTGCCCTGGTTTCCGAAAGTTTGTTCAGCGCTTCCCGGCTTTGTCCGGTGATGCGGCCCCCGGAAAAGAGATTGACGGTGAGGTCCGCACCGATGGTGTAATTTTCATTGGTGTCGTCCAGCTCCTCGGAATTGTATTCATACCCGCCGTTTAAATTGAGCGTCGGCCAGTGTCCGGCTTTGGCTTTGTTCATTTCCGATGAGGCCATTTTCACCTGCATGTCCATTTGTTTGAGATCCGGACGCTGGCTCACGGCAGTGGCGATTAATTCGGACAGTTCCGGAAGTGTTTCCTTGGTTTTGCATAACCGGGTCGAAAGCTTCAGATCCTGGTCGGCAGCCTCGCCCATGACCGTGTTCTGGGACGCCCTGGCAACCGCAGCAGCGCTTCTGGCAATGGCCCGGTTTTGCTCCAGTTCCGCCAGATGAACCTTGGCCCGGAGCACGTCGCTTTTCACCACCATGCCGTTTTCAAAGCGCTTTTCGATCATTTTGAGATGGGCGGCGGCGGTGTCGATGGTTTGATCGATCACCGTTACCTGGTGACGCGCCGATAAAAGATCCGCATACGCCTCCACTGTCCGGGCGATAGTTTCCTGCCGGGTCCGTTCAAGGGCCTCGCCTGAAGCAGTCTCGCCCAGATCCGCCTGTCTCCAGCCATAAATGGTGGGGCCGTCCAGCAAGGGCCAGAGAAACCAGAAACGGGAGTTGAAGTTGTCGATGGCGTCCGGGTTATTGAGCAGGTCGGGGGCGAAATCCCCGGCGGTCATGACGCCCTGGTTCAGTTTGGTCCCCAGCACCCACATGGGATTGGTGGTGCGTTGAAACGACTGGGTGAAATACACCTGGGGCAGCATGCCGGACCGGGCCTGGGTGAGCCGGTCGCCGGAAGCCTCCCGCCTGGACCGGGCCGCCGAAAGCATGGGATTGGAAATCAAGGACACATGAATGGCCTGCTGAAGCGAGAGCGATGCCGTTTGACAGGATGGCGGCTTGTCCGGTGTTACGGCGAAAGCGGAGGATACACCGGCCACAGGCAGGAACAGAATGGTTAAACATAAAATAATCAAATTGCGCCGCATGGTTATCTCCGAAAACAGGGATAAAAATTAAAGAAACAAAGGGATGTTTACAATCCCGTATTATTGTTCGGCAAAACCCAATTCTATGGAATCTATAGAAAGGGATTAATCACGGTCAGGGATTTGATTTTCAGGTTGTGCTGAAGACCTTCCGTGTAGAGAATCTGGCAATCCGCCTGTAATGCCGCCGCGACAATCAACGCATCATAGAATTGAAGCTGCCATCTTTCCATGATATCCATTGCGCTTTGATAAAGACAGATGCCGGCAAACATTTCACACAGGGGAGCCAGCACTTTTTCAAAATATTTTTTGGAGTCCTCGTAAGAAAGCGGGACAACGAATTTTTGGGTGGCGGCATGGATAAATTCCTGAATCACCTGATAGCTGATGCATCCCTTGCGGGTAAGAAGGGCGCTTCGGATGACGGCATTTGATATTTTCTGTTTTTCCGGATGTTCGGAATCAAATGAACGGACGAAGAGATTGGTATCGATAAAGAACTTATCTTTCATGGCATTCATCCCGTGAAAAAGCCGGTGTTGATTTGGCGTAGCTTAGCGATTGCATGAAATGGTCATAATCCATAGGGGCTGCACCGGAATTCACATATTGTTGCAGCCATTGTCTGAAGCAGATATTTAACGAAGTGTTTTCTTTTTGTGCCCGTTCTCTCGCTTTTTGGATCAGTTCTTCGTCAGCGCTCAGGGTGATGTTTTTTAGCATATCAATTTCCTCATACTTTTTCATATAAATCTTGCACACTATTTTAGTGTACAAGATTTTAATCAGGTAATGGTGGATTGTCAACGGATAAAAAGGAGCCGATAAAAAGACCGGATGCTTGTTTGACAGAATCGGCACTTTTGTGTAAGTCTGGAATCCGCAAAAAACCAATACAGCGGCAGCCGCATGAGAATTAACGATGCAATAAAGGATTAACTAATGGAACTGACGGATCTTTTATCCCTTGAGAAGTGGGTTGAGTTTGAAAAAGATATATATGAGCGGTCCGGCCTGGATGCGAGCGTATTTAACACCAAAGGTATACGGATCACCGATTACAAGCAATGGGTGAACCGGTTTTGTCCGGCGGTCAAGGCGGATGACCGGGGGCAGAGCTTTATCTGCGCGGTGGCCCACATGAATATCGCTGAAATGGCGAAAAACACGAAAGAACCGGTGATCGAGGAATGTGATGCCGGGCTGCTGAAACTGGTGGTGCCGATTTTCGTGGATGATGCGTATATCGGGGCGTTTGGCGCCTGCGGTATGATCTTAGACGACGGCGAGGTGGATTCTTTTATGGTGAACAAGACCATCGGCATGGATGAAGCGGAAATTGAAAGCCTTTCCAATGACATCAAGCACATATCGTCGGAAACAGCCGATGCGCTGGCGGCGTACATTCAGGGGCGGATTGAAGCAATCGTCGCCAAATACAAAGGCTGAAGACGCGGTTTAGTCAATCACCAGGATATCCGCCACCAGCTCCCACAAATATTTGACGGTAATATCCGCCATGCCGTTTTCAGCCAGCAGCGTCTTGATCTGGCCGTGGCAACTGTGGCAGGGGAGGATGATCATATCCGCGCCGCTTTGTCGGATCTGCCGGATTTTTTTCTCACCGTAAGCCAGCCGTTCATCCTTATAAGGCGTCAGCAGGGTTCCGCCGCCGCCGCCGCAGCAATACTGGTTGCCTTTGGTTGGGGTTAAATCAACCCAGTCGGACACGCACTGGTCCAGCACCCATCGGGGCTCCTCATAAAACCCGTGTCCGAACAGCTCTTCGGACTTTCGGCCGTAATTGCAGGGATCATGATAGGCAATGCGGCCGGTGATTTGGGTCTTGTCCACTTTAATGCGGCCGGATTTGATGTAATCCACCAGCAGGTCAAATACCGTGAACGCACCGAACCGGTCAAAGAAATCCGGAAACCATTTTTGCAACCCGTACCGGGTCGCCAGATACGCGTGCCCTCACTCCGGGTACATCAGGTTTTTGATATCCAGATTCTCCATGTGTTCCACAATGCGGCCCACAAAGGTTTTCATGGCGTCATCATCGCCGGAAAATAGTCCCCAGTTCACGCCTTCCCAGTTGACGGAAGGAATGGTCCAGTCTTCCCCGGCTTTATAAAAAATTTTCCACCAGTGGATCAGGTCTTCATTCTGGGTGTTCACCAGTTTGTTGTGAAGGGTATGGAGAAGGTTCGCTCCCTGTTTGTCAAATGGCACCTGGAAATCCTCAAAACCGGGGGTTTCCGCAAGCTCCGTCGCCACATCCTCGATGATGAACTGAAAGTCCTCCGCCGGTAGTCCCAGATTGTTGCCGGTTTCAAGATCCAGTTCCACTCCTTTATGAATCATTCCGGGTACGTTATCTCGGTCCACCATACCCCGTGCAGTCCGGATGATATGGACGATATTGATGCCCATGGGACAGGCATGTTCGCATTTGCCGCACATGGTGCAGAGCCAGGGCAGGGGGGAGTCGATCAGTTCCTGGTCGTTGCCCTCAAGCACCATCCGGACGATTTTGCGGGGATCGAAACCGCTGATGCCGGTGAGGGGGCAGCCTGCGGAACAGGTGCCGCAGGAAAGGCAAAGATCGGGAACGCTTTGGATGGGCCTAAGCGGGGCTTTTTCTTTGATGGAGAGCATGGTTACTTTTCCCTTAAATCCGTTTGGTTTTTCGGTATTCGCCGATGGCGTTGGCGGCCAGCATGGCGTTCAGGACTTTTTCAGGCGTTATCGTGCCCGCTTCGTGATGAATATATTCGCCGGGTCCGCAGGCTTTTTCCGCAGCAGGCATCAATTTTTCCCGGTCGAAATGCGGAAGTCCGAGGTCCGCAAGGGTGGTGGGCAGGCCCACCTTTTCGCAGAAAGTGAAAACAATGTCCGATTCTTCCGGCGGGGCGTCGGTGAGCTGAAGGCCGGCCAGAACGCCGAAAGCCACTTTTTCGCCGTGGTAATAGCTGTGCGTTTCTTCCAGTGCCGTGAGGCCGTTGTGAATGGAATGGGCGCTCGCCAGGCCGCCGCTTTCAAACCCGATGCCGCTCAACAGAATATTCGCCTCCACGATATGCTCCAGGGCCGGAGTGATGATATGCGTTTCTGCGGCGATTTTGGCGGTAACGCCGTATTGAAGCAAGGTATCATAGCAGAGTCTGGCGAGGCTGAGACCGGTCCGGGTGCTCAGCCCGCCGCACTCGTTCGGGGATTGGGTGGCGCTGCATGATTTTGCCTCAAACCATGTTGCCAGGGCGTCCCCCATGCCGGCCACCAGAAAACGGACCGGGGCATTAGCGATGATTTCCGTATCCACCAGAACCGCCGCGGGATTCGCTTTCTGATAATAAACCGATTCGAAAACACCCGCTTCGGAATACAATACGGCGCATCCGCTGCAAGGCGCGTCCGTGGAGGCAATTGTGGGAACGATCAGGACGGGAATATTCGCCCGGTCGGCGGCGATTTTCGCTGTATCGATGGTTTTTCCGCCGCCCATGCCCACCAGCACATCCACCTGTTTATCCCGGATGACGGCAGCAAGTCTTGATAGTTCCTTTTCACAACACTCGCCGGAGAATTGTTCGACAGCTAAAGCGTGAGCGTTCAGATCCAGACTGCTGTCCGGAAGAACCCTCTTGTGCGCGGTTGGGGAGGCAAGGATCAGCCCCTGGCTGCCGAACGTCTTTATCAGGGACGGCAATTCGTTCAGAGCGCCGGGGCCTTGAATATATTTTCCTGGGAACAGAATTTTTTTTAACATGGGATTGCTCCTGTGCGTAATTACAGGTTTTCGGTATTTATCAATTATTATTGATACCTTTGACCCTCATGTTCCAGCCAACCATCCATGTGGGATCCATTTGGGTCTCTATGCGTCCAGTGTAAAACGCCCCCTTTTTCGTTCCATTCGTATTCGCCGTTAAAATAAACAGAATCACCTTCTCGAAGGGCGTTAATTCGGGGAGCAAGATCGATGTTGTGTGCGATTAAAACCGTTTGCCCAGAAGACAACCTGATTATGAATTTTTGATGCCTGCTGCCGCTGTTGTCGTCCGGCAAGAGTTTAATGACGGAACCTTGACCAGAAACTTGTATATTACTTTGATGTCTTGAGAACGCATCGGAAATAATTGTGTCCGATTCACTGGTATTTTGCTCAGAAATCGGAGAGATATCTTCGTTTAAAAGCGAGTTGGATGGACTATTAAAAATTATATAGCCGACGAATAAAAGTACCGCAATGAGCAAAAGTTTTTTCATGTGTGTACCCTTTCTTTTCCGGATCTACCATTCGTTCTTGGCAACCGGTTATCCCCAGTCAAACTCACAGGATTGATATCCTTCAGGAATACGCGCCACGAGATCTTTAAGGTTTTGACGGCCGCGTTCCCTTTTGGCGGGCGCAACGATCATTATGCCGTCTTTTACGCTGATATTCACCTCGTCGCCGACATCAAGTTCCACATCTGCAAGCAGATTCTTACTGATGCGAAACCCCTGGCTGCTTCCCCATCTTTGGATTTTTGTAACCATCTCGTTTTATGTATAACTCATCTATTCACAATGATTAAGGAAAAATTCGCGGGCAGTGATTGGCCAATAGCCTATCCCAGTGCTGTTTCCAGCGTCCCCATCATCCCGTGATCCTCAAAATTCCCCAAAAGCGTCGCGCTGTTGGGGCAAATGGCGGCGCAGGCCCCGCAGCCCTGGCAGGCAGCGGCATCCACCATGATGCGGTTTTGTTCCGTATCGGCAAACCGTGCGCCATAGGGACAAATATCTATGCAGAGTTCACAGCGGGAGCAGATGGCATGCCGGACAACAGCCGTGACCCGCTGGGGTTTGATGGCCTCGCTTGCAAGAATGCGAAGCGCCCGGCAGGCGGCAGCTTCGCCTTCCCGTATGCTTTGCAGGGCGGTTTGGGGAGCCCGTCCCAGCCCGGCTACAAAAATGCCTTCTCTGAGACTATCCACCGGCCGCCATTTATAATCCGCTTCCTTAATAAATCCGTCAACCGTGAGGGGTATGCCGAATATCCGGGCCATGTCTTCCGCAGGATTCGGCGATACCCCGGTGGATAATGCGAGCATATCAGGTTTAAAACTGACCGCTGCATTTTTTATCGGGTCATGGCCGCTGACGAGGATATCCGGTCCGTCAATGCTCACAGCCGGTTTGGTGTTCACGTCAAAGGGAATAAAGAAAATGCCTTTGCGTCTGGCTTCGGTATAGAGCGCTTCAGTGTCCCCGCAAGTCATAATGTCCCGGTAAAATATCCGGATATCCGTCTCCGGCCACTTTTCTTTTAAGCCAATCGCATTGTTCAGTGCCTTGACGCAGCAGATGCGGCTGCAATAATTGGCGGGTTCTTCCCGTGACCCGGCGCACTGGATCATGACCACGGATTTTGGGGGGTGTTGATCCAGTTTCCCGTTATGGAGGCGTTTTTCCATCTCAAACTGGGTCACAATGCGGTCATGGGAGCCGAGACCATAGGCATCGGTTTGGGCGGCATGGCCGCCGGCGGCGATGATGGTCGCGCCGTGCACCAGTATTTTTTGACTTTCTTCCCCAAGCCTGATCCGGGAGACAAACCGGCCGGGAATACCCTGATGGTGGATCACCTGGGCGTTTTTATAAACCGTAATCAGCGGATGGTTTTGCACGTCCGCAATTAACTGATTGATGGATTGTCTGGTGTCTTTATCAACAATATGGGCCGCATTCCCGCCCAGGGCGTCATTTTTTTCAACCAGGGTTACATTGACATCAACCCCCGCAAGGGTCAGGGCCGCGCTCAGTCCGGCAGGCCCGCCCCCGACGACCAAGGCGGTTTTCTCCACGGGTCTGCTTTGTGAATCGGCACCCGGACCATCCACAGCCGTTTTTTCATGGGTTTTGGGGAGGACTTTTTTGAGCAATCTTGCGGCAGCAGCGCCGGACGCGATTACGGACTCGGATATGTCCTTGAATTGCTGGACCGAATCCGGCATGAAGACCCCTTCATGGCGAACAAAGTCCGGCAATAACGGGGCGGATTTCCGGCCGGTGGACAGTACCGCCAGGTCAAATATTTCTTCAATCCTGCGGCCCTCGGCATCCACATAACTGATGATCAGATCGCCGGGGGTGTCCGCAGGCTCAATGCTGTGGACCCGGCAGCGGATGAACCGGACCCCCAGTTCTTTTTCCGCCCGGTCTTTGTATCGCTGGAAATCGCGGCCAAAGGTGCGCATGTCCATATAAAAAATGGTGGTTTCCACATGGCTCCCGATTTTCTGGCGGGCCAGAACCGCCTCCTTGACGGCGATCATGCAGCATGCGGTGGAACAATGGTCAGCCCCGATCATCAGGTTGCGGGAGCCCACGCACTGGAGCCAGGCGATTTTTTTAATGGGCTGATGATCGGACGGCCTTACCGTACTCGCGGCAAAAGGCCCGGCACTGTTTAAAATACGCTCAAAACCCGTGGACGTGACCACATTGGGCAATATCCCGAACCCGTAGAGATCCACCGTGGATGGGTCAAACAGTTCCGCGCCCGGTGTATAAATCACCCCCGCAATATTTTGGAGGGTCCGGGTTTGCGGAGTGGGGTCCAGGGTGATGGCCGATTCCGGGCAGGTGTTGCGGCAGGCGTCACACCGGGTGCAGGCATCCCAGTTGATGGTGCGCGTTGTCCCCGATTGGTGGGGCACGGGCTTATAGATGGCTCTGCACGAGGAAAGGGATGCATTGAACGTGTCCGGAACACTCACCGGGCAAGGGGTTTCGCACTCGCCGCAATCCGTGCACCGTTCCGGGTCGACCCCGGTGGGGATGGTTGTCAGAGTGACGGTCATGTCCCCCGGCGCGCCGCTCACCTCAAACACTTCCGTCTGTGTTAAAATCTGGATGTGTTCATGGTCCAGCCCTTTGCGCAGGCAGACCTGACGGCAATCATCCCGGTTGATCATCGGGAGCATGCGGCACATGCCGCAATGGTCATCCGGAAACTGGTGATCGATCTGGGTCAGAATGCCGCCGGGAGCCGCCGCTTTATCGATCAGCGTGACCCGGCACCCGGTTTCGGCCAGGTCAATGGCGGCGTGCATGCCGCTGATACCGGCGCCGACGATGAGCACATGGGGGTATTTTTGGTTGTTCAAAACCATTTTGCGGGGTTGAACTCCTGTTGGTTGTATATCAGGTGGTTTAGGCTGTAGGCTATAGGCTTTTAGGGCGGGTGGAATGGGCTTTTAAAATGATTTATTCAGACCTTCCTAAAGCCTAACCCGCTACAGCCTAAACCCCTTCATTAAACACCAGAAGGGGAATGGCCTCGGACAGATCCCGGCCCGGTTCATAGGCATACAGATTCTGGATTTCTTCTGCCACCCGGATAAACACGTCGGCCACCGGAATATGACTGGGGCAGACGCTGGAACAATGCCCGCAGGCGACGCAGGCATGGGCCATGTGCGCCATGCGGGTCATGTGAAACATGGTGGTGTCGGTGGGCAGCTTCACCATCCCCTTTTTGGATGCGCGGCGCAGCAGCACTTCCGGATCATGGGCGAATACGTCCGTCAGGAACACGCATTCCCGGCAATAACACACCGGGCAGGCGACCCGGCAGTTATGGCAGTTCAGGCAGTCGGCAAAATAGCGTTGAAATTTTTCAATGGAATCGGTCTTTTCCCTGGTCTTTTCAAAAGCCGCCGTTTTTGCACTCTCCCGCTTCTCAAGCAGGTGGCTCGCGGCATCCTGCCGACTGGCGGGCGCTTCACTGGTTTCAAACCCCAGTTGTTTTAAAATTGAAAGTCCTTCGTCGGTTTCAGCGGACAAACCGATGGCATCACTCGTGGACATTCCGATCACGCTCAGGCAGATATCCGCATTCACGGGTTGAAACCGGGTGCAGATGGCGCATGACGAACAAATCCTGTCCTGCAGGAGCGGATCATCATAAAATGCCTGTGTCAGGTTGGCATTTTGAGACGAAGCTTCAAGATATACCGCGTTTTCCATGCGGCCCAGACACTCCACGCCGATGATGATGGTGTTTTCCAGAACACACTGTTTTAATTTGGTTAATTCAATCAATGCCCGTATTTCGCAGGGCCGAAGCACCAGGGCGATGCGTTTGCCGGTTTCATGCTTTAAAATCGATGCTGCCTGACGGGCCGTATTAAAAGGCGCTGCGGGCGCCAGAGGATCGGCTTTGTCTATTTGCTCCGGGTCAGTAAACAGTGTGGGCATGAGAAGTATAGAATAGGGGGTCGGCGCGGCGACCAGGACAGCGTCCGCTATTTTGTCCGTCAGCAATTTTTTTAAAAAACCGGCGACGCTGCTTGAGAGACGACCGTCTGTTTTAAGCAATGCGAATGGGTGCATGGGTATCCTCTTATAATATCATACAATCACGGGCCGGGTTCGGTCCCAAGGCTCTAACGGTGGAAACGAATTCGGTCATGTGGCGCTGAAATTCGGGGCCTTCGCTCGCGCCGATCCACTGGAGCTTGAGGCGAGCCGGGTCAAATCCGAATTGTTCCAGCAGTTTACGGACACCGGTGATCCGTTTGACGGCTTTGAGATTGCCGTTGATATAATGGCAGTCGCCGGGATGACACCCGCCGATGAACACCCCGTCCGCGCCGTCAAAAAATGCTTTTAAAATATATTTTGAATCAATCATGCCGGTACACATGAGACGGACAATGCGGACATTGGACGGATACATCAGCCGGGAAGTGCCGGCCAGATCGGCGGCTGTATAGGTGCACCAGTTGCAGACCATTGCGATGATTTTGGGCTCAAACGCTGTCAACGGTGTTCCCGCCTTATTTTCTACAATTTCAGCCAACGCATTCATATTGATGCCTTTTTCAAGTTGGTAAGTATTACGAAGCCGTTAATATGGCCTCCATTTCTTCCATAATCTGCCGGTCGGTAAAATGCCGGATGCTGGCAGCAGAGCTGGGGCAGGCGGCGGCGCAACTGCCGCATCCCTTGCATAACGCTTCATTCACCACGGCGATTCTCCGGCCTTCGTCAAACCCGATGGCGGTGTATGGGCAAACCCCGATGCAGGTTTTGCATCCGCTGCACAGGTCCGGATCAATATATGATATTTCAGCCAAGGTCTTGACCGTCCCTTTGGCAAGCAGGGATACAGCTTCTCCGGCGGCCGCGGAAGCCTGGGCCACAGTGTCCGGAATGTCCTTAGGGCCCTGGCAGCAACCGGCCAGAAAAATGCCGTTCATGGCGGTTTTGACCGGGGCCAGTTTGGCGTGCAGTTCGTTAAACCAGCCGTCCTTATCTCGCTGAACCCCGAGCATTCTGCCGATGGAATCGCTGCCCTCTGCGGGTTCAAGACCAACGCTCAAGAGAACCATGTCAACCGGAACTCTCAGGATGCGCCGGGTCAGGGTGTTTTCCGCCACCACCGTGAGCCGTCCCTCATTTCTCGCATTTTCCGGAATATCGGTCACCTCGGCGACCCTTCCCCGAATCATATGCACACCTTCTTCCTGCACCCGGTTGTAAAATTCCTCATAGAGTTTGCCGGGGGAACGGATGTCGATATAAAATTCCCACACTTCCGCACCAGTTTTTTCCCGCACCAGATGGGCGAATTTCATGGAAACCATACAGCAGACACGGGAACAGTAGGCGTGATATCTGGAATCCCGGCTCCCCACGCAATGGACGATGGCGACTTTTTCCGGGGGGTTTCCGTTTTTCATCAAGATTTTTCCGGAGGTGGGGCCGGTGGCGTTATTGAGGCGCTCAAATTCCAGGCTGGTGTAAACTTCCGGATACCTGCCATATCCGTATTGGGTCAGGGGCGTGGGGTCAAATGCCTGAAATCCCGTGGCAACGATAATGCTTCCCGCTTCAACCGTGATGATTTCTTCTTTTTGATCAAACGCCACGGCTCCGGCTTCACAGAATTTTTCACAAGCCCGGCAACGGCCTTTGGTAAAATAGATGCAATTCTCCCTGTCGATCACCGGCGTATTGGGAATGGCCTGGGGAAACGGCGAATAGATGGCTTTACGAAAGGTCAGCCCCTGATCGAATTCGGAAATGACTTTGGCCGGGCATTTGGTGGTGCAGACGCCGCACCCGGTGCATTTGGCTGCATCAATAAAACGGGGTTTTTGGCGGATACCGACTTTGAAATTGCCGACAAAACCCTCCACGGAAGCCACTTTACTGTAGGTATGAAGGGTGATATTGGGATGCTGGGCCGCTTCCACCATTTTCGGGGTCATGATGCAGGCCGCACAATCTAAGGTGGGAAATGTTTTGTCGAATTTCGCCATGTGTCCGCCGATGGAGGGTTCCCGTTCCACCAGATGAACGGCGTATCCGGCTTCTGCAGACGTTAGCGCTGCCTGGATCCCGGCGATGCCGCCGCCGACCACCAGCACTGATTTTTTGACCGGGATTTCCCGGCTGGTCAAGGGCGCGTGATACACAACCCGGGCCACGGCCGCCGCCACCTGGTCTTTTGCTTTGGCGGTAGCTTCATTGGAATCCTTTGTCACCCATGAAATCTGCTCGCGAATATTGGCCATCTGGAAATAATGGGGGTTGATGCCCGCCTGTTCGCACGCTTTCCGGAATGTCGCCTCATGCATCCGGGGCGAGCACGACGCCACGATGATGCGGTTTAGGCCCTTTTCACGGATATCCTTAATGATAAATGCCTGGCCGGGGTTTGAGCACATAAACTTGTAATCACGGGCAACAACGACATGATCAAGGGTTCCAGCGAATGCGGCGACATTTTCGACATCCACTTTCGGGGAAATGTTCATGCCGCAGTGGCAGATATAGACGCCTATGGCGGGTTGTTCATATTTCATGGTAATTGCTTTGTGTCTCGATTTTGAAATTTCAAATTACACTTTCATGGGCACCAGTAATTTGCTCAACCCCAGAACCTGGGGCGAAAGTCCGAGGGCAAGCCCGGCAAGCTGGGTGAAATAGGGTACGGGTATCTGAGGGCCTTTCAGTTTTTCCTGAACAGCGTCGAGGTTGATCTGGCACAAGGGGCACATGGCGCTGATGGCCCGGGCGCCTTTTCTTCTGATTTCGCCCATGATTCGTTCGTTCAGCTTCAGGCAGTCGTTTTCATAGGTGATAAAATGAGAAGCGCCGCAGCACAAGGTTTTTGCGGAATGATCGACGGGTGTATAGCCTAAGCGGGCAAGGAAACGATCCATCATCTGCGGCTGCTCGGGATCATCGATATCCCCCCAGGGCCGGGAAAACTGGCACCCGTAATAGGAGGCGATTTTCATGGGCTTGAATGTGCCGGACCGTTTCTGCGCCCACACGGTTTCGTCGATGTCATGATAATAGACTTCGAGCAGGTGGCGAACCGGGGGCAGATTTCCAATTTTAAGCCCCTGGGTGAACAGGCGTTCATTGATCCGGTCCACAAGACCCGTATCCGTTTTCAATAATTTGTGGGCTTTCCGCAGCGTGGTGTAACAGGCATTGCAGGTGGTGACAATGGTGTCCATCCCCTGTTTTTCGGCCAAAGCGAAAATTCTTCCGGTCAGCGTCAGCGCATCCGCCTGGTCCAGGCTGAAAATGCTGGTGGCGCCGCAGCAGTTCCAGTCGTTGATGTGGGGCATTGACAGTCCGATCACTCGGTTCACGGCCTCCACCGACTCCCTGTAAACCGCCTCGGTTTTGTATGCGCATCCGGGGTAAAATCCGTAACCCATTTTATTTGTTTGCCTTTCTGCGAAACAGGCTGGCAAACCGGCCGGGATGCCCGACTTGTTGCGGGATCAGTTCCAGCCGTTTCCGCTTTAGCAGTTTCATACCCAGAGACATTTTCCCCATCATGTCGCCGGGGTGTTTCATGCCGTACCGGCGCATCAGGCTGGCGGCCGTCACCCTTCCATGATGTTCAATATCCCGGAAAAATTCCTGATACATGTCGGGCATATTGTGATCATGCTGGAAAAGACGCTGTTCCGTCGCCATTTGTTTCAGCAGGTACATGATGTCGGTCACGGGAATTTCCCTGGGACACCGTGACATGCACTGGTAGCAGGACACGCAGAACCAGGGGGTATTGGATCGGAGGACTTCTTCCATGTTGCCGTCGCGGATGAGCGCGAAGATCTCCCGCGGCGCATGGTCCATCATCCCGTTCAGGGGGCAGGACGCGCTGCACGTGCCGCACTGAATGCAGGTTAACACTTTCTTGCCCATGGGGTTTTGGTAAAATTCTTTTTGAAGGGCTGAGTTATTCATAAAATTTCATATGGAACATTTTTTATTGTTTTGAGCGAATGCTAAAAATAATTCCGGGATGAGGGTCTGTCAAGGAGAAAATCCGCAAGGATTTTTAATTTCCGGATATGGGATTCTTTCATGGGCCGTCCATATCTATTGGGAAAAAGAAATAAGGCCGATCGTCACCGTAAATCCCATGAATGACCGGTATTTAAGTGTTGACTTAACCTATGCTGTTGTTTAATTTATGGTGCTTTATAACCATCTGTCAAAACATTTCCATCAATATTGAATAATCGCCCATGAACATCAAAACCTATCTTCTGCCGGCAATAATTGCTGCCGTGGAAGCCGGCCATGCCATTATGGAAGTCTATTCCCAGGCGGATTTCGGAGTGGAGGAAAAATCCGACAAATCCCCCCTGACCCTGGCGGACAAAAGGGCCCATAAAACCATTGTCGCACGACTGTCGGGGACCGGGATCCCGATTTTAAGCGAAGAGGGCCGATCCATTGATTATGCGGTCCGGAAACAATGGCCATGTCTATGGATAGTGGACCCGTTGGACGGAACCAAGGAATTTATCAAGCGAAATGGCGAATTTACGGTCAATATCGCCCTGGTTTGCCATCAACGTCCGGTCATGGGGGTGATCTATGTACCGGTGTTTCATCGCCTGTATTTCGCAGCCAAGGATTTCGGCGCCTACGTTGCGACCATTACCGGCGCCGACATGCTGAAATTATCCTCACCAAATGAGATTATTCAGATGTCGCAACCCATTTCAGTAAAAACCGAAGCCGAAGGCCCTTTTACCATTGTCGGGAGCCGGTCCCACGCCACCCCGGAACTGATGGCCTATGTGGAAAAAAAACGCAGCGAACTCGGGGCCGTGGAATTTATTTCCGCAGGCTCTTCCCTTAAAATCTGTCAGGTGGCGGAAGGCAAGGCCGATGTCTATCCGCGGCTGGGGCCCACTATGGAATGGGATACGGCGGCAGGCCATGCCATTGCGGAAGTCGCGGGAGCGGCTGTTTTCAGGAGTGATACCGGCGGGCCGATGTTGTATAATAAGGAAAATCTGCTCAACCCGTGGTTTTTTGTGTCTAACGGCAACCACTGATCATAACAGGGTGATGAACATATGAGCGATTCGATTCATAACGCGCATGGGGGCCGGCTGGTTAATCTGCTGGTGGATGAGGACCGGGCCAGGGAACTGAAGGAAATAGCCCTGCATCTGCCGGATATCTCTTTAAATGACCGCCAGTTGTGCGATCTGGAAATGCTGGCGGTGGGCGGATTTTCGCCCCTTTCGGGATTTATGGACCAGGCGGATTTTGAATCCGTGCTGGACCGGATGCGGCTAAAAAATGATGTGCTCTGGCCGGTTCCGGTGTGTCTGGATGTTTCGGAAACCCTGGCCCGGAAACTGAAAGCCGGAGATTCGCTGGCACTCAGAGATCCTGAAGGTTTTCTTCTCGCGGTCATGCATGTGACAGATATCTGGCCGGTGGACCGGGAAAGGGAAGCACGCCAGGTTTTTGAAACCACGGATACCCATCATCCGGGCGTCTGGTATTTATTCCATAAATCCGGACCGTTTTATATCGGTGGCGATCTGGAAGTCATCAGTTTGCCCCTTCATTTCGATTTCAAGCAGCTTCGGCTGACCCCGGCAGAGCTTCGGGCCATATATGCCAAGCTCGGGTGGAACCGGATTGTGGGGTTTCAGACCCGGCAGCCCCTGCACCGGTTTCTGTTTGAGATGACCATGCGGGCCATGCGCCAGACCCGGGCCAATTTGCTCTTGTTGCCCGCAGTGGGCATGACCCGGCCAGGAGATTTTGATCATTATACCCGGGTCCGGTGCTATCAGGCCGTGTCCCGGTATTTTCCCCCCAATTCCCATCTCACGTCCCTGCTGCCTCTGGCCATGCGGCTGTCGGGCCCCAGGGACGCGGTGCTGGACGCCATCATCGCCAAGAACTACGGGTGTTCCCATTTTATCGTGGGGCATGACCATGCCAGTCCTGGGCATGATTTAAATGGGCGGCCGTTTTATGAAAGCGACCGGGCCCGGAATACCGCCTCGGAATTCAGTGAAGAGCTGAATGTTGAAATCGTTTCCTTTGAAAAACTGGTTTATCTGCCCTTTGAAGATGAATACCGCAGTGTTGACGAGGTGTCTGCGTCCGCCCAGACGATTTTCATGACCGGGACCGATATCCGGAACCGTATTCATCAGGGCCGGCGCATTCCCGAGTGGGCGACCTTCAAGGAAGTGGTTGAAGAGCTTCAGAAAGCCTACCCCCCGCCCCGGCGGCAGGGGTTTACCGTTTTTTTAACCGGTTTGTCCGGGGCCGGAAAATCAACAGTGGCCAAGGTGCTGTATTCCCTGTTTCTTGAAATCGGGGACCGGCCGGTTACGCTTCTGGACGGGGATATTGTGCGTCATAACCTGTCGAGCGAGCTCAATTTCAGCAAAGAGCACCGGGATATTAATGTCCGGCGCATCGGATATGTGGCCAGCGAAATCACCAAAAACCGGGGCATCGCCATTTGCGCGCCCATTGCCCCGTATGAACGGACCCGCCGGGAAGTACGGCAGACCATTGAACAATACGGCGGATTTATTGAAGTGCATGTGTCAACCCCCATTGCGGAATGCGAACGCCGGGACCGGAAAGGCATGTATGCCAAGGCCCGGGCAGGGCTGATCAAGGGATTCACCGGCGTGGATGACCCGTATGAACCACCTGAGTCGCCGGAACTTCGGATCAACACCACGGACCGGACCCCGGTTGAATCCGCCCAGGAAATTTTGCTGTTTTTAGGAAAAAAAGGATATATCTAATCCATCATGATAATTGAGAAACCAACCATTGCGGTGATCGGGCTGGGCTATGTGGGCCTTCCCCTGGCCGTGGAATTCGGAAAACATTACCCCACCATCGGCTATGACCTGAAAGCGCGTATGGTCGCGTCCTACCAGCAGCATGTAGATCCCACCGGCGAACTGGATGAGGCGGAATTAAAAGCTGCCAGGTATATCGAATATACGACTGATCCCCAAAATATTGCGGCGGCGGATTTTATTATTATTGCGGTTCCCACCCCCATCGACAATGCCCGGCAGCCGGACCTGTCCCCGTTAAAAAGCGCTTCGGAAACTGCGGGCCGGTATATGAAAGAGGGCGCGGTGGTGGTTTATGAATCCACCGTATATCCGGGTGCCACTGAGGAAGTCTGTGTGCCGATCTTAGAAAAATTTTCCGGCCGGACATGGAAACAAGGGTTTCACGTGGGGTATTCCCCGGAACGGATCAATCCGGGAGATAAACAGCATACATTGACCCGCATCGTCAAGGTGGTTTCCGGCGATACCGAAGACACCCTGGATCAGGTCGCCAGCCTGTACGGTTCCATTATTACTGCCGGGGTTTATCGCGCGTCAACCATCAAAACCGCGGAAGCGGCCAAAGTGATTGAAAATACCCAGCGGGACTTAAATATCGCCCTGATGAACGAACTGGCCGTGATATTCGACAAGCTCGGCATCGACACCATGGAAGTGCTGGAAGCGGCCGGCACCAAATGGAATTTTCTGCCGTTTAGGCCCGGTCTTGTTGGGGGACATTGTATTGGAGTGGACCCGTATTATTTAACCTACAAGGCCGAAACCTGCGGATACCATCCGGAGGTGATTCTGGCCGGCCGCAGGATCAACGACAATATGGGCCGGTTTGTGGTGACCCAGACCATCAAACTGATGACCCGCTCCGGCCTCAGTATTAATAACGCCAGAGTCGGCATTTTCGGGCTGACGTTTAAGGAGGACTGCTCGGATCTCAGAAACTCACGGGTGGCCGATATCATTGACGAACTGACATCTTATGGCATTCAACCCCTTGTCCATGACCCGCTGGTCGATGCAGGTGATGCGCAAAATTTTTTTGGAGTTCGCCTAAGCCCCTGGGACGCCATGAAAGACCTGGACGCCATGATCATTGCAGTAGGACATGGCGTATACAGACAGCTTCCCCTTGATGATTTGATCCATCGATTAAATCCCGCCGGCTGCATTGTGGATATCAAATCCATACTGGATATCTCAGCGGTCAAAAAAGCCGGCGTCAACTACTGGCGGTTGTGAGGGAGCACCGAAAAATTAATATTCCTGAATAGCGGCCAAAAAATTATTCGCGCAGAGGCGCAGAGGCGCAGAGAATAATGCCCCCAAAGGATACTTCCCTCTGCGTCCCAGCGTCTCTGCGGGAGAAATAGAAAAAAAGAATGCTCCCCGTAAACAGGTATCTTTGTTCTTCTGAAATCCCTAAACTGCGTCGCCAACTATCAAACAATCTCGCCGAACCGGAATCCTGCCTCATTACGATTTTCCCATTTCAATCTGACAGAGTGCGCTTCGATCGGATGAACCAAAATAATTAGATGGGCACTTTTTTTATTTGATTTTTCATAGAAATAAACCTATACAAAGCGCATATTCAAAACTAAATTTCATCCTGTTCGACCTCTAAAACTCATTGAGAATTTACCAACCTCAAACGAAACACTTTATATCATTCCGAATTTATTTGTTTTAATTCATTAGCTAATTAGCGATGAATCTACTCAGTGCGCGAATCCCATCACCGTCAAGGAGACATCATGGAAACGGCAAAGAGAATGATCAGATCGTCGGTAATCCTTTTTATTCTATTTGTTTTTACCGGCGTTCATCCTTTGCCCGCCTCAGCCCAGGAGTCGGCGATACAGATTGTCGACAACACCTCAACCAGCGCGGAAATCATCGGCCAATGGCAAACGAGCACATGGCCCGACGGCGGCGCGTTTTACGGACAA
>JBAQUK010000075.1:0-4838 GCA_049297455.1 Desulfosalsimonadaceae bacterium | reverse complement strand
GCAATTAAATTTGTTCGATGAATAAATAAATGGGGGACAACTTTCCTTGCCCCCTCAGGGGGCAAGGTATACTAACCCCCTTTTAGGGGTAGCCCAAGGCCTGGCCCTCAGGGCCAGGATTTTTACTGCATTTAATGTGAATATGGCGGCTTCCTCCTTTCTCATTAAATTTTGATTTTTCTTTGTTTCCGATGTGTTGCATGATTTTTTCACTTTTTCTGAATATCGGCCGGGTGTAACCCCCCAAACGCTGCGATTTTCAGGGTCTGAAATTGATATCTAATTGTTTCCATTATAAAAGTCAAAAAAATAATTTCTGAATATCGATTTTTAAATCCGGCTGGAACGCCGATATTCAGAAATTCGGGTTTTTCCGGTCTGAACGTCTATTTTGTCCGCTTTGCAAGATGCCGATATTGAAAGATATTTTCATTGCATCAAAAATGCCGTTTTTCCCCAAAACCACCCATTTCTGAATATCGGTTCCCCCATGCCCCCGGAAGGGGGTATATTCAGAAATTTTTTGACCCTGAACAGCACACCCATTTTCCTCGAAATCATGCATATCCATCCGATTTAAATGCAAAAACATGTCAAATCAGGGTTCCGGAACAATTTCTGAATATCGTTTGCCGGAATTTTACGGGTGTTTTCTCCCATATCATATTCAATCCATTGTTAATCATTAATTATTGCCCGGTACTCCCCGAATCCCATGGTGGGGAATTTGCCCACCTGGAGCACTTCCCCCGCCGCGATCCAGGGAATGAGCCCGGACGGAACCGCCTCGAACTCCACGCTTCCCATGAACCCGTCATAAAAATACCACCGGGGTTTTCTGGCGTCGCACCGTCGCACCGCCGCCAGCCGCAGATGGTTTTGGTCCGCCCGGATCAGGGGAACGGCCGCCTCCGCCGCCCCCCTCGGTCCGGGGGGCGGTCCGTCAGCCGGCGGGGCGGTCCCGAAATGGGTGGTCAGTCCGAACCATCGGGTTTGTATGGCCTTAAAAAAATGATTGAAATCGAAGAGTTCAGGGGTTACCAGGGTTTTCTTCCGCGCCCCGCCGGGAGTCTGGATCTTCCGGAAAATCCGGGCGGGAGACATGAAATCAAGCCGGACCCGGAACACGCCGTCGCCGGTTGGGGGGGCGGGCAGGGGGGCGATCAGGCCGGGCGCGGGGGTGCGGAAGGGCTGGCCGGGCGTGTACAGGGTGCGGGTTTCAAGGTCCGAAACCTGTTCCACCGCCGCGAGCGCCACCCGACCCTTGGGGGGGCCGTCGGCCTGGCATGGGTCCGGGGAATCGCCGCCCCCGTTTCCCTGGGTGCGGAAAGACTGAAACCGCGAGATGTCCAGCCGTTCCCATTCGCTTAAGCTGTATATAATATAAGGTAGAAAATCGATGGCCTTGCCGAAAACCGTGAGAGTAAAGGACAGGGAATCGCCCGGCGCATACCGGCCCCCCGCGCCGGAACAGGCCAGAGTATAGGGGAGAACGGTGTTTTCGCCGGTTTCGGTGAAATTCTCCGACACCATTGCGTAAACGCACCGGTCCCGCAGCATGCAGCCCCGGCATTTCTCGCCTCGCAAAGGGCAGCAGACCCGGCGCAGGGATGTCTTGAACATACCCCGGAGCGTGGAACCCGCGTGAACGGGCAGCACCACCTCGGTGACGGCCCGGAGCCGGATGTTTAGTCTGACGTATTCAAGCATGAACGCCTCCTTTTGATTTCGATTATAATCCGTATTCCGCCCGCTCAATCAGTTCCATCTGGATGTCCCGGTTCAGCATCACAAAATAGGCGTTATAGCCGGAGATGCGCACCATCAGGTGCCGGTAGAGGTCCGGATGGGCCATGGCATCCTTGAGCATTTCCGACGTGACCACGTTGAACTGGAGCTGCATGCCGTTGAGGTCAAAATAGGTTTTCACATAAGCGGACATGATGTCCACGTTTTTTTCCCGGCTGTCTTCCGGATTCAGGTTGAGCTTGACGTTAAAGGCGATGTTGTTGTCCATGGATTCCGGGGGGAGCTTTGCCACGTCCCGGATATTGTCCAGAAAACTCGCGGACGCCGAAGGGTGGGGGGTGAGGCCGGGGGTGAAGGCCTTCCCCTTTCTGCGTCCGGAGGGAAGGGCCCCGGAAAGGGAGCCGTAGGCCACGTGCTGGGACATGGACCAGAACCCGGTGGTGTAGGGGCCGCCCCGGAAATTTCGGTGTTTCTGGTGGATTTCATGAATCAGCCGGGCCACCCGGTCGGCCATGGCAAGGGCTTCCGCATCGCCGGACCCGAATTTGGGAACCTGCCCGGCGATCATGGCCGAAAGAGCCGGGTCATTATTGAAATCATCGTCAATGGCGGTTTTCAGCCGGGCGAAGGATACGGTTTTCCGGTCATACACCAGACGTTTGATGGCCGTCAGGGAATCCGCCACATCCGCCAGCCCGATATTGGAGGTGCCGGACGAGTTGTACACCGCCCCGCCCCGGGTCACATCTTTTGCCGATTCCACCGGGCCCTGCATGAGGGCGCTTAAGAGCGGTGTGGGACGGTATCGGGCGTGGATTTCCGCCAGCATGTTATTAAACGTGACGGCCTGATGGATGAGAAACTCCAGTTGCACGGCATAGGCGTTGAAAAAATCCTCAAATTCTGGAAAATCCCCCGCCTCCACTCGTCCGGTTTCCGTTCCCGGCCGCCATCGCATCAGGGGGTGATAGCCGTTGTGCAGGGCCATTTCCAGAGGGGCCACGAGGTTGAAGAGGATGGACCCGGTGTGCCCCATGTGTTTGCCGGAAATGGTTGGCTCCACGCAACCGGTGGCGGCCCAGTCCCGGATGTCTCGGATGGGATAGCCGTGCGGGGAAAGGGCGGCGAAGACTGCCTTGTCGTTGTGCAGGGAAGGGGTGCCGGCGGTGATGATGTTGACCTCGCACAGACGTTTTAAATAGGTGCCGGAGTTCACGTCCGGATGGAACCGGGCGTTGACGTTCACATCCCGGAGCCCGAGCATTTCGGCGGCTTTCAGCATGATATAGGTCATGTCGTTGACCCCGTCCTTGCCGTCCGGGGTGACGCCGCCCAGGGTCAGGGCCTGGGTGGAAGACGCGCCGCCGAACAGGTAATTCCCGATGTCCGGCGACAGGGGCAGGTGGTCCGAGAGCCTTAAAAACAGGCACCCGATGAGTTCGACAGCGTGTTTAATATAATCGAACCGTTCGGTTTGGGTTGTCAGTTTTTCCATGTCCGCCAGGAAATAGGGCTGGAGACACTGGTCCAGGCGGCCGAAGGACAGGCCGGTGTTGGCGTTTTCCATGTTCATCGCAATCCAGACCATGTTGACGCAGTTGACGGCTTCATCCAGGGTTGTGGCGGGCGCCATCGGCACTTTGGCGCAGATGCCGGCAAGGTGCAGCAGCTCCATCCGGCGGTTCGGGTCTTTCGTCGTATCCGCTTCCCGCCGGGCGGTTTCAGAAAGATTTTTGGCCTGGACGTCCAGCCCGGCGAGGGCCGTGCGCATGGCGGCCAGGGTGTTTTTTCCGGAACCGTCCAGATTGGGGTCGCTCAGGCGCCGATCAATGTCCTCCCGGATGCCGGTGGTGCCTTTTTCCAGGATTCTGCGGAAATCCGGGATGGTATGGGAAATACCCACGGATTTCCAGACGAAATAGGCCACCCACCGCTCCTCGATTTTCTGGCACAGGGGATGGTCGTGGGTGGTCCGGACCCATTCCCGGAAATTCCGCCTGAGCCAGAAAGGGAAGATGTCGTGATGGAGTTTGCGGGCCGTTTCTTCTGAGATGGCGTAAGGGTTCAGCATCCGCCGGTCGATGGACCCCAGTTCTCCCCAGGCCATGGTGCCCTGGGCGTCCGGATAGATCACTACGCCGATGACATCATTGGTGGTGGTGGTTCCGGCAACAAGGTCGTTCTCCCGGATAATGGGCCGTTTATGGTTCATGAGATGATAAAATGCCTCAGCCTGTCGGCGTTCGGGATCATGGGGATTTCCCTGGTTATCGGTTTCGAACCCGTTTTCCCGGAACCATGCGGTGAGAAGTTCGGCCCGTTCCGAGCAGATTTCGGGTTTTACGGTGAAAAATTGGTCATGGAAATGCTTCAGCCGGGGGAAATCTTCAAGTCCGTATGCGGACAGATAAGGGTCGGGCAAAAACCGGACCCCGGGGTCAATGGTGGAAGCACACATCCGGTATTTCCGCCGGTTCTCAAGTTCCGCCGATAGTTGGGGCTTGTTTGCCGGAAACGATTTCCGGCGCGCCATCGTGTCTTTTCGAAGAGCCTTTTCCAGCATTTTCCGGTGGGTGTTTCCCATGAGCAGGGAAACCAGATAATTGAACAACTGAAGACAGGACAGGTTGCCGGTAAGCGTCATCCGGTTTTTTAAAATCAGGTTCAGGGCCTCGTTGAACGAAGCCGCTATGCGGCGGAAAAAAATCAAAAATGGTGTATACTCCACGTATCTGTCCAATTTCGGGCATTTATAAAAAAGGAGTATACATCATGATCCCAACAGAAGTAAACCGGTTTGAAAAACTCTATCAAAGTCACCTGAGGCTGCTCAAACTTCAGGGCAAAAGCCAGAAAACCATCGATGCCTATTCCCGGGCTGTCCGCCGAGTCAGGGACCATTTTGATTGTTGCCCGGATCAATTGACCCCGGAACAATTAGAAACCTATTTTGGAGAACTGGTTGATACCCACTCGTGGAGCACCGTCAAAATAGATCGAAATGGCCTGCAATTTTTTTGGCGGCATGTACTCAAGCACGACTGGCAGTGGCTTAATATTATAAAACCGCCAAAGATCCATACCATACC
>JBAQUK010000074.1:0-3079 GCA_049297455.1 Desulfosalsimonadaceae bacterium | reverse complement strand
GTTTTTTAGAAAGGTTTCAGATTATCAGTGTCAGTGAGCAAATCTCCGATACAGCCATTGATTTATTAAAACAATATCGCCTCAGCCACGGCTTGCAGATAGCTGACGCACTGATTGCCGCAACAGCTATTGTCACGGATATCCAGCTTATTTCAAAAAATCAGCGGGACTACCGCTTTATTGAAGCATTGCGCCTGCTTCCTTATCCGGAAGCTTTTTGAATAAAACCGATAGCCGCTGATCATCTTATTAATGACTCTCGTCGTTTTATGATAATTTACAGTGATCGTAAAATCAGTCAGCCTGCCTCTGTAAAAGTTATAAGAAAAAATTCAACTTGCTGCGGGCAAAGGGAAGCTCTTTAATCTGACACACCTGTCGCCTTTTCCTGCCGATTTTAAAGCCTGTCGGACATTCTTTTACTGTTATTTCATGGAGTTAATTAAAAATGTCAGACGTTTTTTGAGTTTTAAGAGGAAAACAGTCAAATATTTTACATATTTATGCCATGTCTGACGTTTTTTTAATGTTATTTCAGAGGATTAATTGAATTTGTCGGACGTTTTCCGTCGATTATAAAAATGCCGGACAATTGTCCGACAATAAACGCTTTGATTTTATTTGATTTACAAGATTTTTCGACGGGTTTTTTAAGCCATTTTTTTGTCATGGCGTCGGGTGTGTCGCTTTTCCAGTTTTCGCCGAAATCCGCCGCCAACGTTCAAGCGCTTTTCTTTGGCAAAACGTGTTGTAAAAAGCAAAGCGACGGTCAGCAAATTTTTTAAAAAAAACCATGCAAAATGAAACCGGCTGTGGGTAAATTTTATTTTGTTTTTTGAAAAAGGCCGGGCGCCGCTTGAGCGGATAATCATCAAAAATTGAATCAATCCGGTTTGCTTTTTTCGATATGGGCGGGGAATTTTGGCGCCGGGAAACCGGTTTTTTTTCTGCTCAGGAGATGCAATTTTTTTGAACGGAAATGGGAATGACGCAAATCAATAAAGTTAAGAGACAGCCCAAAAAAAACGGCGGTTAAAAGAAAAAATCAATTAGCCGCCGGTGAATCTGTCAAGAGCGTAAGTCTGACCCCGTTTCACTCCCCTTATTCGCACATTTTCTTTATCAGTTTTCCCAACTGAGGCACTCTAATTGGTTTATTCATAAATCCTCTTTTTATACCATATTCAGAGATATATAATGCGTCCCTATTATAATCATATTCGGAATAGGCAGTGCATAGATATTTTTCGACATACCCCATGTTATCCTCAAAAATCAGAACCACTTCATATAGGATGCGATTATGTCCTCCGACACGTTGTTTATCAGAATTTTTAAGTAAATTTTTTATGGACTTTATTTGATGAGGTTCGGATATTTTAAAAGATTTTATATTTTTAAGTTGATCAATGTTCTCTTCATTTCCACTAATTATTTTTATGGCAACAATATTCTTCGCAGCAATTGTTTGAATCTTTGATAGCAACTGATTTTGCTTATTATCACCAGCATGTTCCATATAAAACAAAACACACGTTACAATTAAAATTGTAAAAATACCTAAAACTATTTTTACTATGTTGGGTTTATTTTTCATATTATTTCAGAGCCTTTTTCTTATGCTATCTTTTCTTTGCACACCCACGAGGTTCTTTTTTCTCCCAAATTTTATAATAGCGACACCATGTCGCTTTAACAGAAAGAGGACCAGCAGAAGGCCCTGCACCGCCTTCGATAACATTAGAAAATTCAGTAGATGGAAGAGGGACATCTATTAAGGGAATTTCTATATCTGAATCTTTTACTCCTACATCTAGCCCAGCCCCACAAAAGCCAACAGATCCACCTGCTTCAAAGAACCACCCTTCATAGTTTTTATAATTACAAGTTGCCCCTTCCATTCCTTCAACTAAGCCGATTGCGCCTCCCCCTCCAAGCGCAGCACCACCACACACTTTCAAAAATAAAAAATAATTTTTATCACATTTGTCATCACAACAAACGACTAGAGAAAGACCACCACCGCCCAACAAATGAGCTTCAACACCTGCAAAATATGTAGGTATTGGACCTCCTTCAGGCCAATTTGTTGGCGTAAAGACATCTGTAATTTTAACTGGTTCTTTTTCTTTTTCCCACGCTTCCATCATGGCCTTGGCAGTTTCTGGGTTCTCCCTTGTTAGTTCTGCAAAATCTTTTGGAGTTCTTGGGTCAGCATAAAATCCATTATAATCAAACAATCCTAATATTTCGATTTTAAACGGATTATTGGAAGTTATACAATAAAGGTTTATCCCGCCTTTAATTCCGATCGGATCTTTATTGATCCATCTCCCCAACTCCGCCGAATAATATCTGTACCCAGATATTACAACGCACATCCACCCGTAAAGAGCTGTTTTTTTTCAACGGCATGAAGATCCGCCACGAAAGAACTGTTTTTCAAAGAGCCGGTTTCAGAGTAGCGCAATACGCCTTTTCCATCAAGGCGTTATTGCTGCTAAAAAAAGCGGTTAAAGAAAAAAGCCTTTTTCTCTTTAACCGCTAATATAAAATTGATCGGATTCCTTTTTATTTTATTCTTTATTTGCTCCGGGGTGATACTTTGCGTGGATCTCTTTCAGGTCGTTAATGGTAACGTGGGTGTATATCTGTGTGGATTCAAGGGACGCATGGCCGAGCATTTCCTGAAGGTGCCGGATGGGTGCGCCGTTTCTCAGCATGTGGGTCGCGCAGGTGTGCCGGAACGTGTGTGTTGTGATGTTTTTCTTCAGGTTCGCCAGCCGGGCGCAGTGTTTGATGTTTTTCCATATGGTGTGGACTCTGATCCGGCCGCCCTTGTCGTTCACCAGCAAATAACCGTGATCGGTTCCCGTCACCAGCGCCGGCCGGATAAAACGGATATAATTTTGTATCAGTTCACAAACGCCTTTGGAAAGCGGAACCACCCGCTCCTTAGGAATGTGCACAAAATAACTTATGCAACCTATAAAACCGTCGTTCCAGAAAGGGCAACATAATTCCATTGCCCCAGATGTTCGTCAAACACGATCCGCATCGACTCCTTGAACCCCTCTGC
>JBAQUK010000073.1:0-3377 GCA_049297455.1 Desulfosalsimonadaceae bacterium | reverse complement strand
CCCGCCACCTGTTCAAAAAAAGATATTTTCTTATATACAGACACAAATTCAATCGACACCGGGCTTGTTCAACCACCGGATAAGATCGTGGTTCGCTTCGCTCTCACGATCTATCCTTATTCGTTAGGCAAACCGAAGAGAAAGGAAAAATTATGAAAACAAGAGTGTGGAAATGGCTTCTATTGGTTGTTCAGCCTACAGCCTACCGACGTTGGTGGACACGGCAACAGCGGGCTCGAACCGCCCGCATCCTGTGTACCATCGCCTCTATCCCCCTTCTCCTATTAGTAATGGCCTGCGCAACATCTGGACCAATCCTCATCGATACTGTACCACGCGGAGAGCCTAAGGGCTTCGTACAGTTTGAATGCATCATAAAGAGCGGCGAAAGCTTCTACCTTCCCCGATTCGATACCCCGCAGTTCTCAGTGAGTCGCAACACAGGCGAAGTCCTTTGCAGTGTCAGCCACTTCTGCCGTGTCGCCGAAATGCCCGGTTCCCACAACTATGTACTCATCTCAGGGGGTGGCCAGACCCTTTCGGTCAACGAGGAGGTTCGGCAGGGAATGGTTACAGTTGTCCTTTTGCGGATCGAAGATGATGTGACGGAAGGTAGGTTGTACGACTTAGTCAAAGGTAGGTCGTACGAAATAACCAGTACATCCCCGCGGCCGATTTTCGATGGAAGCTACATATCATACGTCTACGATAGGAATAGGACGTGGACAGAGGATGATCGAAACGAGTTTATGGCAATTCAGCACTTTCTGAACGAGTCTTCACCTCCGAAACGGTAGCGAGAATTAAAGGGGCCAGTCTCGAATTAAAAGTCTACAAGGCAATCCAGCGAGAGGCCTGAAATAAGGCCTCTCGCTGATTTTTGTGTTGTATGCATATAGAAACGCAAATATAAAGGAGGCCGAGATTATGAACTCTTCCGAAGAAACCGATTATCTCCGACAACTTGAAGAAATTACTAAGCACCGTTTTTATTCTTACGAGGCAATTCGACCACTCTTCAAGCAACTCGGAGAGCTCAAGAGTCATCGCTTTATCGAACCGTTGATAAATTTGTTAGTCGGTAATGAACCTATGTTGAAGGGCTTTAGTGAAAAAGCTCTTATCGCTATAGGTGAGCCATGTGTTCCTGCATTGCTTAATGCCCTCAGTCTGGAAAACGGTTATTTAGCGGCACATGTACTTGCCGAACTGAGCTATCTTGACGCTTTTGAAGCCATTTTCCGTGCCTATAGGAGGAGCAACATACCCGGATGTTTTATACCTTCTTTGCTCAAGATTGCCGGAAACAAAGGAGACGATCCGGCGGCGGTTATTTTTGTACACAGTATGATCAAAAACTTTAGCCCTTATCGATGGCCATTAAGTTGGATAAAGAGAAAAGACAACCGTGGGAGGAGAATGATATCTTATATGGCTCGACAGGCACTAAATACGATTGAGCAAGTAAATAGGCAGACATCTCTCAAATGTACGAATTGCCAAGATCAAATAGTGTATCTCGGTGCTCCACGGGGGGAGATTGCCGTTGTCGCTGTAGGCTTTAGTCTTGCTGCAATGGAACAATGGCGAGGAAATGTATGTGTAGAATGCGGCATCGTTTTGTGCCCGAGATGCATTACGATAGGATATCCAACACCATGTCCGAAATGTGGAAAGCCTACAAAACCTGCCATGCAAGCATACCTTAAAGAGGCACATATTCTTTAGATAGATCCCAAAGCATGGGGTCAGGTCTAAGGGAAAGCATGGGGTCTAACATTCCAACATTAGCCTAACTTTGCGCTCAACCGGAGCGCGATTATAATACGGTTTTGTTTTTCAGCTTTCCGTGCCGCGCCCGGTTAGCTTTACGTTGGTGACAGGATGGGAAACAATAGAAAAAAGTTGGAAATTACGGGGACACCGTACTCAATTAATTGACTTTTCCCTTTTACTTTTCTTGATGGGCAAGAAAAGTAACAAAAGAAACCCAGCCCCGCGCTGCGGACAGCCCCCTGAGGCGGCGGTTTTCCGTGGCGTGGGCAAAAACTCGCTACGTGGGGTGGAATGCCTGGGCCGTGATGCCGATTTTGTCTATCGCAACCGCAAGCGCGGGATTTCTATCCACTCAAACAGTTTGCCCCCGTGATCCACGGAAAACCGCCACCTCAGGGCCGCATCGGGGGTGCCGGGGTCGGGCCAAGTTAACTGATTAGAAACATATAACATAAACCCAAATCCATCCCTCGTATTGGTGCTATAATGAATTTTTGGGGGTCAAAAACAGCATTATAATCATGGCGAGAGCAAAACGGCATTACATATCGGGTCAGATATGGCACATCACTCACCGATGCCATAAGCGAGAGTTTTTGCTCAAGTTTGCAAGAGATCGTCAAAGATGGCTCCAGTGGCTTTTTAAAGCAAAAAAGCGCTATGGTCTGGTAATACTGAATTATGCCGTTACATCAAACCACATCCATCTTCTCGTTGCCGACGATAAGGGGCGTGATGTTATACCGGACTCCATCAAACTGATTGCAGGGAGAACCGGGCAGGAATTTAATCAACGCAAGGCCCGGAAAGGGGCTTTCTGGGAAGATCGTTATCACGCCACTGCTGTTGAGGATGGCGATCATTTATTGCGGTGCCTTGTGTACATTGATCTCAATATGGTGCGAGCGGGTGCCGTGGGGCATCCGTCCGAATGGCCTTATTGTGGTTATAGCGAAATCCAGGAACCAAAAAGAAAAAACGTTTTGATTAATCATGAACGGCTTAGAGAACTCCTGGGATTTGACACCTACGATAGAGTGAAAACGGGCCACAAAAAATGGGTTGAGAGTTGCCTGGAAAATGGCGATAATTTTCGTGATGATAAATGGACCAGGAACATCGCCGTAGGCAGCGAACTGTTTATTAAAAATGTAAAATCTTCGATGGGCGCAATGGCTGTAGGGAGAAAGAGCATTGAGGCGGAAGACTCATACCAGCTTCGAGAAGCGCAAGGTCCCTATATCGATCATTATAGGGCCAAAAAGAAAGAAATAGGGGTTAAAAATGCCTATGTTTGGGAATGAAACATTAATAATACAAAATGTTAAATTGGCCCGACCCCAATTCACCCCCAAATTTTCAGTCTGCGTATTATCTGGAAGCAAAGCTGAAAAACGTTTTTATCAGGAAACCATATAAACTTATGTTGAACTCAACCGCTTCGCGGAAAGAACCATCCCCCTCATTACATCCCTCCTTTTATATTCAATAATTTAAGATAGTTTATAAAATTGCTATCCTGTCCTTCGGGCAAGTTTTTTATTAATCATCCCAAAGACTACAGGAGGGCATCATGGCAACCGAACTGCGTCAGCGATTTG
>JBAQUK010000072.1:0-3807 GCA_049297455.1 Desulfosalsimonadaceae bacterium | reverse complement strand
GCCCGCCTGTTGCAAAAAAATTACCATTTTCATCCGTTGCGATACTGAAATTTGCCTTATCACCGCCATTAACGGTAACATCCGCCTGGGTATTTACAGGGAATCCACTTCCGCTGATCCAGTTGTGATCGATCATGGTTTCCAGGGCCGCATCCCCAATTTGCGAGATGACGAGAATGCTCCCTGAATCCTGCTTCAGGGCATACATCTTGTTTACAGACTTGTCCACGGCGGCAAGATTTATGTCACCTCCCGAGTGCCATGAACCAGACGAAAACCACCCCCGGACTCCGCCTTCTATTTCGGCAATCTGCACCCCGCTCATCCCATCTATTATCTTTATGGTGATATTACCCGGAAAACCAGTTTCATTTCGGATGAAAGCAAGGTGAGTATCATCATTCAAGGCCAGCCCGTTCCAGAAATTGCCGCCAGTGGGCGGTTGGCTCACTGAGTTCGTAGCACCATCTATAATGGAAAGATAATTGGCACTGCACACGAATATCCTGTTCAGCGCCTTATCAATAGCAATCTGGTGAGCGTCATCTGCCACAGAAAGTGGAAGCACGGAATTGTCTACACCGTTGACCACCCAAACCCTTCCCTCACTCCCATGAGCGGCATAGACCATGTTGGTAACATCATTTACCGCCACGGCAACAGGGCCGTAGGAGGTATTTAAGTAAAGGTTGGTAACCTGGTTGGTAGTTCCGTCTACCACAGACAGATAGCCATCTTGAGCCACATATATTTTGTTAGTGACCTCGTTAACAGCAATATCGCGTGGCGAGCCTGACACAAATACAAAGGAGACGGCATTGGTATTGCCATCTATGATAGATACGCTCAGGCTTCCATAATTGGCGACATAAATCTTGTTGGTCATTCTGTTTATGGCAATGGCATTAGGCTTGTCGCCTACTGAAACATTCACCACGGAATAGCTTGCACGGTCAATGATGGAAACAAAGTCCGTGTTGTAGTCCCACTCGTGACCTCTATTGGCAACGTAAATTTTGTTATTGACCTCGTTTACCGCGATAGAAAGCGGTATATCAACAACACCAACATAATTTACTGCGCCGGAACTCCTATCCACTACAGCCAGCCGGTCACTGGCTCCATCTGCGACATATAACTTGCCGGCATCTTCATCGGCTGCTATGGTTACAGGCACAAAACCGAGATGGATATTGTACACAGAGTTGTCAACCTCATTGACGATTGAAATGAAATTACTCTCATTGCACGATACATATACCTTGTTGGTCTGCTCACTGACGATTATTCCGGTATAGTTACCCGAAACCTGACCTATATTGCAAGTGGCTACTGAGGAATCTTGCCCATTGACTATGAATACTTTACTTCCCGACTGAGAATAGGGTCCACTGGCACTGGTGGGATTGCCTATGACATAAATCCTGTTGGTGGCCTCGTTTACCGCCATGTTGGAGAGGTTAACATTAACACCCAAATCTATCTCTGGGAGAGGGCTCAGATCTTCCAAGCTAAAGGCATAAACGATTGATGCGCCCGAAGAAAATACGTAAAGCCTGTTTCTACTCTCATCAACCGCCATTTTGGTAAAGTTGGAGCCCGATAAAGTATCGGTTATGCTATTCGTGGCGCCATCTATAACCGCTATTCCACCATACTGTATAGCACAAACCCTGTTAGTATTGCTACTTACCACAATAGATGCCGGTTTGAAACCGAGGGGAATGTTTATGACATTATTGGTCAGTCCATCTATCACTGATAGAGATCTACCCTCCCAGTTTGCCACATATATCTTGTTGGTAACCTCGTTAATAGCGAGGCCTGTCGGCTCGTCTCCAACCAGAACGTTGGTAATGGAATTGGTCGCCCCGTCAATTACAGCGACACTGTCTGTGAAACGGCACGGTATGTATATCTTATTAGTGATCTCATTAACTGTAATAAAATTCGAATCCCCCAAACCATCTGCATTCAAATACGAAATGCGGGCGGCCACATTACTCGCCCCATCAAGCACCCAGACGCCCTGTTCACTGCCTGAACCGGCAGTGAAATAAACCTTATTGGTAACCTTGTTTACCGCTATTGCCCTGGTTCCTCCGGAAACGCCAATGCCGACATTAGTCACCGCACCGGTGGCACCATCAATGATCGAAATACTCGGACTTCCTGAATTGGCGACATATATCTTGTTGGTATTAGGGTTCGCCGATAGGCTTACCGGGTAGATGGCATTTACCGTGTTGCCATCAGGCAACAAGTTTATAGTATTAGTTATCTCAAATGCGGGAGGGGCGGAGCAAATACGTTGCTTTTCCCAAATGATGCGGGTGTCACAGAATAAACTAACATCAAGAGGATACCAACGACTATTCTGCGGAAAATTGTTCTTGTGTTCATTGCGGGCATTATTCTCTTTTCAATTCTCATGTTTCTGCCTCCTTTAGTCCCAAAAATGGATAGGCTTGGTTTGTTACCCGGCGAATGACGTAATCCTCTTTTTTTTAACCATACTTTTTAACTGATTACGAAAACATAAGGTTTAAAATCACATACGATTGGAAAATAGCGGGATGAGCAATCATAGAAAAACTGTGGGCGAGAACAAGGCTTTCGAATCGGAATGGATTATTTGAACATAGTTTAGGGAATAATTTTTAGCAACAAAATAAACAGGGCGGGGATATCCTGACGGAATTCGCCAATGGGAGGAATGATCAGAGGACAGTCCCCCATCGTAGGTCAGGTTGTCCGCCGCAGGCGGATTACCTGACAAATAGGTTCATTTCGGTTTTCAAAAACATCGACAATGTCAGGGAGTCCCAAAGGGCCGGGACACCCTGTGGCCCCTACCTTGAGTGGAACGACCCCCCGGGCTATTTCCCAGCGGCTGTGCATACGGGAAAGGGAAGTATACGTCCATCTTCCCCATATCCTCCGCTCGGTTGAGGAGGCGGGGAAAAAGCTGGTCGTTATCGGCCTTGAGTGCCTGAGCTGCGGGTTTAAGTTTGAGGGCCGGAAAAAAGAAATGGAAAAAATATCCAAACCCGGCCGGTGCCCCAAATGCCGGGCCGAACGCATTACGACCCCGAGGTTTGCGATCCTGGGTTAACGGCAGGCTGACGTAATATGGTTCATTGGAAAATATTATGTATTGACACAATGGACACAATGGTCATAATAGTCATAATGATCCAAAAGGAGGTGCAACATGAACAAAAATGTCTCCATCGCTGAAGCAAAAGCCACTTTTTCCGAATGTCTTCGCCATGTGGAATCCGGTGCGGCCGTGCGGATCACCAGGAGAGGCAAGGTTGTCGCCGCACTGGTCCGCCCTGATGAACTCGAACACTTGGAGCGTCTGAAAAAAGCGGGGCCTGACGGCGGACTTGCCAGCATTGCGGGCGGGTGGGAGGGCTCCGAAGAGCTGGTAAAAATTCTGGAAAATTCTCCCCGTATCGGACAACGCGACTATACGGACTCTGGACGATAGGCATGGCATTTCTTTTTGATACAGACGCGATTTCAGAACTCTTGCGGCCACGTCCCGCGACAAATTACATCAAATGGCTCATGGAAATTCCCAGACAGGATCAATTCACCAGTGCCATTGTAATCGGCGAATTATATAAAGGCGCCTTCCGTTCCCAAGCTTGTGAACGGCATCTGGCCAATATCGAACGAATAAGGATAGATCGTGAGAGCGAAGCGAACCACGATCTTATCCGGTGGTTGAACAAGCCCGGTGTCGATTGAATTTGTGTCTGTATATAAGAAAATATCTTTTTTTGAACAGGTGGCGGG
>JBAQUK010000071.1:0-12397 GCA_049297455.1 Desulfosalsimonadaceae bacterium | reverse complement strand
GTTTTCATGCTCTTGCTCTTAATCATGCTCTTGCTCTTATTATTGAGATTTTAAAGTAAGATTAGGAGCAAGAGCATGAGCAAGAAGAACGGCATAATGGTATTTTAAAATTTTCCGAATCCCTTATCTGTTTTTGAAAGCCGGGTAAAAATGTCAAAATTATCTCCTGCATCACGAAACTGAGTGGCTTCGTTTCCGTAAAAATAATTGCGAAGCACCATTGAAATAGAGGCTACACTCAGTCCCAGCTCGGACGCCTTGGCCCGATCGATCATCACCCACAATTCAGGACGGGGATCCTTCTGGCTGATTGAGACGTCCACCAGGCCGCGGATGCTTTCCATGGTTGATTTCAACTGATTCGCAAAATCAAGCAACTGGTCCAGGTCCGAGCCTTGAAGCTCCACAATCAGCGGCTTGGCGTTTCCCATGAGGATTCCCACGATCGGATCCTGGGACATGACCTTGAGCTGGCTGATACCGGGTATTTTTTCAATATTATCCCGCAGGGCGTTGGCAACCTCCTTTGCGCTGCGATCCCGTTTGTCGCAATCCACCAATTTAAACCCGATTTGCCCCACATTGGGCCCTTCATCAAAGCCTAGGGCAACTCCTTTTCCTTCAGGGGTTTGCCCGTTAAATGCATAGGATGCTCTGAATTCTTCGGGTTTCACGACGGTATCGATGGCATCAAGGATCTGTTGGACCACCCGGCTGGTTTCTTCGATGCGTGTTCCTTCAGGCATGCGAAAAGCAACGGCCATGTCCCCGGTATCCACCACCGGAAATAACGCGGAGGATAAAAACGGAATCAGGGAAAGGCTGCCGGCAAACACGGCAATGGCCAGCCCGAATACCATTTTACGATGGGAAAGCGCCCAGGCGAGAATGCCTTCATAGCCGCGTTCCAATGCCACAAATCCGTTTTCGCTCACCCGTCGGAATCCGGCCAGAAATCCCTTTTCATCATCGTCCCCATGGCCGGAAATCCATTTGGAAGCCAGCATGGGGGTCAGGGTCAGGGCGGTAAAAAGGGAGGCCAGAATGGTAATGGAAAGAACAAACGCAAGCTGTTTGAAAATAATGCCGGCAAGCCCGGTGAGAAACATCATGGGCACAAAGACCACCACGGTGGTCAAGCTCGAAGCCGTGATGGCCAGTCCCATTTCACTGGCCCCGAACATGGCCGCCGGCCCCGGGCGGGCTCCCTGCTCTAAATGCCGGACAATGTTTTCAAGCACCACCACGCCGTTATCCACCACCATACCGGTGGAGATGGCCAGCGACATCAATGAGACCATATTGATCGTATATCCAAAAAAATACATGAAGGTAAAAGAAATCATTAAAGAAAAAGGGATGGATAGAGCGATGATTAATGCAGGCCGGAACCGCCGCAGCATGGCAAAGGTGACAAGGACCACAAAAAAAATTCCCCACCCCAGAGTGTCGCTGAGGTTCTTGATACTGTTGAGGATGTTTTCAGAGCTGTCCATGACAAAATTAATCTTTATATCAGATGGAAGGGTTGATTGTAGCTCAGTGAGTCTTTCCCTGACCCGATTAATGACCTCAACGGTGTTTTCCCCGGTCTGCCGCTGAAGAATCATGACGATCCCTTTTTTGCCGTCTCCCCATCCATTAATGTCCTGGGTTTTATAATCGTCTTTAACGTCAGCCACATCCCGCAGATATATTGATTTGCCGTTGAAACTGCCGATAATGGTATTTCCAATTTCCTCAACTGTCATGTATCGGCCGGGGACCCTGACGAAATAGTCATTTAATCCGGTCTTGATGTTGCCGGCCGGCAGGTTGAGATTTTCCGCAGCCAGCGCCTGGTTAATCATGGGAAGCGAAAGGCGATACCCTTCTATTTTTTTTAAATCAAAATAGACATTAATGCGTCTCTGCATGCCCCCATAGAGGTTAACTAAACCCACTCCGGGAATGCGCCGCAGTTCATCGGCGATTTTTTTATCCGCAAGACGATACAGCCTGGGCCAGCTCGCATCACCGGTAATGGTCCCGAAAAGGATCGGGGCCGTGGCGCTGCTGAATTTATAAAGCATGGGTTGCTCAACGTCTTTAGGCAAATTCCGCTTGGCCTGCTCCAATTTATCCCGGACATCATTGGTGGCTGCATCCAGACTCGCTCCCCAATCGAATTTGCACACGACCACTGAAAGATTGTCTAAAGACTTGGAGGTCAACGTATCTAAATTATTAACACTGTTAACCTCGTCCTCGATCTTCTTTGTTACCTCTGTTTCCACATCCGACGCGCTGGCACCGGGCCAGGTGGTGAGAATCGATACCACGGGCGGTTCAATGTCGGGAAGCATGTCGATGTTTAATTTAAAAATAGAAACAAAGCCCAGCAATGCAAGCGCCAGTAAAAGCATCAGTGTGGCAACCGGCTGCTTAACGGAAAATTCAGGGAGTCTCATGGCATATCCCCCGGATTTTTTTCAACGTCCTTATTTTGAATGATTTCCACCGGCGTATTATCCCTTAAGCGGTTTTGTCCCTGGATGACTACCTGATCCCCTTCAGCCAGGCCGGATAAAACTTCCACCCGGTTGCCTTGAAAAATTCCGGTCTCGATATTCTTTATACGGGCTTTCCCCTCTTTAACCGCATAAACATAATAATTTCCGGTTCCCGGCATTTTATTCAAGCCTTCCCGTTGGATTAAAAGCGCCTGTTTTTTCCCGAAATAAAGCCTCACATGAGCAAACATACCGGATCGGAGCTGCATGTCATCGTTTTTGATATGCACTTCCGCCTTGATGGTGCGCGTCATGGGGTCGACCGTGGGATTGATAAGCGCCACCTTTCCCATAAAAGTCCGGCCCGGACAGGCATCTGTCACAAACGTCACTGCAAGATCTTCCCGGATATTGGAAAATTCTATTTCCGGTACCGTCAGTTCGACCTTGAGCACCTTTTCATTGGATATCGTTAATATAGGCGCTTTGCTGTTTGACATATTTCCCGGATCCACAAACCGGTCGGCCACAATGCCGGACTGGGTGGCGTAAATATCATGATCCCGGTAAAGGACATCAAGTTCCTTTAACGCAGCCTGCGCCTCCTTGAGCCGGGCTCCGGCCACATCCAGCTCCGCCTGGATATGGTCCAGCTTTTGTTTCGGGGCCGCTTTTGATTTATACAAATTTTCAATGCGGCGAAAATCCTTTTCCAGTACATCTACACTGGTCTGTGCTACCTCCACCACAGCCCGTCCCCGGTTAAGGTTCGCAGTAATCTGATCTTTCTCCAAAGATACGACCAACTGGCCTTTTTCCACCCAATCTCCCTTTTCCACAAAAATCTCTTCGATGATTTTACCCGGCACCTTGGCATACAGGGCCGCCGATTGTATGGGGGTAAGGTCTCCCGTCACATCCGTGAACCAGTCCAGTTCACCTGTTATTGCAGGGCTTATGGTCACCGGAATAACTGTCGTTTTTTCAACTCTCGTCACTTCACGATGTTTGGCCCGCCATACATTAATAACAACAACGGCCAGACAGGCCAGGATCAGCAGACTGACCACGACGGTGACTTTATTTTTTGTGGTTTTTCCGTCACTCATATAACTATCTCCTTGTTTGTTACCGTGTTGCACTTTGACATGCATCGTTTGATCCGATGGCCCGGACCAGTGTCGCCTTTGAAATCATGTATCCGTAAAGGGCGCTGTAGTAATTCATCTCCGCCTGGGTCAGGAAGGACTGGGCGTCAAGCACATCAGTGGATGTTGTCACCTGCTGCTGATATTGCAGGTTTGTTATCCGAAAATTTTCTTTTGCCTGGGCCAGCGCTGTTTCTGCTGTTTTGATATTTTCACCGGCAACCATGAGTTTTTCATAGGCGTTCTTAACCTCCAGACGAATACTGTCTCTGATGCCGTCGATTTTTGCGATAAGGGCTTTCATCTCATAGGTAGCTTTATTAACGTCCGCAAGGGTTTTTCCCCATTCAAAAAACTGCCATTGGGCCTGGGCGCCGATGATCGTATTGTTGCTGTTTCCAAAATCATTATTCGTAGCTCGCAGATTATCGCCGAGCTGCTCATAACGGCCGGTAAGATAAACTTTCGGATAATAATTGCTTTGGGCCATCTTTATGCCAAGGCCGGCCTGGGCCTGGGCGGTTTCAAGCTGTTTGAGTTCCGGTCGATATTTCATGGCAAGGTCAAAGAGTTCGGCGATATCGTAATGAAAGGGAGGAGAGGGGGCGATCTCCATAATGGTTGTATCTTGGGCAATATCCCGCTTTAAAATGGTATTAAACGCGGCCACCGCCACATTTAGAATGCTTTCCGCACTGACCCGGTTTTGCCGGGCATGGGCCAGCGCCACCTGGGACCTTAGCAGATCGTTTTGAGGAATCAGTTCCTGGTCGTAAAACTGCTGTGCATCCGCGACATGGGCGGAAAGCTGTTTCACCGCTTCATCAGAAACGCCCAGATACCGTTTGGCCAGCAGAATATTAAAATATCCGACCTTGACATCCCGGGTAACATCCATCACCGCCTGATCTTTTTCAATATCAGACATCCGGATGCCCAGTTCGGCGATTTTGCGGCGGGTAACCAGCGCAAATCCGGTAAACAGTGGCTGGGCGATGCTGACATCCCATGCGAATCGGTCTTTATCAGATATGGGAAGATCGACACCGCCGAAAATAACAATGGGCGTTTCCTTAAACTGGGCATAAGAGTAACCGGCGGAAAATTTTGGAAACAAATCGGCTGACACGCTTTTTTCATTTTCCATTGCCGCCCGCTGTTTCTCAATCGCCTCCTGAATCAGCGTATTATTTCCAATTGCCTCTGATATCGCAATCTCCAGAGAAATGGTGTTCTCCTGTGCGGCACATGGATCTGCCCCCGCAAACAGCAAGGACATCAAAAAAATTACCCAACTCAAACAGGCAAAACAACTTGAAAACACAATTGTTTTTGACTTAATCACGATCATCTCCCTTTGGTAACAAAACGCCTTCAAAGAAAACCGTCTCGATAATGGAAATATTTTCCTCAAACGGATGCTTTTTTGGATCATCCAGCCAATAAAAAAGAAACGCATTGATATTGCTCATAAAAGACAGGGCCAGGTGATACGGATCAATCGGACGATACACGCTTTTTTCGATTCCCTCGGCAAACACATCGCTCAGCTTTTTTAAAATGTCATCATAGTATGCCTGCAGCTCTATGGTCAGGGCTGCCTTTAAATTCAACCCGCCGCCGAATGTTTCTCCAAAATAAAGGCGGACCGCCATGGCGTTGGCCATAAACACCTCCCCGTATGTTCGGATATACTTTTTGAGTTTATGATGGCAGTCGCCTTTCTCTTTGAGGGCTTGGACAAGGGATGACTGGAACTGCTCTGCGATATCAATCAGGAGTGAGCTGTAAAGGTCTTCTTTGTTTTTGAAGAATTTATAGAGGGTTCCGATGGCAAACTCGGCATGATGGGCAATTTCGTGCATGGAAACATTGGGATATCCTTTTTCCGAAAAAAGCTCCAAGGCCGCGGAAAGCATCATGCCCCGGTGACGCAACCGGTCTTTTTCCCGGCGCGTTAGCTTTTTTCCGTCTTTATTCATAAATCCTCAGTAATGCCTTTAAATTGTAAGGGATAATAGTCAGAGCACTGAACTGTAAATATTTTTAGACATATGGTTTAAAAATATGACGCTATATTATAAAGTATGGCGTATTATATCAAGAAAAATTTTGCAAATAATTTGCATTTATATAATTTGCATGCTAATTATATGCATATAAATTATTTTGCATAAAAAGATTGATTATACAAAGGAAAAACCATGACTTTTCAGGATTGTATTTGTTTTCAACTTGGCACGATTAGTCGAAAAATTACACTGGATTACAGGAACAAAATTGCAGGCTATAATCTTACCCATTCCCAATTTTTCGTTTTAATGGCGGTTCTTGAATGTGAAGGATTACAGCCAAGCCATCTGGCTGAAAAAAGCTATATAGACCGGGCAACCGTTACAGGGCTTATTGATCGTCTGGAAAGAGATGGATGGGTGGAACGGCACCGAGACGTGCCAGATCGTCGGGCTTTGAAAATATATCTTTCGTCAAAAGCAAAAAAGCACAAAAAGGAGTTCGCAGCAATTTTTAATGAAATTAATGGATCATTTAAGGACCGCTTCACAGGTGAAGAATGGGAACAGCTTCAATATTTGCTGGGAAAACTTGAACCATGATGAGAAAATTTTTTTACCCGTCAAGTATTGCGGTGTTTGGCGTAAAGGATAACCCTAAAAATCTGGCCAAAAATATCATCGCAAACTGTGATAAAATGAAATTTAAAGGAAATATCTTTCCGGTTGGGAGAAGCACTGGAAAGGTATCTGGAAGAACAATCATCACAGACCCCCATGCCTTGGCAAAGGATATTGATCTTGCTGTGATTCTGGTGCCGGCTGATATGGTGGCGGAAACGCTTGAAATTTGTGGCCAAAAGGGGATTCGATATGCGATTGTCTCAAGCGGTGGTTTTCGAGAATTTAGCAAAAATGAAAATACGGCTGAAAAAAATGTTGTTGCCATCGCCAAACAATACGGCATACGGTTCATCGGCCCGAACTGTATTGGGGTTATCTGCACAAATTCAGGTCTTTGCACGCCGTTTAGTCCCCTTCAGCCTAAAAATTTCAAAAAAGGCAATGTTAGTTTAGTTTGCCAGAGCGGCGGGGTTTCCATCCAAATCGCATACCATTTTTCAGAGGAACATCTCGGCTTTTCAAAAATCATCAGCATTGGCAATAAACTCGATTTAGACGAAACCGATTACCTCTCGTATCTTTTGGAAGACCCGGAAACCTCGCAGATCCATTTCTATCTGGAAAGCATTGATCACGGCCGTAAGTTGATACAGCTTGCCCGAGAAACCGAGAAACCGATAATCGTTTACAAATCCAATATCGGTTCAACATCATCAGAGGTTGCAAGATCTCATACAGCAGCCCTTTCAAGCGATGACCGTATTATCAATGGCGCTTTTAGACAGACCGGAATTATACGTGCCGAAAGTATCCATGATATGACTGTATGCGCTAAAGCGTTGCAGCTTAAGCCGCTAACCGGAGATCAACTGGTGGTTATCTCATTATCAGGCGGGTTTTCCGTTATTTTAGGCGATGCATGCGAAAATTACGGATTCAGTTGTCCGCAACTACCACCGGAGCTGATCAGTGACATTGAAAGTTTTCGTCGTGGCGGCGTGATTCAAATGTCGAATCCGATGGATTTTGGCGATGTCCATAATTACGAAGGGTTGATTTTTACGCTGGAAAAATGCCTGGCGCTCGATTTTATTGACGGTATGGTTTTGTCTTTAATGTATGATCCGGACATGGCCCGCCTTTTTGGAACAGAGGATGAGGCGTATAATACCATCCTCGAGTTTTTATCCAAAATCAGCCAACTATTCAATAAACCGATTGCGCTGAGCTTTTTCGCCGAAAAAAGATATATTGACGCATTTAAAAAATCGAACGTTTTTCCGGTATTCAACGATCCCGTTGAAAGCGTTCGGGCTTTGCGCAAAAACCGCGATTACTGGAAAGTTAAAAAGAAATATTCATAACAAGGAGCTGTTAATGAACATTCTCAATAAAGCATTAAGCGAGAACAGGTTTGTCCTGACGGAATATGAAGCCAAAAAAGTCCTTGCTGAGTATGGCATCCCGGTTTCAAAGGAAATCCTTGTGGATAGCGAGACGGCCCTTATGGATGCGGTTAGGAACATCGGTTTTCCCGTGGTGATCAAGGGATGTGATCCAAAATTTGTCCACAAATCCGAAAAAGACCTGATTCGAACGGATATTCGGTATGAAAAAGAAGCGATCGCGGCGTTTCATGACATCCAGGCGCGCATGACGGGAGTCTCCGGTGGCGTTCTTGTTCAGGAGATGATCATGGGAAAACGCGAACTGGTTGCCGGATTAATCCGGGACAGCCAGTTCGGCCCATCCGTGATGTTCGGCATCGGCGGAATATTTACTGAAATATTCAATGATGTTGTTTTTCGAATCGCTCCCATCGATAAATCCGACGCATTGGGCATGATGGAAGAAATCCGGGGGAAACGAATTCTGGAGGCCGTTCGGGGACTGGAACCGGTGGACCGTGAACAGTTAAGTAATCTTTTAGTTCGCATCGGACAGATCGGTGTGGAAAATGAAATGATTCAGGAAATAGACATCAATCCGATTATCATTTCAAAAGGAAGGGGCATCGCTGTTGATGCGATGATCGTTCTCAAATCTTTATAGAAATAAAGGCTATGATGAAGGAAACACATGAATTGATCGTACAGTTGGATGCAATTTTTCACCCCGAGTCCGTTGCGATCATCGGACTTCCGAGGGGATTCAAGGCGGGAAAACTGTTTCTCATGGCGCTGTTGGATTTAAAATATGCCGGTCGCATTTATCCGGTCCATCCCAAAGCAAAAGAGATCGACGGATTAAAAGCCTATCAGAGTATCGCAGAAATTCCCGGAACCGTTGATCTGGCAATTATCCTGGTGCCACACCACCAAACGCTACCGATCGTCAAAGCGTGTGCGGCCAAGGGCGTCAAAGGAGCGGTACTTTTCACCGCAGGATACAAAGAGACCGGAACAGAGGAAGGGCGCAAAGTGGAAGCTGACCTGACCCGGGTGGCGCAATCTTCAGGCATGCGGCTTTTCGGGCCGAATTGCATGGGATTATATGTTCCGGAATCGGGCATTTCTTTCTTTCCCGGGCTATCGAAAAAGTCGGGACCGGTCGGATTTATCTCACACAGCGGGTCGCTGGCTAATATACTCGGCCGAGTTGCCCCGCAAAAGGGAATTTACTTCAGCAGCGCCGTGAGTCTGGGGAATGAATGCGACATTTCCAGCGCTGACATGCTTGCCTATTTAGGAAACGACCCGAAAACCGGTGTCATTGGCGCCTATATAGAAAGTATCCGAAACGGATCATATTTCTTAGAAGCCCTGAAAAAGGCATCTGAAAAAAAACCGGTTATTCTCTGGAAGGTCGGATTGAACCCGGAAGGACAAAAAGCCGCCAGCTCTCACACGGGTGCCCTGGCGAGTCAGAGCCATATATGGGAAGCGGTTATACGGCAGACAGGCGCTGTGCCGGTCAAAGGATTTGATTTTCTGACAGATGCTCTGATGGGTTTTTCCATGATTGGCGACGGCATCGGTGATCGGATAGCCATTCTTTCCGGCCCGGGAGGTCTGGCGGTTGCGGCGGCCGAAGCCTGCGGTGACGAAGGATTAAAACTGGCGAAACTCTCAGATAAGACGCGCTTAGAATTATCTGGTTTTGTTCCGCAAACCGGCACCAGTCTTTCAAATCCTGTGGATGTCGGACTGACCGCCTCTCTGGAAATGGAAATTTATACCCGGGCCGCGCGTGCTCTTGCGGCGGACCCGGGTGTGGATGCCGTGTTCGTCATCGGGGTCGGGATGGACCGGAAAACAAATGAATTATATACGGAATCTATGATTCAAGCCCACCGGGAGCTTGGAAAGCCTTTTGTCATTATAAACATACCCGGGTTTGATACGGATCTGGCCCAAACGTTTTGCCGGGCAGGAATTCCCTTTTTTGAAACAACGGAACGGGCCATGGCTGTTTATGCGATGGTAAGGCGGTATCAGGTATGGCGAAGAAAACAAAGAAAAAATTAAAAAGAATCGAAAATTCATCTGAATGAAAGAACGAATTGTAAATAACCATAGCATGTCGGAGGTTGAATGATTTCATATCCTTGTGGTAACAGACCGGTTATAATCGGTGTCGGCCAGTGCATGAACCGATCCAATGATCCGGATGATACGAAGACAGCCATGGAATTGATCGATGATGCCATCCGGCTGGCAGAAAAGGATTCCCTGGCAGCCTCTCTTGTACAACAGGTGGATATGTTATGTCTGGTAAATATATTTTCCATGCCGCATGGAAATCACCTTGCCGAACTTTGCAACCGCCTCGATATCCGACCGGACAAACAGTTATACACCTGGGTGGGTGCAACAGCGCCGCAATGGTTTGTCAATCAGGCCGCGGATAAGATAATCAGCGGCAAGGCAAAGGTTGCCCTGATCTGCGGTAGCGAGGCAATCCATTCCAAAAAAATTGAAGCCAAAGCCAAGGGCACACCCTTTGAACAATGGAATTTTCCTGTGAAAGAGCCTTGGATGGCGGGAGATCTTCGCGATCCGCTGACCCCGGAGGAATTGAAATACGGTTTAATCCTGCCGATACATATTTATCCGCTTTTTGAAAATGCATTGCGCCATCATGAGTCCCTCTCCATTGAAGAACATAGAAAAGAGCTGGGAGAATTTTGCGCCGGGTTTTCTTCTATTGCGTCTTTAAATGATTATGCCTGGTTTAAGACGCCAAAAAGCAGAGAAAAAATTGAAATTCTTTCTGATACAAATCCCATGGTCGCGTTCCCGTACACAAGATCCATGTGCTCGATCATGCAGGTGGACCAGGCGGCGGCCCTTTTTATGACAAACGAACAAACAGCCATGGAACTCGGTGTTCCCCGGGACAAATGGATTTATCTACTGGGCTCCGGTGATGCTTCCGGCATCTGGCACGTATCTGAACGGGAAAACTTTTTTTCATCGCCCTCCGTAAAAGTGGCTGCAGAAAAAGCCATGGCTCAGGCGGATGTGTCATTAGAAGATATCGATTTTTTTGATTTTTATAGCTGCTTTCCCTGTGCGCCGAGAATTGTTCGAAACATGCTGGGAATTCCCAAAAGTGATCCCCGGCCATTGACGGTGACAGGCGGCATGCAATATTTCGGCGGTCCGGGTAACAACTATACGCTTCATGCCATCTGTAAAATGGTGGAACTGCTTCGGCAGGACAAAGACAAGATCGGGCTGATTCATTCGCTCAGTTGGTTTATCAGCAAGCATTCTATTGGAATATATGCCGGCCAGGGAAAAGAAATGCCAAAACGTCAGATCCCTCCGGAATCCTACCAGGCAGAGCTTAAGAAATTAAAGGGGCCGCCGTTAATTGATCTGGCATCCGGAGATGCCGTTGTTGAAACATACACATTATTTCATGACCGGTCCGGACAACCGATTGACGCGGTTATTATCGGCAGGCTGGATAACGGCGCGCGGTTTTTGGCAAAAACTGAGCGGGACAAGGACTTGCTGGCAGCCATGATGGAAACCGAATTCATCGGCAGAAAAGGGCGGGTTGACATTAAGGACGGGTTTAATATTTTTCATTTCTAACTGAAACTATCAACAAAAGGAGCAGCGCAGAATCAATGCATGTTGGAATTTTTGCAGATATTGAAGGCAGTTTTGGGATATGGCGAATGCGTCAGTGCCGTATGGGAACACGGGAGTGGCAGTATGGACGCGCCTGTTTAACCGAAGATGTCAATCATGCCATTCAAGGTGCTTTTGACGGTGGTGCCGATAAAGTCACGGTTAAAGACACTCATGAAGTCGGGTTTAACTGCCTGATTGACAGGTTGGATTCCAGAGCAAAATATATTGGAGGTCATTATAGTAGTCCATCCCTGTTTGGAAAGATTACAGACCTGGACCTGGTCCTGTATGTGGCCATTCACGCTGCTTCCGGAACAGAAGGCGCCTTTTTTCCCCACACACATTATGGTATTTTTTCTGAAGTCAGGCTAAACAACAGGCGTGTCTGCGAGATGGATATTTATGGGGCTTATCTTGGTGAACTGGGTATTCCCATCGGTTTTGTTTCCGGAGAAGATATTGCCGTAAAACAGGCGTTAGCATCGCTGCCCTGGGCAAGATCTGTTGTCGTTGATAAAAGGAAAGAAGCCTATACCTCAAGTGAAAAAAGTCTCCGTTATCTTAAGGAAGGCAGAGCGATGCTAAGGCAGACTGCACAAGAAGCTGTCCGTAATGCATCTAAGATGCAGCCTCTGGTCATACCCGGTCCGCTTCATTTTGAAGCTGTTTTTCGCACCCGGCTGCTTGCCGATAAATTCAACAGGTGGAAGTTCAAACAAACAGGTGAAACGGTTGAGTGGGAATCTGAAAATATGATCGACGGGTTTGACATGCTGAACAAATTAACGTTTATTCCACCCAAAATATATCCATTTCGAAGACAGTTTGCCTTTTTGCTGCGAAGCTACTTTCGCATTAAAAACACTTATTTTGCACCGAAACCGAATTCGGAAGACGCGGCTGAAATCTGACAGATATTTCCACTGACCCTGAAGAGCAGTTTTTTAAAATAATAGATATCCAAAGTGCAGAGTAATTAAAAAAAGGATTCGGACATGACACTGATTTATGAAAAAAAAGACAGCATTGCGTAT
>JBAQUK010000070.1:0-12768 GCA_049297455.1 Desulfosalsimonadaceae bacterium | reverse complement strand
TGAAAAAATAGTTTGGCATTGTTTCGATCCTATTTAGTGCCTGAACGAAAATATTTATATAATAAAAAATCAAATCTTTACAAAAATAGTTTTGATTGAAGTTTTTTAATAAAATGGCAATTTTTTTTCGTTTTTTAATTGAAAAAAAAGAGCTGTCCGCTGTGAACCAGCTTTTAACGCAAGTTAAAGGACCGCAACGATTAAAATCCCTTATCCAGAAGGCTCTCAACGGCAGTAGTACCGTAGGATATCATGCAATATGCGGGTTTGCTGGGATTTGATTTTTTTTCATTTAACATTTAAGAAATACAGGTAGCGTTTGCCGTCGATGACCCGCACATGGCCGAGGTCGCCGGAATGATAAATCCCGTCCCGGAATTTTTTGTTCGTGGCCCCCGGATCATCAAAATACCCGCCGAACCGCAGGTTGTTCGCGTCCGCTTTCTTGGTGATCTCTCCCACCGCCGCATCATAGTTCTGAATCTGCCCTTTTTCGTCCACAATGGCCGGGGGGCAGGGCTCGCCCTGCTCGTTTAAGATAACCACGGATTTGGGGAGCCTGCCCAGGCTGTCAACGGGATCGCCGGGTTTGTTGGCCGTGGTGATGACCGCTTCGGTGGACCCGTAGATTTCGAAAATATGTTCCATGCCCAGGTATCGCATCAGCTTCCGGCGGTCTATGGGCGGTGCGCCGTTGCCGTAGGCGGCCCGGAACCGGTTGGCCGGATGGCGGGCCAGGGCCGTTTCCACGGCCTCAGGAGACCCGTATTTTTTTTCAAGGGCTGCAATAATATAATGCAGGGGCTGGCCCACATAGTTCATGAAGGTGACGCCGTGTTTTAAAATATCCTCCTCAAATGCCCCCGCACTGAACCGATGCTTGAGCACAAAGGACGCGCCCGAGATCATCACGGGCAGGATGCCGATATACCAGGCGTTGGAATGAAACAGGGGCATGCACACATAACCCCGGTCGTCCTGTTTCAGCCGGACGGCGGACTGGACCACGGCCCCGGCCCCGATCATCTTGAGATGGGTGCAGGGAACCCCCTTGGGCATGCCCGTGGTGCCGGACGTATAAATCACCAGCACCGGGGCCGTATTGTCCATGGGCGAGCGGGTGGGGGCCTTGAGTTTTGGACCGCCCGGCGGGGCCGCGCCCGCCATGGCGGTTTCAATTCCTGCAAACACCGGGTTGCCGTCCCCAGGCATCGGCCCGGTGATAAAAATCCGGTCGGCCGTCAACCCTTGAAAATCACCGACGGCCCGGTGCACATCGCCCGCGGATGCCCCGTCCGTCAGCAGATAGGCCACCCCGGCCTTGTTGAGGACGCCGGCGAGCGTCTTGCCGCGAAACCCCGTGTTGACGGCAAACAATGTTGAGTTGCTGAGTCCGGCCCCCAGGGCCGCGAACATATATTCCGGCGCATTTTCCTGGTAAATGCCGATGCACAGCCGGTCTTTTTCCCGTAAAAGACCTTCCCGTATCCGCTGCTGCCGCAGGGCCATAAAAAAATCCCCATATTGCCGGGCCTGGTCGTAAACCTCGCGATAAGTGTATTCCTTTCCTTCAAAAACAAAAAAAACACGGTTGGCCCGGGTCGGAAGACCCATGGTCAGACGGATCATGGACCCGAAGTTGACAAACCAAAATCCGTTTCGGACGATTGTTTTCAGGTTGAGCGGGAACACTGTTTCCTCCTTTTTTGATTCTGAATGTCCATAATGGCGGCACGTGATGGTATGTGCCTGGTTGTACCGACTGAGTGGATGCTCACTATACAATATTTTTACGGGCGCGTAATGCTTTATTTTTAAAAAATGAAATGTTATAGAAAATTATATGTCACATGAACTCATTGGTATTCAACGAAAAAGGAGTCTACCCCCATGCAGGATTTAACCAGCGCGCAAAAAGCCCGTGTCGCCATTCAGTCGTTTAAAACCCTTTCCAACGCCATGGGCCTCCGCGGTTTTTTCAGACCGTCGGGCCGCATGGGGCAGGCCCTGGCGGAATGTCTCAAAACCCTGAGCCCGGAAATCTACGGGAGCATGAATGACCCCCGGGTGGTGGAACTTTCCGGCCTGGAATATGTGATCGACCGGCTGCCCCGGGGCATTGAAGAATGCACCCGCATTATTCTCACGGAAGAAGACCAGTTCGGGGAGAATTCCTTTGAAAAAATCATTCCCGTCAAGCGCCGGCGCACCTGCTACCGGATCTCCAAGGAAGAAATCTGCTTCGTGATCACCCGGGGCATGAGCGAGATCTACGACATCCATACCCACCTGACATTTTTAAACATTGAAGCCAAAAAAATTCAGCGGCACATGACCGACGAATACGGAAAAATCACCAGCGAATGGAGCGATCTGGAAAAAACCGTGAACCGGACGGACGAACTCAGCCCCAAGGAAGTGGAGCAGGCCATCTGGGACCTGAGCCTGGTGGTGGGCCGGTCCTATAATGAAACCCGGCAGGCATATGAGAATTTTGAGCGCAGCCGGAAAAATCATCAGGCCAACAACGGCCTGTTCAAGCTGATCTATCACCTGGGCCGGCGGGTGGATGAAGAGAAAAAATCCTTTGAAAATTTCCTGAGCGTCCACCTGACGCCGTCCCTGATGAACATTATCGCCCATCAGCGGTATGGGGCCAAATGGGCGGAAGACATCAAATGCAAATTGCGGGAACTGGACCTCCTGGACCGGCCCCTGCACATCATCAGCGCGAATCTTCACAGCGTGGTGAACCTGCTCTACGGCCATGCGGCAGTCACCTCCTGCCGGATTCCGCAAATCAACACAACCGACAAGCTTTACGATTTCATCCACTGCATTCGGGGACAGGGGGATACCATCCTCACCTATGCGCGTCAGCACGGATTTATTGAGGTGCCGGACCGGTCCGGCACCCATATCGACTGCCAGATCATCGATACGGCGGGTCTCGAATCCGTGCCGTTCCATTCGGACACCCGGTTTCGTCTGCCGGAAGAGCCTGACAAAAAACCGGTCATCCTGGTCATGGACTACGCCTTCGGGGCCCAGGCGTTTGAGGTTATGGACCGGCTCCTGGAACCAATGGACGACAACCACAACGCCCCCATGAACGTCGCTTCCATTTCCATCATGGGCAAAGCCGGGATTCTGCCGGGGCAGAAGGGGGATATCATGCTGGCCACAGCCCATGTGATCGAAGGGTCATCCGATAATTACATAATTGATAACGATCTGAAAAAAGAGGATTTTGATCCGGATATCGATGTGTATACCGGCCCTATGATCACGGTGCTGGGAACAAGCCTTCAAAACCGGGACCTGCTGAAGCGGTTCCAGTCCTCCTGGAACACCATCGGCCTGGAAATGGAGGGCGGGCATTATCAGCGGGCCATCAGCGCGGCCATCATTAAGGAGCATATCTCCAAAGATGTCCGGGTCCGGTACGCCTATTACGCCTCGGACAACCCCCTCGTGAGCGGCCAGACGCTGGCTGCCGGGGAAATGGGCGCGGAAGGGGTGCGGCCCACCTATATGGTGACAAAGGTGATCCTGGAAAAAATATTTTCATAGGAGGCGGTTTATTGGATTTCAAAAAGAGGAAAATACCGACCGCAGTCCTCGTGTTTCTCCTGTTTTTGGCCGTTCTTGCCGGGGTGAATCACTGGTTTCGGCCCGGCCGTGAAAAATCGCACGGGCCGCCGGAAGGCCTGACGCCGCCGGAAGAAGCATCCACCGGCGATTTTGACGATATGGTCCGGCGCAACGAAATCCGCGCCCTGACGCCCTACAGCAAAACCTTTTATTACTTAGACGGCGCGGAGCAGCGGGGCCTGTCCTATGAACTCCTCAAAGCATTTGAAACCCACATCAACAAATCCCTGAACCGGGGCGCGCTCCAGGTCAAGGTCATCATCATCCCCACCCCTAGGGATCGCCTGATTCCGGACCTGATGGCCGGTCACGGCGACATCGCCGTCGCCAACCTCACCATTACACCCGGAAGGCAGCAGCATGTGGATTTTTCCGACCCCTTTCACACCGGCATCGGCGAAATCCTGGTGACCGCTCCCGGAACCCCCGGGATTCAAACCCTTGACGACCTTTGCGGAAAAACGGTATATGTCCGCCGGTCCAGCAGTTATTTTGAAAGCCTCCAAGGGATTAACCGCCGGTTTGAAGCCGAATATAAAAAACCCATCGACATCATCGGTGTTAATGAGATTCTCGAAGACGAGGATCTTCTTGAAATGATGAATGCGGGCATTATTCCCATGACGGTGATCGACAGCCACAAGGCCCGGTTCTGGAGGGACGTGTTCCGGGACCTGACGTTTCACGACCGGATCATTTTCAGGGAAAACGGGGAGATCGCCTGGGCGGTGCGGAAAAACAGCCCGAAACTCAAAGCCCGGATCAATGCGTTTAAAAAAACGCACCAGGATGGCACCCTTATGGGCAACCTCCTCATGAACCGGTACCTGGGCGCCGACCAGTGGGTCATCAATCCCATGGAAAAAGAAGCGTTTTCACGGTTTGAAGGATCGGTCGCCCTTTTTAAAAAATACGCCAGAAAATACCATTTTGACTGGCGGATGATCGCGGCCCTGGCATTCCAGGAATCCCGGATCAACCAGTCCACCGGTCAGGGGTCCGCCGGGGCCGTGGGGATGATGCAGGTGTTGCCGAAAACCGCCGCCGACCCCAACGTGGATATATGCGATATCCATATAACGGAGAGCAACATCCATGCGGGCGTCAAATACTTGCGGTTTCTCAGGGACCGGTATTTTGAACATCAGCCCATGAGCCCCTTGAATAAAATGCTGTTTACTATTGCCTGCTATAACGCCGGACCCGCAAAAATCATCTGTCTGCGAAAGCAGGCGGGCCGGATGAAGGTGGATCCCAATGTCTGGTTCGACAATGTCGAAATCATCGCGGCCCGCCGCCTGGGACGTGAAACCGTGTCGTATGTCAGCAATATCTATAAATATTACATTGCCTACAGCCTGATTCTGGACACGGACAAGGAGAAAGCCCGGCTTAAGGAAACATTCGGGGCCGGTCCGGCGGGCGGAAAAATCACCCTCTGGCAGGATCTGCTGGATCTGGGCCTGCGCTGGAACGAAGCGTGGGGAGGCATTCCGGCCGCCAAAAAATGACGGCTTTGTAAAAAATTAAGCATCAGATGTCGGAGATCGTGAGCACCAGGATGAAAATCGGTATTTATGCAAGAGGCCTGTCCAATAAACTGGGCGGGGTGAAAGAAGTCATTAAACTGATGTGCGAAACCCTCGTTCATCAGATCGGACCAGAAGATGAATTGTTCATTTTTCACAACCTGAAAAGCGCGTTTTTCGACACCCCCAAGCCCAGGGTGACCGAAATAATGCTCCATTGCGGCAGTGTCTTTTTCTGTGATTATGTATTGGCGCCCAGGGCCATTAACCAGCGCAATCTGGATGTGGTCTGGTTCCCCAAAAACGTTATCCCGTTTTTTATAAAGCCCAAAACCGTCGTAACCGTTCATGATCTGGCCTATTTTCTGCCTGAGTACAGGGCGTACCCGTTTATGGACACCCTTTATATGAAAATCATGATCCGGCGTTCCTGCAAAAGGGCGGACCGGATCGTAACAGTGTCCCACAACACAAAATCCGATGTGGAGAAGATTCTGCACACGTCTCCCCGGAAAATAAAAGTGGTGCACCTGGGCCTGGATAAAAAATACCGGGTCATAAAGGATCGGGCGAGTCTTCAGGCTGTTAAGGAAAAATATAACCTCCCGGACCGGTTTATTTTGAATACCGGCTCCATCACCCCCCGAAAAAACCTCCTGCGCCTGCTGCTTGCGTTTAATGCTATTTCGGCCACAGATCCGGATATTTATCTGGTATTGACGGGGTTTATTTCCTATAAATCGGAAAGGGAAAATAAAATCATCCATCAAAATCCGCGGATTATAAAAACAGGATTTGTTGAGGATTTGGATATGCCGTATCTGTATAATCTGGCGGCGCTGTATATCTATCCTTCCCTTTATGAGGGATTCGGGTTTCCGGTACTGGAGGCCCAGGCCTGCGGCTGTCCGGTGATCGCGGCCCATACAAGCTCCATACCCGAGGTGGGCCGGGACAGCGTTTATTACATACGCGACCCCCATCGGGTGGAAGAGATTGAGGCGGCCATGCGTCATGTGCTGTATGACGAGGGCCTCAGGCACCAGTTGATTCAAAAAGGGCACCGGAATTGCGCCGGGTTTTCGTGGGAAAAAGCCGGCCGGGACATGCTGGGCATTCTGCGTGGCGTCTCGACAAAAACGATTAATTAAACAATAAATATTTAATATTATAAATAAAAAATAAAATGTCGCAACCTGTTATTAACAAAACCCGTTCATTAAACGGCCGAACATATACTGATCCGGATTTCCGGATTGATTTCATCGGCATCGGCGCGCCCAAATCCGGAACCACCTGGCTGGCCGACTGCCTGCGCCCTCATCCGCAGATTTTTGTGCCCGAGCAAAAAGAGCTGATGTATTTCAATTCTTGCCAGAATACCTACGATATCATCGACAATTACCGCTACGGGAAACCGCTGGAATGGTATCACGTTTTTTTTAAAGATGCCGGACCGGCCCAGATCAAAGGGGAAATAACGCCTTCTTATCTGGAGATTGAAAATTCGGCAGCGGATATTTACAAATACAATCCGGATATTAAGCTGATTGTCATCTTGCGTGATCCGGTTGAGAAAGCGCATTCCCTTTACCGGTTTTACCTGCAAAAATCATATGTCGAGTATCCGACATTTGCCGAAGCCATTGAGAAAGCGCCTTTTTTGCTCGGCAACAGCCGTTACTACACCCACCTCAAAAGATATTTTGACCTGTTTCCCCGTGAAAACATCAAGGTTTTGTTTTATGAGGATCTCCGGGCCGACAATAAAAAATTCATCAAAGAAGTGGAGGATTTTCTGGGCGTTGCGGAATTTTACCCCGACAATCTCGACCGGCGCTCGAATGAAACGACAACGGCAAGAGTCGAATGGGTAAACCGGGTTCTGAAGCAGATCCGCGCCCTGATCCACAAAAATAACTTACAGTTTTTACTGCCTTTTCTTAAAAAAACAGGCATCACCCCCCTTGCGGAATACATCCGCGACACCCTGAACGCCCGGAAAATAGACCGGACAAACCAGCTCGATCCTGATTTGAAGCAACGTTTACGAGCGTATTTCAGGGAGGAAATGGAAAATCTGGAAAACCTGCTGCAAACCGATTTGTCTCGGTGGAAGTGATTGCTGAAAAGCTCTTTAAATTTTCGGGTTTTATATATAAACAATTTAAAAACATATAATTCAAATAGTTGTATCTATGACAAGCTTTGTTGACGGTTGCATTCCTGCCAGCAACGGAAAAATAATGCAAACCAAGCCCCCCTCCGCGCCCCAGCGTCTCCGCGGGAGAAAAAACATATCTCGCGCAGAGGCGCTGAGACGCAGAGAAAAATCAGTGAAGTCTTTATTGCCATCATTCGTTGTGCCCATCCGGGCATGGGGGTTAGAGCCAAGTTCCATATCGGGACGATTCCGGGGTAAAAAGTCCGGTGGGCAGTCTGTGATCAGCAAATTGCACTGCGTGTTATCTGGAAACCATATAAATTGCCAAGTCATTCAATGGTTCTTATAACTGATTGAAATAAAAATTTTATTTATTTTGAAGCAGGGTGTGTTATGTTGACTGAAAAGCGATTTGGGATTTTATATAGAAACCATCGAAACTTAAGTTGGCAGAAGGAAAAGGAGGAGAGGAATGAGTACAAATCACGCGAAATGCGCACTGATCACACCGGAACCGTACCAGGGCACCGTGACACGGGCTGGCACACCGCAAGCCGAAGGCAAGACGTGGTCGGTCATTGAGGGCGCGACATACTACGATCTGCCGCCGCTGATCATCCGGCGGGGCGACTGGGTGGTCTGTCGCGATGGAATCCACTGTCTGTATGTGAAATACCATGTGGCGAAGGAACGATTCGGCGAGACCGACTGGATCGAACACGTGACAGAGAAGACATGGGTAGACCGAGGCGACTTCACTTGCATCTTCGAGACGGCGAAAGATATGGTGGAACTGGAAATGATCTGAGCTGCCAACAAGCGCCTGCATTTTACGTCGCTTCGCGCCGAAAATGAGGCGCGCCTGTTAAACGTGGTTCAGCAGGCCTGCAAAACAATGATGCCGGTATACACGAATCCATCAATATTTCATCACTCCGGTATCCCGGCGTTTGCGTCAGCCCTCCCACCGGTCCCTGCCGAGAACGGGTCTTTGCCGGACCAGTTCATCTTGTTGAGCGAGGACGCCAACCGCTCTGACAGCATCACCGCCCCTTCATGATTTAAATGGTTTGCGTCAAAAAAAAGATCCTGCCGGTCTGAATACAGCTCCAGAAAATTGAAATGCTTCCAGATATAAGGGCGGTAATCCGGATGGTCCAGCACCCGGTCGGCCACCTGGTCCATGGTGACATAGGTTTGGGCCGTTTCAATATAAGGCTTCGCGTTGGGCAGGGTCACCGTGACGACCCGGATTCCCCGGTTGTGGCATAATTGAAGAATTTTCTTGAAATACAAGAGCATATATTTGTCAAAAGGCTCGGACCGGGAAAAATACGTCCTGGCTTTTACCGCCGCTTTTTCCGGAGCGGACGTGGTGCCCGTATATTTCCGGTAACCGTCGCTCATTTCGGCCTGACGGATGGGCCGGTTCAACACCAGATCGCCCAAATTGCCCAGGAACTCCTTAAACCGGCTCGGGTTCATGACATAATAATACCTGCGGAGTTTCTGGAATACCGTGATCATTCCCTGGGCTTGATATAATTCATCAAAATCATCGCTGTCCATAAACGCAAAGGCCGGAACGTCGGTCCTCAGCGACCAGCAGGACAGGAAACTGCCGGGGGAAACCGGCAGAACCGCCATTTCAAGGGCCGGCATGTCATCAATGCATTTTTTGAGCTTAAAATAGCTCCCGATATAAAATTCATTGTGAATGGCGTAATTAAACGCCGGCCCATCAAATGCCGAGGGGATCAGGGCGGACTTCATGTCCGAAGCGCCCAGAAACAACAGCCGAACCTGTTTTTGTTTTTCTTTAAAATCCGCATTGGTCCGGGCCTCAATGGTTTTGTCGCCGAACAGACGGTCGTTTGCAAACTGAAGGGCAAGCACAAGGACGAGGACCGTCATCACCACAACCAAGGCCCCTTTGGTGATTTTTTTCAGCCGCCTGATCTTGAGGGGTTTTTCCGTTTTGTTTTGTTTGTCCGGCATTTCCGGTAAAAAATCCATTGTCATGGAATTCAATCGCTTTCTAAAAATTCTGGTACATGAACGCCAGTTCGGCGTCCTGAGTCCCCACAAGATAGGAGAGGTAAATCAAAACAATGATGAGCAGGCAGAGCCCCACCGTCCGGTAAAACGTTTTCTGTTTGTTATTCATGTTTTATTGCTATCGTAAAAAGTAGCGGTAACTGTCAAGCAAGTTGTCGGCCCGGCAAATAAAATGAACCCCTGAAAACACCCCGGATCAATTATCCCTTTTTCAGTAATTGCTTAAACGTAAAACCGTATTTATTATATGGCATCAACCGAAAACCTTTTTAGGAAAGGAGTTTCCGATGAGCCAGAAGCAAAGCATCAATATACCGAAAACGGATATCGTGTTATGGGGCGCCGCCGGGTTTGTGGGCAGGCTGCTGGCCGCCTACCTCTGGCCGAAATACGGGGCCACGGGTGAGGTCCGGTTCGCCCTGGGCGGACTTGAAAAATCCGAACTGGAAGCCGTTCACAGGGATCTGAAAGCCGATGACCGGTTGCCGCTCATCGTGGGCAATGCCTTTGACGAAGCATTCCTGGATGCCATGTCCAAAAAAGCCAAGGTGATCGTGTCCACCGTCGGCCCCTACGCCAAATACGGCTCAAACCTGGTGGCAGCCTGCGCCGCCAACGGCACGGCTTACTGCGACCTTTCGGGGGAAACCCAGTGGATGCACCGCATGATCACCTCCCACCAGAAAGAAGCCGAGGCATCCGGTGCGCGCATCGTCCATTCCTGCGGATTTGATTCCATCCCCTCGGATCTGGGGGTGCTGTTTTTGCAGACCGAAGCGCAGAAACGGTTCGGGCATCCCATGAATCAGGTGAAACTGCGGGTCAAATCCATGCGGGGCGGCTTAAGCGGCGGCACGGTGGCCAGTATCCTGAATGTGATTGAAGAAACCCGGAAAGACCCGGAAGTGGCCAAGATCGTTAAAAATCCGTATGCGCTGGCCCCGGAAGGGATGCAGAGCGGCATCCGGCAGCCCAATGTGTCCGCGTTCGAATATGACCCGGACGTTAAAAGCTGGGTGGCGCCGTTTATGATGGCCGCCATCAATACCCGGGTGGTGCACCGGTCAAACGCCTTGATGGGGCATGCCTGGGGCAAGGATTTTACATACGACGAGGCCATGATGATGGGGGACGGCTTGATGGGACGGGTTCGCGCCGCATCCTTTGCTGCGGCATTGGGCGCTTTTCTCGTGGGGGGATATTTTGGGCCCACCCGGTTTGTGATGAAAAAAACCCTGCTGCCGAAACCCGGCGAGGGGCCGTCCGCCAAACAGCGGGAAACCGGATTTTACAAACTGCTCCTGGTGGGCAAAGATGCTGAAGGCCATCAATTGCGAGTGATGGTGACGGGAGACCGGGACCCCGGATACGGATCGACATCCAAAATGCTGGGGGAAACCGCCGTCTGCCTGCTGAAGGATATTGAAAAAAAGGAGTTAAACGGCGGGTTCTGGACACCGGCCACCGCCATGGGGCAGAAGCTGATTGACCGCCTGACCGCCCATGCCGGCCTGACCTTTGAAGTCAAGGGGTAAACGCCGTCAACCTTTACACTCGCGGCTGATTTTTGTACACCCGTTACCCGGTTTCATCAGCCGCCGCATCAGATAATTGTAAGAGGCGATCTGCCAGAGGATCACCATCAGAATAATCGTTGTGCCGGATACGGGTAGCCCGTTGTAGGAGAAGATGTTCTTTTCCCGGAACGCATCTTTTTCGGGCCGGTCCTGTGTGTCTTGTTCCAGCAAAGAAAATCCAAAGCCCATTGAAATGATTCCTGTTTTGCCGTCAACGGCTTTTTCCGGCGGTACTTTATAAACGGAAATCTGAAAGCAGGAGAGCCAGAAGAGAAGCATCAGAAAGGCAAGGGATGTCAATAATGTTGTCCGTGGCCTTGCCCGTCAATATGGCTTCGCGTTCATCCCGCTCCCGGATGAAGGTGATCCTGGCTATCACGAGATCCCGAAACGGCCCGGAAACCATCAGCCGGACACTCAGATAAACGGAAAGCGCCATCCACATGGCAAAAGCGAGTCCTGCGAACCCGTTCAGGATCATGGCGCCGCTGTTATGGGGAATGTCTCCCGCGCTGTAAAAGTAAGAAAAAACGGCCAGAACGACGACAACGGGGAGCCCGCACAAGAAAACCTTCAGCAGCATTGAGTCAAACCTTTTCATTTTACCTCCTCCTCAATTGAAAAAATTGTATGGATATCTGTCCTGAAGTATCGCGCGATACGAAACGCCAACTCCAGTGACGGGTTGTAGCCGCCCCCTTCAATGGCAAGAATGGTCGCCCGTGTCACCCCGATTTCTTTCGCAAGTTGCTCCTGGGTTATCCGTTGTTCCGCACGGAGAACGTGCAGGCGATTCACTATTTTTAGTTGCGGCAGGGATTTGGCCATTTTTGTCTCCAATGGTTTGTTTGCTGCCTGTTGTATATTTTAATTAACTTAATGTCAAATTTATTTTACATGCTGGCTTGAAAAAGGTGTGCGCATGATGCCCATGAACAAAAAAAACGGGGCGCGGCTCAACTGAGCCGCGCCCCGTCCTTTTTGATTAAATGATGACCGGATTTTATTTTGCCGATACCTTGATTTCGTCGATATAAACGTCATCGCCGTCCGTACTGGCGTCGCACATAAACCGGATCTTCATATTGGACGGGAATGTGTATTGCGATTTAAGCAGGGTAACGGTCTTGAAATAGAACTGATTGTTGTTGAAATGGGTTCCCTTGGCATAAGTGGCGACGGTCTGCCAGGCGGTTCCGTTATAATACTGGACCCGGAAATCTTCCGCAGCGCTGTCCATGCTGACCGCATAGAACCAGAATTCGATTTTTATCTCGGTGTATCCGGGGGTTGCGACATTAATTGCGTTTGTCAGCGCAAAAGAGGAGGCGGTTCCCGAGTTGTCCTGAATATCGGCGGCCCGGTTTCCCTGGTGCGCGTAAGTGCCGGCGGTATACAGCAAGGCGTCGCTCCCGCCTTTGGTATAATTGCCCCACCCGGATTCAAAATCATCATAGACCAATGTGGTATATCCGCCGGCTGCGGCAATGGTGGCGGTGGTCTGGTCGGAATCGGAACCGCCGTTGCCGTCGTCAACTGTTAAGGGACTAGGCAAATACAAAATTACCGTTTATAGTGTTTTTTGGACTTTGAACAAACTGTGTTCCTATGATTTTAAGTAGTTAGAATGATACCCATTATAGCCCAAGGAGCTATTGTCCTGAAGTTTCCCCAAAAAGCGTCATGCCGCCATGCGTAGTAGTACGGCTATTAGAGAATTAACGACGGATTTTTGTGGTACTGGGAAAAGACTACTAAAATTATCGTCCAATGCCGCTTCCGTGAT
>JBAQUK010000069.1:0-3294 GCA_049297455.1 Desulfosalsimonadaceae bacterium | reverse complement strand
TTCATTTTTATCGTGTTCGTATAAATATATTACGTACACGTTAAAAACAGAAATAAAAACAAATTATTTCAAATAAATAGCGATCACAGATTGGTTTAAAATGTACGCTTTACACGACTTTCAGGCTTCTATCGGACCAAAAATGCCGCATGGTTGGAGGTGAAAAAGGGCGGGTCACTCGCGATGATGCGGCGGATGGGGGAAGGCCGCGTGAATTCTTTTGCCAGAAACCGGCGGACCCGGTCCCGGTTCCAGGCTTTGGGATGGATAAATTCCCGGTACAGACTCAGATCCCCTTCGTAAAAATCCATTGTCTCAAGGGACTTTGCATCTTCACTGTAGGCCGGCAGGTTAAACACCGCCAAATTTAAAAAATCAATCGCCTCCGCATGGGCCAGGGTGAATTCCAGGGTCTTCCGGGCGCTCCCGATATCTTCCGCCGGCGTGCCGAAGAGCAGGTACACATAGGCGGCAATGCCGGCGGATTTGAGGGTGAGCAGGGCTTTTGACGCCGTGGACAGGTCCATCCCCTTTTCCAGGGCATCCAGCACCATCTGGTCCCCGGATTCCGCACCCAGTTTCAGCATCACGCACCCCGATTGCTTAAGCCCCCGCACAAAATCCATGTCCGCCAGATGTTCCGTGATCCGGACAAACCCATACCAGGGCGCGCCGGGCGGGTTTGCGATCAGGGATTTCAGGAACTTGGGCGACAGGGCGTTGTCCAGAAAATGGATGAGTTCGGGACTGCGCTGACCGGGCTGGCGCTGACCCGTCAACCGATCCAGTCCGGCCGCTATCTCCGGCACGGTTTGGGGCTGATATCCGGTGTTTTCCGACCGTTCCGGGCAGAACCGGCATTTGCGCCAGTAGCACCCCCTGGCCGTGATATACGGGATTACTGGGACGGGCGACAGGTATTGGCTCACGGGAAATCCGGAATAATCATAACATGCGCCCGGCGGCAGGGCAGCGGCATCCCCGCCGCATATGGAAAGCAATGCCGCCTCCCCCGGCCCGCTCACCAGATCATCGACCAGCCCGCCAAAGGGATTGTCAAAACCCGGAATCTGCATCCAGGACGTGACCAATCCCCCGCCAATCATGATCCGTATGCCCGGAAACCGTTTTCGGACATACCCGGCGATAGAAAATGCGCACAGGGCCTGGCTCATGAAACTAACGGATAACCCAACGATATCGGGAAGTTTAACTGAAAACAGATGGGCCAGCCGCCGTTCGAAGCTTACAAAAAACGGATTTTCCTCAAACCGTTCGGCCGCCAAAAGCAGGTCCGCGCTGCGCACCGGCGAAAGATCCGGAGAACTGTAATTGGACAGGGAAACAGTGACGTTGGATGCCTTGCCTGCGGCATGCAGCACCCGGTTGACATCCATCACCGCCCGTTTGTAACGGTCGTGGTTCCCATACAGGGCCGGGGACAGCAATGCCGCGAGATTGGCCTCCATGCCACTGACGGCCCGGCGGGTCCAGGTGTCGGATGCAGCGACAGGCGCATGCAGCAGATCGAGCATGCACTCCAGGTTGAGATCCGCCACCCGGCAGTCAATCCCACCGGATGTCAGCGCTCCGGAAAGCAGGGCCAGGCCCGCAGGAGGTTCGCAGGGTTTGGATACCGGCGGATGGATCAGGAGAATGGATTTTTTGGGGGTCATGGGGGTTTTGTGATTCCCTGTTATAATGATGAAACCCTGAAAACCCTTTTTAACCGCAACGAAGCATAAAAGCACGGGAAAAATTCAATCCGGCACTTACCAGACGCGTGAACAGTAAAAAGCATCTTAGCGCCTGGATGTATCGCTTGAAGTCAGAATTCCCTTGCAAAACACACTTTGGGCCATTTAGAACCCGTGTAGGGTGGATTAGCGAAGCGTAATCCACCGATTGATAATCCATTGATTTTTCTATCCATCACTCTAAATCCATATCCGCCGATGCAGATGGGAACCGCGTCGATAGCGGCTTTCTTGCGGTATGGACTGAATGTGCCAATCTTCAACCATCGTTGGTGGATTACGCTTCGCTAATCCACTACGAGGAACCAAACGCAGTTGTGCATCCGGATAAAAACGGATTGGGTTTTCAACCTCAACGCTTATCATCGGCAATCCCCTGTTATTTTTACTTTTCTTTGACGGGCAAAGAAAAGTAACAAAAGAAACCCGGCCCTGCGAAGCGGAAAGCTCCCTGAGCCCGATGGCTTCCGTGGCGTGGGCAAAAACTCGCTTGCTGATGCGGAGCGCCGGGATTGGTGATGCCGATTCCGTATATTGCCAATGGCAGATTTGTCGACTTCTATCCGCTCAAACAGTTTGCCCCCGTGATCCACGGAAGCCACCAGGCTCAGGGCCGCCTCGCAATGGGCTCCCACCGCCGGAAAAGTGTCGCCCTGTTCTCCCGCATCAGATCAATGCCGGGTAAGAAACCCGGCAAAAAATGAGGACGCATTCACTGCGCAAACGTTTGCGCAGTGGTACGAACGGGGTATGAAAATCTTCCGGCCATTTCCGAAACGGGCGCGCCGATCTCTATGTCGCTGGGTTTTTGCCCATCGCGCTGCGTCCCGGACAGACGGTTTTCCGTGGAAAAAGGGGTACACTGTTTGAGCGGCTAAACGGCAACGTATTGGACGTTTGAACATCTTGAATTCATGCATCAATCATGGAGCGCCGATCATCTCGCGAGTTTGTACCCCGCCACGGAAAACCGCCCGTCCGGGAGTTAAGCGGCGCGGCGCGGGGCTGGGTTTTTTTGCTACTTTGCTTTGATGGACTTTTAAAAAATCAGATTTTCCCGATTTTTTAAAAGTCCATCTTTCTTTGCCAAAGAAAAGTAGACAGAACATGGCCGATGGCAGCCGTTTTGGAATCCGGACAAAATATGGTTTTCGTGAAACGCGGATACGGGCAATGCATAAAAACGAAATTTTCTTTAAACCTATTGAAATAAATATAGTTTTTCAATCGAAAACATGTTACAAGGCGCAAACATCAAATTTTCTCTTCCGAAAAAGGAATCATAGACCATAAGCGCAATCTGAACTGGCCGGGCGAGAATCGTTCCGTCGATACTTTGCAGGCGAAAATGCCGTAGCGTATTAACTGGAAACCATATAAACTTACACTATTAATAATGACTATTAAGCCTCTGAAGTTTCCCCAAAAAGCGTCATGCCGCCATGCGTAGTAGTACGGCTATTAGAGAATTAACGACGGATTTTTGTGGTACTGGGAAAAGACTACTAAAATTATCGTCCAATGCCGCTTCCGTGAT
>JBAQUK010000068.1:0-9469 GCA_049297455.1 Desulfosalsimonadaceae bacterium | reverse complement strand
AGCTCAAGCATGGCCACAATAAAGATTTCCGGCCCGACTGCAAGCAGATCGTATTCGGTTTGAATATCACGGCGGATGGCCATGTTCCGTTGAGCTACAAGCTTTTCGACGGCAATACGCCTGATGATGTGACGCATATACCGAACTGGAACGCCATTCGGACCTTGCTGGAAAAAGAAGATTTTATTTATGTGGCTGATTGCAAGCTGTGCAGCCAAACAAATTTAATCTATATTTCAGAAAATGGCGGTTTTTTTATCACGATCGTTCCAAAGGACCGAACGGAGGTTAAACGGTTTTTAACGTATCTGAAAAAAAATGAGGTAACATGGGAAGACGCCTACAGCACTGAGAGTTCACGCAAAAAAGGTAAGATCAACATCTATAAGACATATGAATCCGGACGGACAAAACAAGGCTTCAGGATCATTTTTGTTCACAGTAGCTCAAAACAAGAAGACGATGAGGGCAGAAGACGGGTAAAAATAGAGAAAGCGGTTGCAAAATTGGAAGAGCTATCGCCAAAACTAAATGCCTATCATTTAAAAACCAGAAAAGAGATCAAGTCTGCCGCTGACGCCATTTGCAAGGACGTAAAAGGATTCATCAACGTTAAAATAGTAACCGATCGCAAGCAGGTCAGAGTGCAGATATCTCCCGGCAGGCGTTCCCTGTCGAAATCCGTCTTTAAAAACAAATGGGAATTTACGCACAGCCTACAATGGCAGTTAAACGAACAAGCCCTTTACGAAGCGTCGAAAACAGATGGTATCTTCCCCTTGGTCACCAATACGGCGCTTTGCGCCGGTGACGTATTAAGAAAGTATAAAAGCCAGCCGTTCCTTGAGAAACGTATGTATACTCAAAAAACGGTTCTGGAAGTAGCCCCTGTTTTTTTAAAAAAGGAGAAACGCATTGAAGCCATGCTCTTTCTGTATTTTGTGGCATTGATGATCGTGTCGCTCATCGAACGAAAGATACGGATGAATATGGCAAAGGAAAACATCGAAAAGCTGCCGATTTTACCCCAGGGGATGAATTCAAAAAAACCGACGTGGAACAACCTCCGGTATTTTTATCGGAACGTCCACTGCTCACAGATTATCCGGGATGGTGTATGCATACAGACAGTCGTGAAAGGGGTCACTGGCTTGCATCAACAAATCAATCAGCTATTGGAAATCCCCGACGCGGTGTACAAAAACCTTAATGATAATTGGTGGCAGTTTAAAGAAACATGATTCAGGTTCCGGCTTATTTTGCAAAAAATATTCTAAAATTTTTTTCTGGAAATGCGAAATGTAAGATATATGTCCGGATATACGGGAAATATTATTTCCAGGCACGGCGTGATCGGTGAAGGTATTCATTTTATTCAGAAACCGTTTTCCATAAAAGAACTGACGCTCAAAGTACGGGAAACGCTGGATGCTTGAAGCGATGAGCCGGTGAGCCGAAAAAGTGACGATTTCCGTCACCCTGTGTTTTTCGGGAATTCCGGCTTTTATCGCCATACGGGGATATTGAGCGAGGGGGCTGGCACGGTCATTGTGTGATTTGGGTTGCGCCTTCTTTCCGTTTGTTTTTAATCGCATAACCGAAAATATAGGTACAGACGGGAACCCCGAGGATCAGACCCCAGATGTGAAACAGCTTGCCGCCAATGGTGAGAATGATCAGCACAATCACCGGATTGATGCGCATATAAGTGCCGTAGATTCTCGGATTTAATATATAACTTTCAATCAGATGAATGATGATGATCATGACGATTGCGAGTACCATGGTCTGAAGGCCCGCTGTCTGGAGCGCGATCAGACAGATGGGAATCGAGCTGATGAACACGCCGGCCACCGGGATAAAGCTGCAAAACAACACGATCACGGAAAGAAAGGCCACGCTCTGGCCGATGCCCAGCATCAGAATGCCGATGGCCGTCAAAAAGCTGTTGACGATGGCGATGATGAGCTGGGCTTCCAGGGATTTGCCGAGTACATCGGAAAAATTCTTTATTCCTTCAGCCACTTCTATGTAAATAAACCGCAGTTTGGTGTTCTGAAGTTCGGTAACCTGTTTCCGGAGATGGGGCATGTCCAGCACAATCAGGAATGAAAACAGCAGGGACAGGAGAAAAGAGGATGTCACCGACGCAATCCTTCCGCTGATCCCCCCCAGTTTTTCAATCACCTGGTTGACGTTGCCGGGGCCGGATTCTTCATCAGCCAACCCGATCAGCTCCTGAAGGAGCGCCATGGTCGGGGATTTGCTCGGGCTGAGGGTGTCTGCCTGAAGGGTATTTGCCTGATCGGATTCCGTTCGCTCGGACTTGAGCTGGGGAATAATTTCCTTTAGTATTGGATATTTGTCGCCTGCCACGAAAAGTTCCTGGTCCATCCTGACGACATAAGCCGAAAAACTGGAAATAAAAATTTCTGTCTGGTTTTTGACCTTGGGCACCAGAAATACCAGGGCCGCGGTCAAGATACCGAGAATGACGCAGGCCGTAATCACAACCCGGGCGGTCCTGTTTTTAATCAACTTCAGAAGCCGGTGAACCCCCCGGGTCTGAATATAGGCAAAGACAAACGTAAAAAAAACCAGCATGAAAAAGGACCTGAGAATATAGATAGTCAAAAACAGCGCACCCCACGCAATCGCCCGATGGGCTGCGGGTATTAAAAAATCCCTGTGCATCATCCCGGCATTTTGTGCATTTTTTTCAGGGGGGGGTGTTTCTTTTTCAGGCTGCTTCATGCTGCCTCTGTTATTCATCCGAACAAATTGATTCATTCATTGTATATCGGCAATGGTTTACCGGCAATTGGCTGCTAATTGCCGGTAAAACAGACATGCCGGGCATTCTTCGATTTTTACTGTTTCCATAGCGTATGCGGAAAAGATTTGCAAATCTGTTCTTTTCATACGGGAAAGTAATGATTATGATTAAAAAATTAGTGATTCATCCCATGACCCGGAAAGGAGAGTAAACCCGTGGCCGGAAAAGGACTGATACGCTCCGCAGCATCGCGCATGTTTCGCCTGGGAGGCCTGGCCGGACGGGTGGGGGTTTCCATGGCCGGAAACACGGTGGCCAACCTGTTCCGGGACACGCATAGCCGCGAAGCGCACCGGTCCATGACCCTGACCAAAAACGCCCGGCGGATACAAGAACTTCTGGGACAGCTCAAGGGCGTTCCCATGAAAATCGGTCAGATGATCAGCCTGCATGAAAAGCTCCTGCCCGAACCCGTGGTCAAAGCCCTGCAATCCCTTCAGCAAAACGCGCCGTCGGTCCCGTTTGACGACATGCGGGACATGGTGCGCCATGAGCTGGGAGACCGGTTTCGCCTGATCCGGGATATAGACGAAACGCCCCTGGCGGCGGCATCCATCGGTCAGGTGCATCGGGCCCGGCTGGTCAACGGCGCCCACATCGCGCTGAAGATTCAGTATCCGGGTATGGACGAGGTGATCCGGGCGGACCTGAAAAATCTTAAAGGCGTTTTAACCCTGCTGTTTTCCATGTTCTCGCCGATGGATATGGAATTGGTATGGGAGGAAGTGAACGCGCGCATGCTGGAAGAGCTGGACTACCTGCGGGAAGCGGACAGCATGCGGCGCATGGCGGCGCTTTTTAAGGATGACGACCGGATCATTGTCCCCAAAGTGATTGATGAAGTGACCTCCCGGCGGGTTCTGGGAATGGAGCTGGTGGTGGGCATATCGCCGGACAGCGTATCTGCAAACACCTACCCCTACCCCCAGACACTCAAAAACACCTGGGCCGAATCCATGGTCCGGCTGATTTTAAGGGGGCTCTTTGATTTCCGGTTCCTGCACGCGGACCCGAATATGGCCAACTTCGCATTCCTGGATGACGGCAGGCTGATTGTCTACGATTTCGGATGCATGAAAGAAGTGCCCGAACTCCTTTGCCGGGGATATGTCCGCTTGATCCGGGCGATGCTCGATCATGCGTATCCAAAGATGCCCGGGATACTCCGGGACATGGGCGTTCACCTGACCGACGACCGGCCCGTATCCTGGCGGATGGTGGCGGATTTTGCAGACGTATTTCAGGAATTGTTCCACCCGGACCATCATTATACATTCGGGAGTGATGAGGAAATTTACTCGAAACTGATAGCCCTTGGAAACAAACACATGAACGAGTCCATGAACCTGATTTTTCCCAGGGATGTTATTTTCATCGACCGGACCTTCAGCGGGCATTTCGGCAACCTCTGCCGCTTAAACGCCAGGTCGGACTGGCGATCCATGCTGTTGACACATATGGCAGGCGGATGTCCCGCAACGGATAAAGCAAGCGGATAAAAATAAAAACTATGGATTTGAGCGGAAACGCTGTTTTTTATCCTGTCCGAAGGTCATCATCGGTGTTGACAGACCCGTTTGTTTCTGCAATAGATTATTCAAAAATGCAGAGGGTTATACATCTATTAAGACAACCGGGCAATCGGGCCACGATTCAACATCAGGGGAATGATTATGTACAACATCAAAACAGATACGGAAAAAAACCGAATCATCATCACCATCGGCAAACTGGAGGACGAGGCGGAAATAAAGGCGCTTGCCCAGTCCGTCAAATCCGCATGCCAAAAACTCAAAAAAGGATTCACCTGCATCACCGATCTTCGAAAATATGAAGTAATGGATGACCAGTTTGAGAAATATGTGCAGGAAACCCAGGCTGCCATGATTCAGGCCGGATTGTCGGAAGTGGTACGGGTTCGCCGTGAAATGGGCCTGCTGGGCCATTTTCAGTTTGATAACGCTTCCAGTACAGTGGGATATCATGCCCAAAACGTCACCACCATGGAAGAGGCGGAAAAAATACTGGACGCAAAAATGCCCTGACCAATGCCCCGGATTTTTCAAGAAACCGCTGTTTTATCACCGGCAGCATCCCTGCCGGTTGTTGTTATTTTTCCCGGCTGTTATTTTCCGGATTCCCCCCTGCTTTCCGCCTTAAAGCGATTCCGATGAGCATCAGCGAGGCCCCGGTCAGGCAATTGACCCAAAACCGGCCTTTTTCCGGGGACAGGCCGACTTCAAGAACAATCATATGCCGCTCCTGATTGTATATGCCCATGAGGGACAGCCCACCGTAACACAATAATCCGAGTCCGGCCAGGGCGATGGCGACGCCGAAAAAACGAACCCGTTTTAATTCATGGGTGCTTGGCGGAGGATGAGGATTTTTCATTGCTGTTTCCTTTCTGTTTATGTCCGTCTTAAACCCGCACAAGGATGCGTTCCGCTTTCAGGCTTGAAGTATCGGCTATCATGATTATCATATGAAAAAATATGATCGCGCAGCACTCCACCGGATTGGTTACCATACGGCAACTCAAAAAAATCCGGACATTGATACCATCACAAAAGGCGGCCAACATGAAAGGAATTCTTCTTTTTTTAGGATTTTTCGGCGTTTATTTTTTTCTCCAGTTATACCTGCTTCCCAGACTGGGGATCTCCACCTGAATGCGGCCCTCCTGTCAGGGGACAGGAAAGACCGTATCAGAAAATGTCACCATCACGGATAAAACGAAAAAACCGCCGGAAACGGATCAGTAAACAGGGGTCGGAGCCGGCAGCGGTCATATCCGCATCAAGGGGCGGTTATTTTTCTTCCGTTTCGTCAGCAACCCGCCAAACAGCAGCACAATCACCAGCACATTCAGCCCCAAGGCAATGTTGAACGTGCGTCTGGGGATTTTGACGTATTCGATTTCCTTGGTCGGTTCCGCAGCCGCAGCCTTGGCCGGTTCCGCCGCAGACGCCGGGACAACTTTGGCGACAGGCGGCGGTGCTGGCTGCTTTCTCAAAATTTCCATGAGTCCTTTGGAAAGCAGAATACGGGCGTTTTCATCCCGCACTTTTCTGCCGGCGCTTCCCAGAACCACGGCAATCGCCCGGGCATGTTTTTTCTGTGCGGTGGCCGCAATGGAGAACCCGGCAGCCCCGTAATAACCGGTTTTGAAACCGTCACAGCCTTCAAAATTCTGAAGCAAATGATTGTGGGTGCGCATAATAAACGGTTCCGGGGCATCGGGACGGAATTCCCGCATCTGAGTGGATGTCAATTTCAGGGTTTCCGGATATTTCAGGAGCTCCCGGCATAATTTCGCCATGTCCCGGGCGGTGGTGGCATCCGGTTGCTGGTCTTTTCCCGGCGGCAGTCCGTGAACCGAATAGAATACCGTGTCTTTCATGCCGAGTTCCCCGGCTTTTTTATTCATCATCTCCACAAACATTTCCGGACTGCCCGCACAGTGAATGGCCAGAGCCAGGGCCGCGTCATTGGCGGACTGGACCATCATGGCATAAAGCAGCTCTTCAACGGGGAAGACCTCGTTTTCTTTTAAGTACACCTGGGAACCGCCGATGTGCGACACGGCAGCGGATATGGTAACCGGGTCCTGTAACCCGACATGGCCGGCCTTCATGGTTTCAAGAACCACCAGCAGGTTCATCAGTTTGATCATACTGGCCGGATACCCTTTTGCATCCGCCTGGTCTTCCGAAATCACTTCACCGGTGGCGGCGTCAATCACGATGGCACCCAGGTACGGTTCTCTGGATATGGCCTGCAAGGCGTAAGCGGGCCAGGCAGCGCAGAGGACAAAGAAAACGGACAACCCAATCATTGATCGTGTGAACTTTTTTTGTATCATAGCCTGTAACTATTCCCCATTTAAGATAGCGGTTGATAATGTGGTGAAAATAATGAGGGAGTATATCTGTAATATTTTTCCTGTGTCAAGGAGTGGATGATCCGGCCCCGCAAATTTCCGGAAGGCAACCGTTTTTCATTTGAAAAAACACGATGCGGGCTGAAAAAACTATCTTTCCCCGACTTTTTATCATAGTATCAAAAAACCATTGGATATGATTTTCTTGATGTATTTCTGCGTACTTGTCATACTGCGGCGACGAAAACAATAACCACGGCATGGGGGGCGAAGATGCGACGATGGCTGTTTGTTATGATTCCTGTGTGGCTGATGGCAACGGGGTCATATTTTCCCGGCACTGCCGCCGACAACCCTGTTCTGAGGGTCTCACCGCATATAGAGGCCTATGATCTGGCGGCGTATGTGTCATACATGGAAGACTCGGGTGGGGCTCTGACCATTGACCGGGTTCTGACCCTTGAAAACAGCCGGGAGTGGCGAAGGAACATCAAGCCAACGGTAAATATCGGCTATACCCTGTCCGCCTGCTGGTTTCGGCTTGAATTGTTAAACGATCAAACCACTTCCCAAAACCGACTCATCGAAATCGACTATCCGGTGCTCGATGAAATCGATGCTTACACCATAGCGGCGGATGGCCTTGTCCATCACTTAAAAATGGGCGACAAACAGCCGTTTCACGACCGCCCGTTCCAATTCCGCAACTTTATCTTCCCGGTGCATCTGGTGCCGGATGCACCGTTAAAAATTTTTTTACGGGTAAAATCAAGCAGCTCCATTCAGCTACCCCTGATGCTTTGGAACGAAAAAAGCCTGACAGCCAAAAACATGAATGAATCCATGATCCTGGGTATTTGCTTAGGTATTATGCTCATCATGGCCATCTACAACCTGTTTGTGTATATCTCCGTTCGCGAGGTGTCTTATCTTTTCTATGTTTTTTTCCTGTTGTCCATGACCCTTCTGCTGTCCGGCATCCGGGGCATCGGTTTTCAATATTTATGGCCGGACAGCCTGGAATGGAATGACCAGAGCATTGTGGTCGGGCTGGCCGGGGCCATTTTTTTCGGGGCGTTCTTTACCCGGAGCTTCACCAATCTGCCCAAGTATCGACCCTTATTCAGCAAATTCGTGCTGTGTCTTGCAGCCACGGCCGGCCTTATTTTCATGGGTTCCTTTGCGGCGCCATACAGGGTCATGATTCAACTGGTTATTTTCATCGCCCTGATCACCATCGTGGGCGGCACAATCATCGGGATTATCCGCTGGATAGACGGCGATATTCCCGCCAGGTATTTTATGCTGGCCTGGTCGGCGATGATGGTGGGCGGTGTCATTCTGGCGGCCAACAAGTTCAACCTGATCCCCCGGAATCTGTTTACGGAAAATGCAGTGGTCTATGGCATGGGCCTGCAGGCCATCCTGCTGTCCCTGGCTTTGGCGGAACGCTTAAACTTGGAAAAACAAAACAGCCTGGAAGCACAGATGAAAGCCTACGAGCAGGAACGGATCGCCCGCAAGGCCCAGGAAAAGGCCCTGGATATTCAGAGGCGGGCCAATGAAATGCTGGAACAGCGGGTCCGTGAACGGACCATCGACCTGGAACGGGCCAATAAAAAACTGGAATCCTTAAGCATTACCGACGGACTGACCGGCATCAAGAACCGGCGTTTTTTCAACGCCGTTTATCCCAGGGAATTTAAGCGGGCGATGCGGGAAAAAAGCTCCCTGGCCTTCCTGCTCCTGGACATTGATTCTTTTAAAAATTTCAACGATACCTATGGACATTTAATCGGAGACGATTGTTTAAAAATGGTGGCGTCCTTAATCGAACATGAAATCAAACGGGTCAGCGATATGGCCTTTCGCTACGGGGGCGAGGAATTCGCCGTTCTGCTGCCCAATACCCAGACAAATGGGGCCTTGCTCATTGCTGAAAAAATCCGCGCGCGGATTGAGGCGGCTGAGTTCACTTTCGAGGGCCGGAAGATGCCCGTCACTATCAGTATCGGCCTGGCGACCTGCATTCCCGCCAAAGACATTTCAGAAGACCAACTGCTGGGCTATGCCGACGCGGCGCTGTATCAGTCAAAGCAAAACGGCCGCAACCGGGTGACGGTACATGCGCTGTCGAACAACCCATCTTGATTTTTTACGTGGGAATCCCAATATGAAAAAATGGTTAATCGCGGGCGTCATCGGGTTTGTCCTCACGCTTCTGCCTGGGGCATGGTTGTGCGCGGATATCATCATTCTTAAAAGCGGTCAGGTGATCAAGGATGTCACTATCAAGGAAGAAGGCGATACCCTGATCTGTGAAACCAGCGCCCAGTCTTTTTATATCCACAAATCCACGGTCGAAAACATTATCCGGACCGGCAGGAAACCTATTTCGGAGCGGGCCGAAGAATTCATCCATACGCTGCCGGGCCGGATGAAACTGCTTGTCCGCGATTATTTCCCCTTTGCCGCTGCCTTCGCCGGTCTGCTGATTATCCTGCTGGGACTGCTGGTGTTCAAATCCCTGTGGATCAATATCCGTCCGGTGGCGGCCGGAGGCGTTAAACGGCGGCAGCTCATCAAAGATGTCAAAAATCTGGATACGCACGAAAAGTCCGTATTAAGGAACGTGCATGAATTAAGTTATGCAACTTCAAGGATATATTGAGTCAAACCCCAAATAATCGGTTTACGGGACAAGTAAACTTCGTTTATAATCAAAAGATGATCAAACCTTACCCAAAAGA
>JBAQUK010000067.1:0-24287 GCA_049297455.1 Desulfosalsimonadaceae bacterium | reverse complement strand
GTTTTCATGCTCTTGCTCTTAATCATGCTCTTGCTCTTATTATTGAGATTTTAAAGTAAGATTAGGAGCAAGAGCATGAGCAAGAAGAACGGCATAATGGTATTTTAAAATTTTCCGAATCCCTTATGACGGCCGCCGGCAGGCCTGTTGAATTTTTTCGATCAGCTCGTGAAGTTCACAGGGCTTGGTGAGGTAATCAAATGCGCCGAGACGCAAGCCTTCCGTGGCAGCCTCCTGGGATCCATGTCCGGTGAGCATGATGATTTTCATATCAAGCCCCATCTGCTTAAAAATTTTAAGCACCTCGATACCGTCCATATCTTCCATTTTCAGATCCAGAACCGCCACATCAAAATCCTGCCCCCTCACCGCCCGGATCGCGTCCGTACCGCTGTATGCCTTGGTGACGATAAAATGCCGTTTTTCCAAGCGGTTGGCCAGGACATTGACATACCCTTCTTCATCATCAATCAACAGAAGCCGGATACGGACATCGTTTATATGAGGGACGGACCCATTGCCGTTCATGTTATTTTCCTTATTTCTGGACCGGAATCCAGATGCGAAACCGGGCGCCCTTGCCCGGCGCACTCTGTATGTCAATTTTTCCGCCCATCTTGTTAATGATCCCGTAACAGATGGAAAGGCCCAGCCCGGTTCCCTTGCCCACGGGTTTGGTGGTGAAGAACGGGTCAAAAATTCGTGACAAATTCGCTTCCGGTATGCCCGGTCCGTTGTCTTCGATGATAATTACAATGTGCCCCGGCTCGATCTCGCTGATTTTGGTGGAAATCTGAATGGTCCCGCCGGTTTTTTCCATGGCGTCCAGGGCGTTGTTGATCAAATTTAACAGCACCTGCTGCATTTCCGATGGTGAAATGGTGATATACGGCAGGGTCTGCTGGAGTTTTGTCTCAATGGTCACTTTGTTATATTTGGCCATCTGGGAGGAAAGATTAACAATTTCCGCAATAATATCATTTAATTGCACATCTTTTACCGTGGCGTCGGTTTTCCGGGCGAAACTTAAGAGTTTATGGGTGATTTCCTTGCACCGCCGGCCCTGGGTATTGATCTGCTTCAGGGCCCGTTGAAATTCCTCCAGATTCGAACTCCGGGCGAATTCCTCCTCTTCGAGCAGGTCCCCGATCCATCCGGCTTCTTCCACCATAATGGCCACCGGATTATTGATCTCATGGGCGATCCCTGCGGCCAGTTCCCCGATGGAAGCCATTTTGCCGGTTTCAATCACCTGCTGGTTCATGGCCTCCTTGTCCTTGTCCGCCCGGCGAATCCGCCGCACCATGCGCCTGGAGGTATAGAACACCATCATGACAATGGCGACACCGCCCAGGATAAAAATGATCACCGCGCTGTTCTGCATCCGGTGCAGATCCGAAAACGCATCATTTGCCTGCTGCTTGACGATGAGGAGCCATTGTCCGTCCTTGAGTCCCGCCACGGCATAGAGATTGTCCGCGCCGGTATCGTCCTTCCACTCTGTGACGAGAATTTTGTTTTTGGTTTTCGCCACCGCATTCCAGAAAAATTCATACCCGCTGGGGCTTGACTGGTATTCCAGGGGCGGGCTGGTCTGAAATTCGCCTTTCCGGTTTAAAATATAGGCATACCCGGTTTCTCCCACCTTGAGATTCTGAACCAGGGAATTGAATGCCTTGAAATCAATGGTGGCGCGAAGCAGAATGTTCCGGCCCGCTTCCTGTTTCTTGACCGCCACAATAAAATGGGGATGCCCCCGGAGCCCGGTAAACACATCGCTGATATACATGTCGATCTGAAGGGCGGCTTTGAACCAGTCCGCAGTGGAATACGCCGCGTTTTTCAGCTCAAACGGCCCGGCATAGGCCAGTTGCATCCCCGTATCGTCCACAACGCCCAGATCCACAAACACATTGCCGTATTCACTGCGGAGATTCTGTAGTTTCCCCCGCAGGACTTCGCTGTCGCAAAGGCTTTCAATGGAATTGTTCACGGAGGTTGACCGGAGATTGGCCAGTTTTTCCGTCAGAAAAGTATCGATGTTCTGGGCGTGCTTCTGGACCAGTTCACTCAAGTGGGCATAGGTCTTTTCCTGGTAAGCAAGGTTGAATTGATGGAGCAGGATGCCGATGACCATCACCAGCGGGCTGAAAGACACCACAATCGCCGTTATAATCAGATTCCAGCTTAAGGACTGGTAATATTTGCTGCTTTTGTCTTTACTCATTTTTATATCAGCCATACCGTGAGTTTTTGACCGACTTGAATGATCTTACTGCTCACGCTGCCCATGAAAAATTCCTGAACCCGCGTCAAGCCTCTTCTGCCGGCGACGATCGTTCCATACCCCCCGGCTTCGGCTTCCCGGACAATCGCCAAGGCCCGGCTGTATGCCCCCGTGACAATTCTCTCTTCGATCCGGCTGTCGTCAAAACCCGCCTTGATGAGCTTTTCCCTGGTGTCGCTGAAAATCTGCATCATCGCGTTGTGTTCCAGCTCCACATATTCTCCGGGCATCATAAAATCCGGCTCTTCCGGCGCCAGGCCGCCATAACCCCTGAGTACATGGACAAGACCGACCGAGTAATGATGGCCGCCCAGATGTTCCGCCACAAAATCCGCCGCCTTGATGGATGAGGGCGATCCGTCGATGGCGAGCATCACCTTCTGGTTCGTCGGCAACTGCCCGGCAATCATCATGGGGCACGACTTCAACTGGGCAAACAACTTGTTGGCGACGCTTCCGACGATGAGTCCCTCAATGGCGCCAACCCCTCTGCGCCGGAGGATAACCGCCGTGTATTGCCCCTGCCCCACTTCCTTTAAAATATCCCGGGCAATGCCGACCTCGCGTTTGCGGATGACCGTTTCAACTGTGTCTTTGTCAAAACCCTCTTTCAAAAGGACCGCGAGCGCCCTTTGCATAAAACCTTCAATTTCTTTTTTCTGCTGGTTTTCCCATGCCAGAAGCTGGCTCATGGACTCGCGGTTGATATCCGTCCTTTCCATATCCCAGTAACATTCGGGAACGCCGCTGAACACATGAAACAATACCAGTTTAAAATCCCTGAACGGTTTGGTCTGCCCCACATATTGAACCGTCTGCATGGAACGTTCCGAGCCATCAACCAGTATGAGCAGTTTCTTTTGATTCGCCATGTTTTCTCTCCAATGCCGCAATGGGTTAAGCGTTGCTGTTCTGTTTTATGAGCCATAGTCAAAGCAACAAACATGCCAGATACAAACCACCTTTTACTTATTTTAACTTCTTCATTTTATTTATTAATTAGCTTATCTTGAATTCCGGGTCAACCGGAATCCCCGGTATGTGCCAAAGGATTTTACACGGTGTAAAAGGATTGGCAGGGCACGCATACGGGAAAGGGAAAAACCAGGCGGGATGCCCATTTCACAAGGCATCCGGCCTGGAGAATGCTTTCATATAAAAACGATTCGTGGCATAGCTGACGTACAAACGCACTTAAAATTTATAATCCAGATCCACCTGGTATATCCGGGCGTCCTGGTCCAGATCCCGCTCCATGGCTTCATACAGGTAGGCGGTGCCGGTGATGGAAAAATGTTTGGTCAGGGCATAGCCCAGGTTCAGCTTGAAGCCTTCCGTATCCGTGGAACCAAGGCCGTTTCCGAAACTGCTGTCTTTCAGATCCTGCATCACCGAATCCGCCCCGATCTGCGCCCAGGCGATCCCCAGCTTAATGCGGTCGACTTTCGCATCCACGCCCACCACATAACCTAAATTTTCGTCTTCCGGATCCAGATCGCCGCCCAGAATGCTCTGGCCGGCTTCGCCTTCCGCGCCGAAATTGTAAAACATTTGAGCATAGGGGGTCAGCGCGGCCGCGCCGGCTTCAATATTACCGGATACGTAAACATCGCCTATCTGGTAGGTGTAATCATCATCCATTGTGTCGGTGGAGACATATTCGTCAATGCGGTGGTAGTTATAAAAAGCGACGGCAGCGGTCAACATATCGTTTTTCATCCCTGCCTGCACGGCTTCCATGCGGGCGATATCCTTATTAATGTATCGGGCCTGGTAAACGCCCGCAGTAAGAAAAACGGGTTTCAGGTCCATGGTTCCCGTAAACCCGGCGGGCCGGACATCCGAATCCCAGAGCGCCCAGGAGGTGGCAAAGAGATTTTTCTGCTGACCGGCCAGAAACTTGAAATTGTCCAAATTGTCCATTTTATGTTCGGCATAGGCGTAATCCAGACGGATATCGCCGGTTTCAAATGTTTTTTCATTGGAATAGGTGGAATGAACCGAGTTTGCATCCAATCCACCAGTGCATAGCCCTGCGGCGACTTTCCAGTTTTCGTCCGTATTGTCCCAGGTCATGCCCATGCGAAACCGCACGCGCATCCGGTCCAGCGCCTCATCACCCGTCTTATCCGTATCCTGATATTCATACCGGAGCTGAAGATCGCCCACAAGATCCAGTCCCTTGATAAAATCGCTGGCATTGACCGGCGCGGGTGTTTTTGAATCCGCTGCGCCTATTGCGGTCATGGGGAGGCATAAACAAAAACCCGTTAAAAAAATAACCGACACCATCCTCTTTGTTTTGCTCATGTTCATAATTTCTCCTTTTTTGATTGTCATTTGAATCCTGATTAATAAAAAACTCAAAACCGCTTTAAAAAAACGGATGTCCGGTAACGCTTAAAAAACAGCCCCAAAATCCAGTGTTTCAGACTGACAGTGCCGATTCCGGCATTTTCAAGAACCGCCGTTTCGATAACGGCCACGATCTCCTCAATGCCGCACGGCTTTTTCAAGCACATGAAAATATTGGGTTTTCCCGCCTCACACGCGGCCTCTGCGCTGCCATAACCGGTGAGCATAATCACCTGGGCCGCCGGATGAATCTTTTTAATTTTCTTCAGGGTCTGGAACCCGTCCATCACCGGCATGGACTGATCAAGAATCACCACCTCCGGTTTATTGCGGCGGGTGAATGAAATCGATTCATCGCCGCTCCGGACATCCTGCACCTGATACCCGCGCAGTTGGAGCTGCTTTTTCAAGGCGGCTCTAAAGACGTCATCATCATCCACCAGCAGAATTTCCGGCGTTTTCCGCATCCGTTCCGTATGGATTGCCTGGTTCATTGCGATGATTCCTTCGCGGTTATGGGAAGGGATACGGTAAAGGAACTGCCGGCTCCCGGCAGGCTCTGCACGTCAATGGTTCCGCCCATGGACTCCACAATACCCAAGCTGATGCTTAAGCCGAGGCCGGTGCCGGTGCCGGCTTCTTTGGTGGTAAAAAACGGCAGAAAAATCTTTTCCATCACCTCCGGGGGCATGCCTTTGCCGGAATCCGACACAATCACCTGAACCTTTCCATCCCGGATGCGCGTGGTCAGGGTGATCTTTCCCGGCCCTTCAATGGCATCGCCGGCATTATTGATAAAATTCTGGAATACCTGGCGCATCTGGTCCCCATCCAGCATGATATCGGGTATTTTCCGATCAAAATTTCGAATCAGTTCAATATTTTCCACGGAAAATTCTTTTTCCATCAACCCGGAGACAATATCCTCCAGCAGGGCATTGACGTTGCACGGCGCCAGCTTGGACTCATTTTTTCTTGCGGATTTCAAGAGCTTATGGGTAATTGCACTGGCCCTGAACACCGCATCGTGAATCATAGCAAGCTCTTCCCGGATTTTATCCGGCATATCCGGTTCCATGCAGGCGCTTCCGCCGAATTCCGGGTCCAGCATGTCCTTGATCACCCCCACCTGGGACGCGATGATGGCCAGCGGGTTATTGATCTCATGGGCCACACCCGCGGCCAGTTCACCGACGGACATGAGCTTGGCCGCATGAAACAACTGGGACTGCAATTCTTTTCGGGATTTTTCGGAAAGCTCCGCCCGCCGGAGCAGCCGGGCCGTGCTCAGCCAGATGGCGATGAAAATAAGAATGACCATGGATACGGAGATGGCGATGATGACGCAGCGGGCCTGATACATGCCGGCATAGGCGATATTCAGCGGCTGACGGACAGAGAGCACCCAGGGCACTTCCCGGAGCCAGGCGCAGGCCACCAGTTCGGAAGCCCCCTGAAATTTCATTTCAGCGGCGCCGGATCCTTTGGCGACCGGGGGGGTGAAATGGCTTTGGGCCAGGGGCTGCCCCTGTCCGGGGTCCACCACCTGATAATTTCCGCTGACATCGGTGAGGGCGATTTCCCCGGCAATGCCGCGCCCGATCGTGCGAAGAAAGAGGTAGAACTTGCCGGGATCAACCGTCGCCCGCATGATGTACAACTGACCGCCGACCCGCTGCCGCACGGCAATGGTAAAATGCGGCATATGCCGGAATCCCATATAAATATCACTGATATAGTAATTTTTCGTCTGGCTCATCAGGTTGGTGAACCAGTGCTCGCGGCTGTAATCCTGTCCGTACAGGTAAGGAAACGGCCCGGCGTAACCGATCTGCTCACCGGACTTATCCAGAAATCCGACATCCACAAACGCGTCGCTGGTTTCAATGAGACTCTGGAGAAATGCGTTCATATCCTCCTGGGACGGATTGACGGTAAACCGGTCACTGTGGAAGATATTGAAAATATTGACCACCCGTTCCTGCAGGAACAGGTCGATGGTGTTGGTCAGGCTTTCCGCAAGGGAAATGAGGTGGAGCTTGCCGCTGTTTTTCAACGTCAGATTAAATTGCAGGTGAAAATACACGGACACGATCAGGAGCGGCAGGATGAACGCAAGGATCAGGGATGCCGTCAGTGTTTTCCGTAACCGGCGGAAATAATGTTCCGTTTCATCAAGTGTGCCCTCCGGCGGGTGTTCCAACCGCCGGGCAGGGGGCTTTTTTTCGCTGATGTGTTGCGACCGGGTCACACACTTCTCTCCTGATTCCAGGATTCATAAACATTTGCTCACAGCGTCACCGGGTTTGCTGTTTTGATTGATGCCGATCCATCACCGCATTAATGGCATGAAACAGTTCATCCGGGTCATCATTTTTTTCAACAAACGCAGCCGCTTTTTGGACGGCCGGATGATGCTCATATTCCGTGAGATGGGTATAGACAATATGGGGAATCGGCGTAGCACAATTCTGAATGCGCTGCAACACGTTGATTCCGGTGACAATCGGAAAATCGAGTTCCAGAATCACGAGGACCGGTGGGATTTCCCCGTTTAAATGACTGAAAATTTCCTTGCATGCGCCGGCCTCAACGGTTTGATATCCGGCAACCCTTAACTCCCGGCTTAAAAACGACCGGACATACGGATTGGGATCTGCAATCAAAATGACCCGAGTGTTTCCCATCTATTAAAATCCCCTTTGGTTTGAAAACTATACACACTTGAGCAAGCATTATGCCAACACACGGGGTTATTAATGGCAACTATTCGAATTTATGAATAATAATTTTATTTTATAGGGAAAGTGAAAGGGCAGCAAAGGGCTTGAGATGTCAATATTTTTTACATGCTGTAAAAAAAAGAAAAGAACCGCCGATATGCCGGAAGGCAGGAAGCTTGATTTGGTGGATTACGCTTCGCTAATCCACCCTACGAATCCATTCTGCGGACTATGGACGGATTGCAAAGGGATTTTTATTTTTTTGTAGGGTGGATTAGCGAAGCGTAATCCACCAATCACACGCCACCCATTAATTTGACTTAATTGTAATTATTCCAAATAATTGCGTTCCAACGCATCCGGCACGTTATTTACGTCGCAGACGGGACACGCGCCCTGAGCGACTTTCTTGCGGTATGAACTGTATTCCCAATCATCAGGCCGACTGGCATACCCATGTTTAACTGGGTTATAGTGGATATAATTCATATGGTTATAAAAATCATGGTCATCCCTTATCCAATGTTCCCAAAAGCGCCGCTGCCATACTTTCTTTTCAGGGCTGACGGCCGGTAGCGCGTTTATTCGAGAAGAGAACTGCCGTTTGATGAGACGCCAGCGAGTTGAAAAATCCATATCATTGTCCGGAAGCGTCCAAATGCAATGAATATGGTCCGGCAATACCACCATCGCATCAATATGGAACGGACGCTGGCGCATTACCGATTGAAACGATTCCCTGAGAATGTTTATATTTTCCCAAGACTTCAAAACATGCTGACGTCCATGAGTGACGACCGTAAAAAAATAACACCCGCCTTTTTGGTAGAACCGTCGGTAATTGCTCATGATTTTTTTCGGTTGGTGAATTGTTGGTGGCTTATGCCGTCTTCGGTGGATTACGCGCCAATTGGTGGATTACGCTTCGCTAATCCCCCCTACGGGCGCATATCACCATTGCAGGGTGGATTAGCGAAGCGTAATCCACCAATTGATAATCATCCGATTTCATTTTTCATTCCGTGTTTTTGACGGAGGTTTCAAACATCAGGTTGTATTTTTCGATTTTGGATTGCAGGGTTGGCCGGGACAATCCTAAAATTCTGGCGGCGCGGCTCCGGTTGCCGTCATTGAGATTCAAGGCTTCGCTGATAATAATTCTGCCAAACCGGTCCATGAGCTCATGGAACAAATCCTTGCTGTCCTCTGTGGACAGAATCTCCCTCACCCATTCCCGGGCCGCTTTTTCAATGGACTTGGCCTCAGTCGCGGGAGTTCCCGCTGCTCCGGATATGGCTTGCGACATATCGGCTGGCCGGATGGGATAACCGCTGCTGAAAATCAGGGCTTTTTTAATGGCGTTTGCCAGCTCCCGGACATTCCCCGGCCAGGGATATGTTTCAACCAGTTCTTTGGCCTCAATGGTAATGCCGGGATTTTCGATGTCCATTTCCTTTGAAAACAACGATACAAAATACTCGCATAACAAAGGGATATCCCCCCGCCGGTCCTTTAATCGCGGCAGGGCCACGGTAACGACTTTTAACCGGTAATACAGGTCTTCCCGGAACCGGTTCTCCGCAATGGCCTTTTCGAGGTTCCGGTTGGTGGCGGCGATAATCCGGACATCCACCGGAATGGTCCCCGCGCCCCCCAGTCGTTCGATGCTTCTTTCCTGGATCAGCCGCAGGATCTTGGCCTGAATCGACAGGGGCATGTCGCCGATTTCATCCAAAAAAATGGTTCCGCCGTTGGCCTGTTCGATTTTCCCCACCCGGCGGTTGGCGGCACCGGTAAACGCACCCTTTTCATAGCCGAACAATTCACTCTCCAGCAATGTTTCCGGAATGGCCACACAATTGATGACCAGAAATGATTTGTCGGCCCGCCGGCTGTGCTGATAGATGGCCCGGGCCACCAGTTCCTTGCCGGTGCCGGATTCCCCCCGGATCAGCACCGTGGCGTCCGTCGGCGCAACCCTACCGATGGATTTATAAACTTCCTGCATCACGTCAGTGCGCCCGATCAGCGCATCCGGCAGGGCGCTGTCCGGCGCCAACCCCATCTCCACCCTTGAGCGCATCATGCGGCCGGCTTCAAGGGCTTTTTCAATCAATTCCAACATCAAAGGGATATCAAACGGTTTTAAAATATAATCAAACGCCCCCAGCTTGGTGGCTTCAATAGCCGTATCCGTGGTGCCGAAGGCCGTCATGATGATGACCGGCAGGGTGGTGTCGATTTTCCGGATTTCCCCGAATGCTTCCAGCCCGTTCATTTTCGGCAGCCGGACATCCATGATCAGGAGATCCGGCACTGTTTTTCTCACTTCCTCCACCCCGGCCTCGCCGGTGGGCGCGGTGCGAACCGCATATCCTTCTTCGTTCAGCAATTTGGCGAAACTCATGCGCAACTGGTCATCATCATCCACGATCAACACCGAACTCATTTTCAACCCTCCTCAAGTGCAGGAAATGTCATAATAAAGGTTGTCCCCTGACCTTCCGTCGAATGCAGCTCCAGGGTGCCGCCATGCTCCTTCACAATGCGGACCGCAATAAACAGCCCCAGGCCCGTACCCTGGGGCTTGGTGGTCTCAAAGGGCTCCAGCACCCGTTTCTGAAGTTCTTCGGACATCCCCGGCCCGTTATCGGCGACTTTCACCACAACCGCCCTGCCGATATTTTCCGCCACCGCTTCCTGTTCCGTGATGGTGACCTCACCATTGTTTTCAATGGCCTCGCAGGCATTGACCATCAGGTTCACAAACACCTCTTTGAGCAGTTCCGGATCCCCTTCAATGAGCGGCAGGGAGGCGTCCTGTTTCCGGATGACCTTTACCGAATGCAACTCCAGCCGGTAAAAAAGCAGGTCCAGGGTCATGTTCACGACGTTGGAAATATTGATGCGCTGTTTTTTCAGTTTGTGGGGCCTGGAAAACTCCAGGAAATTACGGACAATATTATCCAGCCGCCGCATTTCCTCGGCCACCACCTCAAAATCTTCCTTTTGCATCTCGGTGAGGTCAATATTCCGTTTTAACGAGAACAGCCGCATATTGATGGAAGTCATGGGATTTCGGATGCTGTGGGCCACTTCTGTGGATAGTTTGCCCACGAGGGCCATTTTTTCGGAATTCATGAGCAGTTCCTGGCTCTGTTCCAGCTCGGACCGTGTCCGGTCGACATGCTCCATCAACCCGTGAACCCGGGTTCTCAGCACCCGGAATTCATCTCCGGATGCCACCGGTTCATCCGATGCGCCCGTCTCCCGGGACAGTCTCCGGATGGGTAAAAATATCTGGGATATCATGATAAACGCCAGTAATCCGCCAAAAATCAAAGCGCTTGTCATGAAGGCAACTGCGGCCGCGGCCAGGCGTTGAACCTTTCCCCTGCTTTCTTCCAGGGCCTTCTGGATATTCAACTCATTGACACGTTTATATTCGATCACCAGGCCCTTTAGCTCGAAAAATTGTTCCCGGACTTTCCAGTGAAGAGACTCCCCGCTTTTCCGGTCCCCATTTTTATAAAGCGCAATGACCCGGTCTTTCCCCGTTACATAAATTTCGTATTTCTTCTGAATGTCGAGCAGCAGCTTCTTTTGTTCCGGCGCTTGATCCACCGCAAGGGCCTGATTCAGCCAGCCCAGGAACGCCTGCCTGTGAACCGCCAGTTCATTGAGCCATTTGGGGTCGCCATCCAGAAAATAATAGGTGACAAGCCCCTTCTGGTTGACCAGGGATGTCTCAATCTCCCTGGCCGCCTGAAGCGAAGGGATGTCTTCCACGATCACCCGGTTAATCATCCCGTTGAACTGACCGGCATACCAGATGGATATCGCGCCCATGCATAGGGTCGTGCCCAGGAGGAGGAGCAGCATGCCGAAAATTCGGGTAATAATGCCCGGCTTTCTCAACCAGCTCATATGTCGTTATATCCTTGCCATATCCCTTGATGTTTTCCGCGGATTTCGATTGATCTCTCAAATTGAGTTGCACGGCGATAAAAAAACAAATTAATTCGAATGATTAATATATGTTATTGACAGAATATGCAATATCTGTTTTGTATTTTAACAAATCAGGAATAAAATCCGTTCGTCATAAAAATGGAAAATCCACCCCCAACACCCGAAACCGGATGACACCCAAAATAACCGACACTGCCATCATTTCCAATGCGAATCGACTGATTTCATCCTGTTATACCATGACCCTCGCCACCGCAGGCGATAACAAACCCTGGGCCGCGCCGGTGTATTATGCCAATATCGGGGACTGTTTTTATTTTTTCTCGAGTCCCGACGCCAGGCATATTCAAGACGCCCTTGCCGCAGGACGAGCCGCCGGCGCCATCTATGCGGAAGGCGGGTCGTGGCAAAACCTCCGGGGGATTCAGATGTCCGGAAAAATTGACGCCATATCCGATGCCGGGCAGGGTTCCAAAGCCGTTATAGCGTATGTTAAAAAATTTCCTTTAGTCAAAACGTTTTTTTCCGGCGTCCACAACCTGAACCTGAACGGTTTTATGAGCCGGTTTCATGCAACATTGTATTGTTTTCAACCGGATTATATTGTCTTTATGGACAATGGCGTTGATTTCGGGTTTCGGCAGGAGATTCCCAAAGACGCCCTGGCCTGAAAATAAATATGCAAATAATCGATTTATATGAAATTATAAAAAATCCTCTGCGGCCCTGCGTCTCTGCGGGAGAAAAAATATATCTCGCGCAGAGACGCTGAGGCGCAGAGAAAAATCAGTTAACCTTTGTTTTCATCCTTCGTTGTGCCCATCCGGGCATGGGGATTATTTAAATGACCGACACATGCACCCGGGACCTGCTGGCCGACCTGGACTCACACGGGCGTCTCGTCCGCATTCCAGGGCCGGTGGACCCGGATCTTGAGATGGCGGAAATTCATCGCAGGGTCTATGCGGCGGGCGGCCCGGCCATATTTTTTGAACAGGTACGGGGCAGTTCTTTTCCGGCGGCATCCAACCTGTTCGGCACACTGGACCGGGCCCGGTTTATTTTCCGGCACACCCTGAATCATGTCCAACGGCTCATTGAACTGGGGGCCGACCCGTTTCTGATCCTCAAAAAACCGGGGCGATACCTGTCGCTGCCCCGGACCCTCTGGCACATGCTGCCCCAACGCAACCTGTCCGGTCCGGTTTGCCGGAACACCACAACCATTGACCGGCTGCCCTTTATCAAATGCTGGCCGGACGACGGCGGGCCGTTTATTCTCCTGCCCCAGGTGTATACCGAAGACCCGGCCCGCCCCGGCGTGATGCGGTCAAATTTAGGCATGTACCGCATCCAGATGGCCGGGAACGATTATGCCGTCAACCGGGAAATCGGTCTGCATTACCAGATCCGGCGGGACATCGGCGGGCACCACGCCACTGCTCTTGCTATGAACCGGCCGTTAAAGGTGAGCATTTTTGTGGGCGGCCCCCCGGCCCACGCATTTGCCGCCGTCATGCCCCTGCCGGAAGGCATGCCGGAAGTGACGTTTGCCGGGGCGCTTGCCGGACGCCGGTTTCAGTACGCCCGAAAAAACGGATTTACCATTTCCACGGACGCGGATTTCTGCATCACCGGCACGGTTCTGCCGGGTGAAACAAAGCCCGAGGGCCCGTTCGGGGATCATCTGGGATATTACAGCCTGACCCATCCGTTTCCGGTGATCCGGATGGACGCCGTTTATCACCGGAGCAATGCGGTATGGCCCTTTACCGTGGTGGGCCGTCCGCCCCAGGAAGACACGGTTTTCGGCAAGCTCATCCATGAACTCACCGGCCCCATGGTGCCGAAATCCATTCCCGGTGTGGAAGCCATTCATGCCGTGGATGCGGCCGGGGTCCATCCCCTGCTGCTGGCCATCGGCAGGGAGCGGTTTCTGCCAGGTGAAGCCCGAAAACCCAGGGAACTTTTAAAAATCGCCAATGCCCTCTTGGGTTTCGGGGCCTGCGCCCTGGCCAAATTTCTCATCATCGCGGCGCATGAAGACAACCCTTCTCTTGCCATCCATGATATCAACGATTATTTCCGGCATGTGCTGGAGCGGGTGGATTGGCGGAAAGATTTGCATTTCCAGACGGAAACCACCATGGACACGCTGGATTATTCGGGAACCGGTTTAAACGAGGGCTCCAAGGTGATTATTGCGGCCGCCGGGCCGAAAAGACGAGACCTGATATCCTCATTGCCGTCGGATTTGACGCTTCCAGTAGGGTACCGACATCCAGCATTGGCAATGCCCGGCATTCTGGTGATCGATGGACCGGTGTTTTCCGGCATGCCGACCGCAGACAGGGAGATGGGGCGGCTTGCGGAACAACTGGGAGGGCTGAAAGACCGCGACCGGCTGCCCCTTATGGTGGTGGCGGATGATGCGGAATTTGCGGCCCGGACCCTGAATAATTTTCTATGGACCACCTTCACCCGGTCCAATCCGTCCCATGATATTTACGGGGTGGACAGTTTCACGCGGTTCAAGCACTGGGGATGCGACGGCCCGCTGATTATTGACGCGCGCCTCAAACCCCATCACGCGCCCCCGCTTGCGGAAGACCCGAAGATCACGGCCAGGGTGGATGAGTTGGGGAAAAAAGGCGGGCCGCTGCACGGGATTATTTGACGGAATCCTCAAGAAACATCTGCCGCGAAGCGCCGCCTGTTTTCCCGCAGTCAGATACGCAGCATGGTCATGCTTCGGCTGGAACAGGCCGGGCGGAAATCTTCCTGACCGGAAGAATTCGTTGTTCAATATCCGGTCCGATTTTTCGTTTCATTACCCGCAGATCATATTCCGACTGAAGATTCAGCCAGAATTGTGCTTCAATCCCGAAATATCGTTCCAGCCGAAGCGCCGTATCAGCGGTTATGCCCCGCCTGCCATTCACAATTTCGCTTATTCTATTCGGAGGAACCGCAATGTCTCGAGACAATTGGTTCATACTGATGCCCATGGGTTCCATGAAATCTTCCCGTAAGATTTCACCTGGGGTAATGGGATCAAGAAAATCTTTGTCGCTCATTTTTTCACCTCAATGATAATCGACGATAGCCACGTTAAATGCATTACCGTCATGCCATTCAAAACAGACCCGCCATTGTCTGTTGATGCTGATTGCATATTGCCCCTGCCTGTCGCCTTTCAGGGCGTGAAACATATTGCCCGGGTTTAACATCAACGCGTTCAGGCTTGGTGCGGCGTTGAGAACCATCAGGCGCTTTTGTGCCTGTCTCTCAATGGACTGAAATCGGAGCACCCGTTTGTCGTTAAATAATGCTTCGGTATCTTTGCAGGCAAAAGACTTTATCATATGTTTAAAGTATGATGCATCGCGTAATATGTCAAGGGTAAAACATGAGAAGAGACGACTGAACCGGGTGAATAATTTTCTATGGGCCACCTTCACCCGGTTCAAGCACTATGGATGCGACGGCCCGCTGATTATTGACGCCCGGCTCAAGCCCCGTCACGCGCCTCCGCTGACAGAAGACCCGAAGGTCACGGCCAGGGTGGATGAACTGGGGAAAAAAAGACGGGCCGCTGCATGGGATTATTTAATGACGCCCTTTATTCTTATCCTGACCCTCAGCCCTGGGCTGGCGTGGCTTTTTGCACCTTTTCTGGAAGCAGAATGTTGGGCTTTTCAATTGCGATATTTCAAATCACAAAGCTCATTGAACGCTATCAATGTTTTCTCCATTTCATTATAGACAAAAATAGCCATCTTCAACGAACCTGCAAATAAGGGTAAAGCGACAAGTGTTGGTATATCGCCAATATTTTTACCTAAATGAAGCATGTGTGTTTTTCTATCCGTTTTACCGTAAGCTCCCATCAAACCGGGCCAGTTCGGATGTACGAACTCTGAAAGAGAGTTGTAAGACTTTCTATAATTTTCAATATCCTTACCCACATGATCAATCGCAGTCATAATATTGTACCTTTCAACGGGAATAAAGTCTTCATCTGTTCCAAATAGATATTTCATGAAAAATTCATCAATATTCCCTAACTAATGAGAGGGCCGTGAACGGTAATTTTGAGTTATGACTTAAAGAGGCTGCTTTTATTTTGTCAGTTAAACTTCTGTTTATGAGTCCACACAAGTTCTTAGACTCTTGCAAATAAAATGCTTCTTTTTCTATGCTATTCATATCAACTTTGAAACCCAAACATAGTTTATGTGGTTTTCCAGAAAAATAACGCTTTTAGCTTTGCTTCCAGACAATACACACATCGAAAATAGCCTCAATACGCATCACATGGTTCTTCATCCCAAGGTCAATCCGATTCATGGCATAGGTAGAAATTATTGGTGTTCAAAAATTCTTGGACTTGGATGCTATTTCCACGCGGCGACTGCAATCATCAATGTTTGTATTGTTTGATGACGACTTGTTTCTGCGCCGGATGCCTTTTTATTAAAACTAAAAAATTTGCATTTGCGCCTTGTAGCATTTTTAAGAATAAAAAACTATATTTATTTCAACTGGTTTAAAACGAATTTGGTTTTATGCAGTATCCTCTATTGGTGCTTCCGGAAAACCGGTTCTGGCTGGATTCCAAACGCTTCCCATCGGCCCTTTTCTCTTCTACTTTTCTCGGCGGGCAAGAAAAGCAGCAAAAGAACCCATGTGGGGCAGGCTTTCCAGCCTGCCATTGGCAGACAAGAATGTCTGCCCCACAGTCAAACAGTCCGGGCTTCTTTTTCGGCAAGCTCTGGGGTGCCAGGCCCTGGGGACAATGGGATTTTCCGGCACGGAGGGAAGCGCACATCCGGGGAATTTTCATTCCGGGGGTGACGAATTTCAGTGGAGACATGTGTCTCCATTGAAACAAGGTGAATATCTAATGATGAAACCGATCTTATTCACGCCTTGAACGTGGCCGCGCGGGCGAAGGGGATGACCGAGGTGGCCCACAGCGCGGGAGTCACCCGGGCGAGTCTCTACAAATCTCTTTCCGGGCAGGGTTCACCGAAATTCGACACCGTTAAAAAAGTAGGGACGAAGCATTTTCGCCAATAAATTAAAAAGCGAAAATGCTTCGCCCCTACCCGGTCATCATCATCCAGCCCCCAGCACCTTCATCATCATGGGCAGGGCCACAAAGGTTCCGATGCTGGCCCCGATATTGGTGAACACCACCATCAGCAGAATCCGGGTCACATGGTTCCGCCAGAATCCCCGGACCGACAGGATATCTTCGGGCAGGGACTCCAGGTCCCGGACCTTGGGTTTCCGCACCATGGCTTCCACGATCCCGGACACCCAGCCCGCGGCAATCAGGGGATGGAGCGTCGTCAGGGGCGCTGCCAGCACCGCCGACAGAATGCTTAAGGGGTGCCCGAACGCGACAACGGCCCCGAGGCCGGAAAACACCCCGGTCACCACCACCCACCACAGGATCATGTCCGTTCCCACATCCGCGCCGCCGTGAAAAAAACCGTATACGATCAGCGCCACAATAGCCCCCGGAATCAGCCATTTCATGACGCCCCCCAGCTTGCCTTTGGGCGGCAGGGTCTCCAGGGCCGCAATATCCGTCTCCTGTTCGATATACCGCCGGATGCCGGGCACATGGCCGGCTCCCACCACAGCCACGATCTTGTTCCCCGGCGCTGACTTGATCTTTTGCGCCAGGTAGCGGTCCCGCTCGTCAATCAATATTTCCCGCAGCACCGGCTGGGTTTTCCCCAGTTCCGCCAGCAGCGACTCAAGCATGTCCGACTCCTTCATGGCTTCAATGTCTTTTTCATCAATCTCGTCCACCTCGAACACGGACCCGAGAAGCTGATACAACAATTTCATTTTATTCCAGAATCCGGTGCTGCGCCAGGTCCGGGTGAGGGTTACGGTGATGTCCCGGTCCGCCAGACATACCTGCGCGCCAGTAGTTTCCGCAACATCCATAGCCCGGATCATTTCCTCGCCGGGCTTCACCCCGAGCTTGTCGCCGATGCGCTTCTGAAAAGACGCCAGCATTAAATTGGACAGCAGCAGGAAGGTTTTTTTCTCCTTGATCACTTTCATGATATCCATTTCCAGCCACTGGTCTTTCTTTTTGATGGACTGGAACCGGGACGGGCAGAATTCCACGCAAACCGTATCGGGGCGCTCCGCCGTAATCACCCGTTCCACCAGCTCAACGCTCTCCCTGGACACATGGGCGGTTCCCACCAGGATGATTTCCTTATCGCCGATAACAATTTTCGGCAGTTCTTCATATTCAGCAACTGTGACCATATATGCATCCTTTTCCGGTTTTTTTTAAAATTGACGGCCTCACAACGCCGACACGCATTCATAAGCCATGAACCGGACCAAAACAAGAAGAAATTCGCCATCATAAAAACGTTTCCCCCGCGCGTCTTGACCCCATGGGGGAAAGTCCTTATTGTATAAATTAAAATCCGGAACTTTTAAATGTTTGGAATTGCGATATGCCGATTTATGACGAAACCTATACCTGGGATGGATGGGGCGGAAAGCTGCAACTGGCCAGCGGCAAATGCCGGCTCCGGATCTATGACCGGTCCAAAGGGCTGGGCAAAGGGATCGCTTTTTTGCGGCCCTTCGTGATCATTGTTTCGGACCTGCCGGACAGCAAAATGACGGTCCGGAGCTGCGCCGGCCATATCGCCACCAAAGTGACGGAGAAATTTTCCATTGATCCCCACCGCATGCTGTGGGTGGAATATTACCCCACCATCACCTATGGCGCGGGCCTCGAACACATCATCCCGGAACAGTATGTGGCGGTGGATTTTGAATGGTACAAGGGAAAGGCCATCAGCCCCAAATGGCGGCAGTTGAAACCGCCTCTCCTGGATATCATAAAAGACCTGACCGAGCGGGATACTGCCGAAAAAAAATAGACGAGATTGATTAAAAACAAATTGTTGCATTGCAATCTCCATGCCGCTGTGGTTAAATATTTCTCAAGCGGAAAAAAACATGACCGGAAATCACAACTTTAAAAAAACAGGGCGAACGCCATGAACGGCATTTATCACTGGAAAACCAGCTTCAATGCCTGAAGGATGAACTGAAAGTCCTGCAATCCTCCCATGAAAAACTCTCCCATGAGCTGATCGAAAAAATCAGGACATTCATCGATGCATTAAAAAACCATTCCAAACGCGAAATGACGGACCTTTACCCCATGCTCAACGCAAGCGCCAAAAGCAAGGCCCTGCTTGATGTTTACGCAAAGGAAATAGCCGCAAAATAAGCCGGTTATATTGGTCTCCCGGCCTGTCCGTTTTTTTCATCGCGCCCGTGTTGACCGTATCATCCTCCGCATGCCGCCCTCTTCCCGCCACGCTGTTTCAAATGTATTCTGAAATAGAAAATCAATATCTGAAATTACCGCAATAACAAAAATAATACTCTGATATAATTATAGAATTAATCATTAAAATAAGATTTATGTATTCTTGTGAATACATTTTATAAATAAAAAAGTTGTGACGTCTTTTTCCGGATGCTACAGATAAACCCATGAGAAACCCAGCGCATGCCATAGCCCCAACCGGATTCACAAGGTAGCAATGCCATGGATCGGCCGTCCGTTTTCACCTATCTGGATTACCGCACTTTTTTGCACGACATGTTCCTTTATAAAAAGGAAACCACGTCCAGTTTTTCTTATCGGTATTTTTCCAAACTCGCCGGATTTTCATCCCCCAATTTTCTTCAACTGGTGGTCAACGGGACCCGGAACCTGACCATCACCAGCATCGCCCAGGTGGCCAAGGGTTTTAAGCTGAAAAAACCGGAACGGGAATTTTTCGAACTCCTGGTTTTCATGAATCAGGCATCCGACCATGCGGAAAAAGACCGGTATTACCGCAAAATGATCTCGTTAAAAGCCCAGGGCAGCTTAAAAAAACTGGAAACCGCCCAGTACGAATATTTTTCCAAATGGTATTTTCCCGTGCTCCGGGAGCTGGTGTGCTTCGGCGACAGACAGCAGACCCCGGAACAACTGGCCGAACGCCTGATTCCAATGGTAACGGTCAAAGAGGTGGAAACGGCATTGGCGCGGCTCACGGATTTGGGACTGATCCGGAAAAACGAAGCCGGGGCTTTTGAACAATCCGACCGGATCATCACCACCGGGCCGGAGGTAAAATCCCTGCTCATCGCCAATTTTCACCGGGAAATGATCGCAAAAGGGGAGCAGTCCATCAACCGGTTTCCCGCAAGCGAGCGGGACATCACGGCCTTGACCTTCAGCATCAAACAATCAAAAATCCTTGAATTAAAACAAAAAATAGCTGAGTTCCGGCAGGAGATGCTCAAGGAATTCGCAGGCGACGAGGATGCGGACCAGGTGATGCAGATCAATATCCAGGCGTTTCCCCTGACCCAAAAAACCGGCTCCCAAAAAGACAGGGCCAAAACAAAAAACGACCCATCGGACGAGACCCAAACAGGCTCAGAAGGAGACCTCCCATGAACCGCCGCCTGACGTGCCCACTGCTGCGCCTGACGATGCGCCAGGTTCATCCTGCCGGTTTTGCTCTGGCCCTTGTTCTGATGCTGTCGGCCCTGGCTCTTATTTTCGGATGCGCGGGGGGCACGGATATCGGCAATCCCGAAGGCAATTTCTCGTCGGATGCCGGGCTCAAGTCCTATATCACCGACCAGTATGCCCAAAGCGCCCTGCCCGAAAGCCTGAAGACCGACGCCATGGACGGCGTTTCACAGCCCGTGACCGACAACCCGAAATATGCCGATCTGGCGGATTATTCCGAAACCAGTGTCCGGGAACCCGGCGTGGATGAATCCAACGATAAATCCGACAAGGTCAAAACCGACGGAACCTATTTGTATGTGGCGGGCGCGTCCGCCGTGCATGTTGTTGAGGCGGGAACAACCATCGGATTGCGGGAGGCGGCCCGGATTCCCGTTAACGGTTCCGTGGATTCCCTGTACCTGTATGGCACGGCGCTGGTCGTCCTGTATACGCCGGAAAACGGGGCCGGAGATTTTTGGGCCGGTAGCGATGAGGCGGCGGCCCCGACGGATATCGGCGTGCCCGAATGGCTTCCGGTCAACAGCCGCATCGGCATCCTCACGGTGGACATCCATGACCCGGAAAATCCGGCGATTCAGAAAGACTTTCAGGCGGAAGGCAGCCTGGTCGACTCCCGTTTAAACAATCATGTGCTGCATGTCGTCACCCAATTTTTGCCGGATCTGCCGCCCCTGGAATTATGGCATGACGGAACCCAAGCAGGATCGAGTCAGACCGCGCAGGATAACCGGCAGTTGCTTGAATCCATGTCCCTGGATGATTTTATCCCGGCTGTTACGGTTTATGACGCAGGCGGACAGATCATCCGCCAGGGCCGGTTGGTGGACACGGAAAATTTCCTGAAGCCGGAAAATCCAGGCGGAGGCTCAGTGGTGGCCGTCATCACCCTGGATCTTGCGGACCCTTCCGGGGATTTTGCCAGCGTCGGTTTTGTCTGTGACGTGCATCATATATATGCGTCAACAAATGCACTGTATCTGATTGCCACCCGGTATGACGACGTGAATTCGGAATTTGCGGCAACCGGCGATTCCCCGTTTCAGACCATCATCCACCGGATGGACCTTTCCGGGGAAAACGTAACCTATGCAGCTTCAGGCGATGTTCCGGGGCAGGTGCTGAATTCATTTTCCATGAGCGAATACGGAGGTGTGCTGCGCATCGCCACAACCACCGGCTATGTGTGGGACGGAAGCGCGCAGAATCATGTTTATTGCCTGCAACAGCAGAATAAAACACTTACGATTATCGGGCGGCTGGAAAATCTGGCATCCGGCGAACGGGTCACGGCGGCCCGGTTTATCGGGAACCAGGGATTTCTGAGCACATCCGCAGAAACCGGAACGATTTTAACGCTGAATCTTTCAAATCCGGAAAATCCGTCGGCCGCCGGTGAACTGAAGGCACCCGGGGTTGTTGCCGCCATTTATCCCATCGGCGATCCGCTTATTTTGACCATCGGCAAAGCAGCGGCGTCAGACGGCGATGGGGTCTGGTATCAGGGGGTGCAGATGTCTTTATTTGATGTCAGCGACATCACAGCCCCGAAACTGCTCGACACGACCACCATCGGGGACCGGGGCACGGAATCGGAAGCGCTGTACAATTACAAGGCATTGACCTTCCAGCCGGAGAAAAACCTGCTGGCCCTGCCGGTGGCGCTCTTTGAACACCAAGCCCCGGCAATCTCCCCATCGGATACCGGCATGCCGGCTTTTAATGGATTGTATGTTTATGAAATTACAGGCGGAAAAACCTTTCAAGACAGGGGACGGATTCCCGTGATGGCGGACGCCACGGGAACAAACGGGAATGCGGACTGGCTCCGGGGCGTTTTTATGGACAACCGGGTGGTTGCCGTAAGCGCGGATGAGGTCATTGCGGCAGAGTTGCCCGGCCTGACGGAGCCGTTTGACAGCGTGATGCTGCTTGAATAGGGGAAAAAGTTGAAAAGAGATTTGGGATTAATTTTAGGCCATGCGGGGGTCCCTCGTAGGGTGGATTAGCGAAGCGTAATCCACCAATGACGGCTACGGGAGATGTTCCGGATGCGGGATGCCCAGGCTGGTATGGATTTGGAATGATGGATATAAAAATCGGTGGATTATCAATCGGTGGATTACGCTTCGCTAATCCACCCTACTTAGTCACTTTGAACTTTTTGAAAGTTGTCCTCACATTTAAAACCCGACTGTCCCGCTCCAATACAGCACCAATAACCCCGCCCCAAAAACAATCCGGTACCAGGCGAATACGGCAAAGGATTTGTGCGACACAAACGCCAGAAGCCCTTTGATGACGAACAGGGCCGAAATAAAGGACACCAGAAACCCGACGGAAAAAAGCGGAATATCCGCCGGGGTGATGACGTCCCGGGCCCCGGCGAGTTTCAGGATGGACGCGCCGAACATGGCCGGGATGGCCAGAAAAAAAGAAAATTCCGTGGCTGCAATGCGGGACAACCCCAGAACCAGCCCGCCCATGATAGTGGCCCCGGACCGGGACACCCCCGGAAAGAGAATCGCCAGTACCTGAAACACACCGACCATGAGGGCAATGCGCCAGGAAACGGCGTCCACGGAATCCACCTTGGGCTGTTTATACATTCGCTCAATCATCAGAATCGCCACACCGCCCGCCACCAGGGCCATTGCCACCGGAAAAGGCTTGAAAAAATGGGCCTCGATCCAGTCTTCCGTGGGCAGGCCGATGACCACCGCCGGGATGGTGCCCAGAATCAGGTTGAAAATCAGTTGACGTGCGGTTGCGTCCGTCCGCCAGTGCAATAATGCGCCGAACAGCTTTTCCCTATACAGCCAGACCACCGCCAGAATGGCCCCGAGCTGAATAAATATGGAGAATGCGTATTCTTTTTTCCCGGTAAATTCGAGCCAGTTCTGAACAATAATAAGATGCCCGGTGGAGGAAACCGGAATAAATTCCGTGATCCCTTCGACAAGACCCAGAAGTGCGGCTTTCAGCAGAAGAATAATGTCCATTTTAATAGCCAGAATTTTAAATTAAAAAAAGGAACCCCGGATTTTTTCAGGCGGGATCATGCTGGGACCAGTTTTCTATTTTCAACCCGTTGATTCTTTGAAAATGTTTTGTGTTATTCGTCACCAATATCAGGTTATGGGAAAGTGCCGTGGCCCCAAGAACCAGATCAAAATCATCAAGTGGTGTGCCCTGTTTTTCAAGGTTTGATTTTAATAGCCCGAAAATTTCCACCAGGATCTGACTGACAGGGATGATGTCCATTGAGCTTTCGATGGTTTTGACTTTTGCCAGATTGCTTTCGATCTGGCTTGATTTATACGCGCCATAATATAATTCCATCAGCGTGACGGCGCTGATATGCAAGGGTTCATGCAAATGCAGTTGTAAATTCCCGACAACTGCCTGATTTCCCTTCAAGGAATAGATGATGATATCCGTGTCAAGAAGGTACATTAAAAACCTGCGGATAATTTTTTAGAATTCGACCGGCCCTTTTTCAACTCCATCACGATTTCCTCAGCATCTTTCGCATCCGACCATGAACCAGCCAGCTCAAGCAATACCTGAGCCGGTGTTTTGATCGTTTTCACCGCCCTACCCTTCGCCATGTGTTCCTTGATCAAATACAGCACCTGCTGACTGACGGACCGGTTTTCAGCCTCAGCCATGTCCTTTATCTGATCATAAAATTCACTCGGAATCCCTTTAATCTGTAAATTAGCCATAGTTTCACCTCTCTTTATCTTTTCATGAAATAATATGATTCTTTCATGACTTTTGCAAGAAAAAGGATGATTGATTTCAAATATTGGAGAAAAAAGCCTCACACTTCCGGTGCCACCGGCTCTTTTTCTCTTCTGCTTTTCTTGGCAAAGAAAGATGGACTTTTAAAAAATCGGGGAAATTTGATTTTTTAAAAGTCCATCAAGAAAAGTAGACAAGAACCCAGCCCAGCGGCCATAAAAATCGTGGGGCGGGTTTTCCAACCCGCCAATGACCCGTTCCGCAACGACCTGATACTGAAGAAAGGGCAACACTTTTTCGCCGGTGGGAGCCCATTGCGATGCGGCCCTGATCCGGTGGTTTCCGTGGATCACGGGGGCAAACTGTTTGAGCGGATAAACGCCAATGAACCTGCCGGTTGCGATAAACGGAATCGGCAAAACAAATCCCGGCATTCCACTGCATAAAGCGAGTTTTTGCCCACGCCACGGAAACCACCGGGCCAGGGCCGCATCGCGGGGCCGGGTTTCTTTTGTTACTTTTCTTTGATGGTTTTGTAAAAAGTCGATTTTCTCCTTTTTTCGTCATTCCGGCGAAGGCCGGAATCCAGTATACTCAGTATGTTCTG
>JBAQUK010000066.1:0-6684 GCA_049297455.1 Desulfosalsimonadaceae bacterium | reverse complement strand
TGCGCACAGGGAGGTATTCTTTTGTCAATTCCTTTGGAATCAGGCTTTCACAAGCATATCTCCCTTTAAACACATAATTGATGGGAGTTCACAAAGGTTTAAGGGAAATTTCATTTAACATTTAAGTATAAACCACAAAGAACACGAAGGTCACGAAGGGGTGAGTTTTGAGGTGATACTGATGATGTCTTCGTGACCTTCGTGTTCGTGGTGATTTTTTATGAGGCATAAATTACACCGGATTCTACATACAATTAGTCTGTGTTAGGATGGCGGATTAGTGACAACAAAATCGGAATTTATCCTGAATGAAGCATTATCCATGAGCCCGGCCGGAAGGGCCAGGATTGCGCATTGCCTGATTTACAGTCTGGAGGAACCGATAACCGAAAGCGTAGATGCACAATGGATTCAACTGTCGCAAAAGCGGCTTGAAGAACTGGAAAGCGGGACGGTTCAACCGGTATCCTGGGAGGAAATTAAAAAAAAGGTCAGGGAATAAATTCATGCTGAAACTGATTTTTCATACTGATATTCAACATGAAATCAAGTCAAAAAGAATGGAATCTTTATTGTCGCCGTCATGCATTTGAGCCGAAAATCCGGTTACTGGCAGAAGCGGATTGAATAACAACCAGAAATTCCCCTGTCCGCTGTGACCGGGAAAAAAATCATAAAATGGATTGAACTAAATTTTGGCGGAGGTTCAGGGATGAATAAAGGCAGCCGTTACGATACGAGCGATCTTCTGGAGGATATGTACGAACCTGGTTCGCGAAGACGGGTGCTGAAAAACAAGCTGGGCATTACCGGCAAACGGGTTATGGATGAAGTCGAGGCCCGCGAACAACTCCGCGCCCTGAATGAGTTCCTGGGTATGTATGACCGCGACCATCAGTTTTCAGCCACGGATATTTGCCGTATGCATAAAATCTGGCTGGGGGATGTCTATGAATGGGCGGGACAATACCGTCAAGTGAACATCAGCAAGGGTGATTTCACTTTTGCCATGGCGATGCAGGTTCCAAAGCTGATGGAGCAATTCGAGCAAGGACCGCTCAAAAAGTTCACGCCTTGTCTGTCATCGGTTCAGGAGGAAGTCATCCATGCAATAGCGGTGGTTCACACTGAACTGGTTCTCATTCATCCTTTCCGGGAGGGTAACGGTAGGCTGGCCAGAATACTTTCGGTTCTTATGGGTTTGCAGGCAGGATTTCCGCCGTTGGATTTCGGATTTATCAAGGGCAAAGCCAGGCAGGACTATTTTGCCGCAGTACAGGCCGGCATGAGCCATAATTACATGCCCATGGAAGATATTTTCAGGGCTGTTTTGGCAAGGTCCCTTCAGCAGGGGCAGGCTGGTTGAGGCGATCAATTCGCTTTTGTTCCGCTTCAAGAGCCCTTTTGGCGGACTTCCCAATACCTTCGACGGCGCTTGATGACAAGACCGTTTGAACCAGGAGTCTGTCGCGGGTGCTGTGATCCTTAAGGAAGCTATTTGTTGTGAGCAACGATTGTTTCTTCATGTTTCAACCTTACCATGAGCATCTGAAATATAAAATAAAAAAACCGCTTCAAAGTACGCAATGAATTGTTCCTATTGCAAGCCGCCCCCATCCCTTTCTCAAACCGCCCGGTTCTCTCCAGTCAGGTAATACAGATGCGGAATAATCCGTGAATTGGGCTTGTTGGTGCCGTCATAAAACAGATCGGTGACCGGGATGCCCGTGTCTTCCTGAAGGCGTTTGAAGATGGCCGATGACACGACGCCGGGGCAGCAGAACACCGGATTGACGTGAATGATGGCGCTGACAAGGCCTTTTTCGGCATAGTGCAGGGTCCGGCCGATGCTGATGGCGGTTTCACCGGGGATGGGCTGGTCCATGCCGTATTTCTGTAGAAGGCGATGGCACTCTTCGGGCGTGGGCTCGAACTGGTCATCGAGGATGCCCGTAAACACCGCCTCGAATTTCTGCTCGAATTTCACCATGGTGGACACGGATTTGGTGTCCGTCCCTTTTTCCAGGGCGTCGGCATAGATGCCCTGGATCACCATTTCGTTGTAGGATGGCACCAGAATCTCACCCCCCAGGCTCTCCGCCAGATCCCAGACCCGTTCATTGAGCACATCATTGTATTTGGCGTACAAATCCCCAAGCACCGCAATCCGGGGCTTTCTTTCCGCCGGAAGGGGGAGTTTCTCCACAATGTCGCGGACCGCCGTGGCCGCATTGATCATGGATTTGCCGGTCATGATATGTTCGATCACGGCAGCTTCCGCTTCCGCAAGGGCCTGATCGGTTGCGCCCGGCGTTGTTTCATAAGGCCGGAACCGGAATGCCAGTTTGTGAAGAATGGAGCCGATGTTGGTTGCGGCGAGAAGGGCAACATTCTCCCGCATGGAAAGGCCCGGAACCGACTCCAGGCCGTTGAAAGTCAGGATGCCGGCCCCGAAAATGCCCGCATGTTCCAGCCCGTTCATAATCATGGCTCCGTATTGCGGAAAATTGCAGGCAAGGCAGATGGAGGGCAGGTAGAGCATGGTGTTTTCAGGATCAAGGGCGTCTTTTCTGATGAAATCGATCATCGACCCCAGAATCGCCACATTGGGCAGGCATTCACCGCCGGATGCAAACCGGTAGCCCAGATGAATCTGGTCCGGCGTAAGGTCCATCACCCGCGCATCATAACCGGCGGACCGGAACACAGTGGCCTGAAGCCGGTTGATCCGTCCGTCCGTGTAAGGAATCAGCAGGGTGTCACCCTTGTTTGGTGCTGTCTTGACACTTCCGGTTTTTATGGATTTGGCGATTTCCCTGCCTGCCGGTGCCGCGCTTTTTGAGGCAAAATGCGTGGCAAAGGTCTCGGCGGCGGCCTCGATCCGGGTCTGATATCCCACATCGCTCCCGTGCTCATCGAGCTGTAAGATCAGATAGGGCTTGCCCATTTTCTCCATCCGGGCCTTAAACGCCGTCATGAGATAGGCGTCCGGGCTGCAACGGAAACAGGAAATAAATACCGGATAAATTTGTGGATTTTTAGCAACAACGTCAAGGGCCGCCATCATCTGACGGCCATAATGCCAGTGCATTTCCCGGCTGTCCGGGTTTTCCGGCGCAGGAATCATGCTTTGAACCATGAGGTCGAACCCCATGGACTCCAGTTTGGCCGGGATGCCTTTATTGAGTCCCCGGTCAAACAGCACATAGGGCCTTGCCATGAGCATGATGGAAATTTTATCCGGGGATGCCTCACGCTTTTCCTTTCCCAGATGCCGCCAGGCATGTTTTCGGGTCTCAAAATCCGTCCAGGCATCCGTGAACGCCGCTTTCACATGATCCGGGTCGAGCTGCATGACATCCTTGAGATCTTCCGCAAGACGCTCCGCAACTTCTTCGGTGGAGCGCCGGAAAAAACTGATTTTCGGCGATATCAGCCGGGACCGCTGGCCGGAAGGCGCGGTTGAAGCAAGAATCGTCGGCGCATACGCAGAATAATAGCAGAAATACCGATCTTCGGATTTTTCGGACAGGGGTTTTGGGGGGGTGAAATTTTCCGACTCATGGGCTGCGTTTATAATGGTCGGGAAAAACACATAATCGCAATCGGTTTGCAGGGCATTCAGTACCACGCCATGAACCATGGCTATGGGCGCACAGAAATCCGCCTGGATGCGGCGGCTGCCTTCGGCAAGGGCCTTCTCGGACCCACCGGTCATTTTGACTTTAAATCCGAGGTTCATCAGAAAGGACTCAAACAATGGCCCGTACTCCGACATGTAAACCACCTGGGGAAGGGCCACCACCGGACCCCCGGCTTCCTTTTCAGCTTCGGGCCGCATGATCTGCCTGAAAGCCGCCTCCAGATCCGAGAATGTTTTTTGTTTGCCCCTTTCGGTTTCATTGTAATCCCTTCCGCATTTCATTCCCCAGGCGGCTTTTCTTCCGTTTACGGTGTAAACCGAAAGATCGCATTTGTTGGCGCACAGCTCGCAGACTTCCATGTCCACCGAATAGGTGATGTCGGTTCCGGCAAAACCGGAGGCGGAAAGACCCGCTTCCCGGAGCGCTATCGCGCAGCCAAGGGCTCCCGTGAGATGGCAGAACTTTGAAACTTTAACGCTTGTGCCAAGTTCAGATGCGAATGCGGCGACAAGGGCCTGATTTCTGGCGGTCGCGCCCTGAAAATAGACGCATTTGCCGAACGGCGTCTTGCCCACCACCTTGGAAAGGAAATTGTCCCGCACGCTGAACAGAACGGCGGCCATGGTGGCGGCCTTGTCCCACCCTTCCGCAAGTAACGTGTTGAGATCTCTTTCCATATAAACTGTGCATCGGTCGGAGGTGAAGGGCGCGGTCTTTCCCAGGGTCAGGGCAGGTATTTCATCAAGCTTAACATCCAGGCGCATGGCCTGCTCTTCAATAAAGGAGCCGGTCCCGGCCGCGCACACGTAATTCATGGAGGCAAGGGTGACGGCCCCGTTTTCCAGCCGGGTGAATTTGGAGTCCTGGCCCCCGATTTCAATGATGGTGTCCACATCCGGATCGATGAATATGGCGCCTTTGGCGTGGGCCGTTATTTCGTTGATGGCCATGTCCGCCCCGAAAACGGATTTGACGAGTTCCCTTCCCGATCCCGTGGTGGCGACCCCAGCGATCCCGGCCCCGGTTTTTGAAAAAATCGCATGGATTCTTGCCAGGATTTCGGACACGGCCTTCACCGGGTTTCCGCGGGTTTTCGTGTAAACGCCGAGCAGAACCCGGCTGTTTAAGTCCGTGACAACCGCCTTGGTGCTGGTGGAACCCACATCAACCCCAAGGTAGATGGGACCTTTTAAGGATTCCGGCGAATCGTATAAAGTCACTTCAACGTCATCGATGATTTCGGTCCGGTCTTGGGAAAAATCCGGGTAATCCATATCGGCGGCGGAAAGGGCAGGCCGGGAATACCTTTTGGTGCCGGATTTTTCTGCAAGGGACGCAAGGTCGCTGAACGGCCGCCGGGCCAGAATCGCCGCCCCCATGGCGTTCCAGAATACGCCGTTTTCAGGGACCTCAATCTCCTGCTCAATCAGATCCGACAACGCCCGCACAATGGCGCGGTTTTTCGCCACCCCGCCCACAAACACGAGGCTCCCGTCCAGTTCCCGTCCCTGGGTGGTGCTGGCAACAATACTTCGGGCCATCCCTTTGCAAAGGCCGGCCGCGATTCCCGAAGGGGAATATCCGGCGGCCTGGGCATGGATCATGTCGGATTTCGCAAATACCGCGCACCTTGTGGCGATGGTGGGGACCGGGGCGTTATGGGTTTCCGCCATTTCCGCAAGGCCCGCCGGGTCCACCCCCAGCCGGTATGCCTGCTGGTCAATGAACCCGCCGGTTCCCGCCGCGCAGTCGCTCTGGGCGGAATGCCCGGTGTACCGGCCGCTTTCATCCATATTGATCAAAAAACTGCGCTCGCAGCCCACGGACAGGATGTGGCGGTGGCGGCTGCCGGCCATTTTTGCCGCCTCCACCACCGCCAGCACGGAATCAATCAGCGGAATGTCATCTCGTCCGATATTTCCCGTGATGCCGATGACGGCGTTCCCGGTATCCGGAATCTGCCCGGAAATATGGCTGATGAGCTGCCTGACGGTTTCAGGAATGTTTCCCTGATGCTGCATGGTAAAAAAGCCTGAAAACTTTCCGTCTTTGAGAATGACGGAATAAATATTCTGGGAGCCGATATCCACGCCGATGTTGGTTGTCATATGAAATAAACCATCTGAATAAGGGATTAAAAAAACGCGATGCTGCCGGATACGCAAAAAAGCCGCAACATCAAAAGCAACGGCTTCTTGAAGGATTGTCAAATATTAGCTTGAAAATCAATCAAAATGGGAAAAGGCCATCCATTCAACTCAAGAAACGGATGGCCTTAGCATGCCAAGTGCGAAAATCATTCAATATCAATTAGATATGTCAAATTTGGAAAGATCGGCGAAATTTAAAAACTTGCGGCCCTTGTCCGGGGTGCCTTTCGGCTGGAGAATCATACGGCAGAAATTACAGCCGCTTCTTGAGGAGGGATAACACGAAAATAATCGGTGGCGGCCAAGAGCGCTGAAGAGAATTGTAGTCGCCGCACCCGCCGTCCGTTTGATTTTTCTTGTTGGGCAGTCTGCCGCAGACTTGCCGTGTCGCCGTAGAAAGTTGAGTCGCCTCGCAAGGTTGCGGTCTTTATCGAAGCCGATGTCCGCGGCGCTCGCGATGTCGTATCCCGTCAGCCAATGGCAGTAATTTGTTATATGTCCAGAATCTATTTGTAATCTGCGGTTAAAATCCATCCAAAGTCTTCAAACGTGGTCCACTCAAGATCAGTTTGGCAATCATGCGAAGCCTTGGTCTTAATAAAGCTCCAGTTTTTGTTGGTATAAATGACCGTTACTTGCGTACCTTGGGAAAGCATCATTTTCGTTTTGGAAGATTGATCACGACGACTTTTTACTTGTGCAACATTTATCTTGATTGTTGCTTTAGAGAAGTTATCATCATTTCGATGAACACATCGTCTTGTTGTTAATCTTTACATTCTATGAACCAAAACAGGCGGTGGATTTTTAGATTCCGTTGACAGATTAAAGCGATTACCAGAATAAATGAGCCTCTGAGAAAGAGGCCTTTTTTTTTTAAAAGGGCGGCG
>JBAQUK010000065.1:0-1612 GCA_049297455.1 Desulfosalsimonadaceae bacterium | reverse complement strand
TCGGTTGAGGATTTATAAAATTTCACGATTGATGGTTTTGTAAAAAGTCGATCTTCTCCTTTTTTCGTCATTCCGGCGAAGGCCGGAATCCAGTATACTCAGTATGTTCTGGATGCCGGATCAAGTCCGGCATGACGGATTACAGACTTTTTACGATGGCATCACGATTGGATTTTAGTGGAGACATATGTCTCCACTAAAAATCATGCATCGATCCCGGCGTCGTCCATCACAATTTCCGGGGGCAGTGTTCCGGTCATGGGCGTATCCTTATTATATAGGGAGACGGGTGGATGAAACGAAGGATGGAAAACAGCGTCTTGTTTTCAGGTAGTTTTACCAGACGGCGGATTCCGGTATAAGGACAATGCATCAATATGAAATTATTTTAGAATGTTTCAAAAAAGCATGGTTTTTGAATGGGGATAATGCTATAAACTGCTTTCATGAGTTTTTGCGATGACGGTGAATCGAATCCGGCGCAACTAGTGGCGCTCATGTTTTCAACAGGGTTGACCAATAGCTGGAAGCATATTCCGGCCTTGATCATCCCGACCATGGTTGACGTTGCGAAAGAATCGCGACCTGCGCCCATAACCATAACCATTGAGGAGTCTTGGCAGGCCGGGTTTCCATACACTGTATTTAGACTGTTGGGCCGGGACTGGCGACTCGTATTGGAAGATTTGCACAAGCGCATGAAGCAAGAGGACAAGACTGACGCAAAATCAGGAGGAGGCAACGTTAATGACAATTCCTCAATTGACTATCGAACAGGTTAAGGCCGTAATTCCCTCGGCTGCAGATATTCAAGAAGTGGATCGTGGCGGCCAGAAGATTGTGTTTTCCGGGATTATTGATGGCCGGAAATATGCGCTCAAATTCATGGCCCCGAATCCCTCGCAAATAGGCAGACAAAACAGCGAATTTCTGGACGATGTGACTTCGCGAGCGCAACGCGAGGTTGAAACCATGCAGCAATGTTCCACGCCCTACTTGGTCGGTATGGGACCAATCGGGCTGAACACGACGGATATTCAAGGAGATCCAATCATTTACTTCAGTGAAGAATTTGTGGAAGGGGAGAATCTATGCTCATATCTTCAATCCAATGGCGTCTTTTCTGTTGCCGAACTGGTCCGTCTCGCTTTTAATATTTCAGAAGCGATTAAGGCAATTTGGCAATTCTCTAAAATACATCGAGATATTAAACCAGGAAACATCATGCGACGAAGAGATATCGGCGACTTTGTTCTCTTGGATATGGGCCTTGTTTTTGATTTGCAGGATGAATCGCTCTCCGTCTGTCCGGTTGGGACGCCTTTATACTTTTCCCCTGAGCAAATGGACTTTAATAATCGAAGAGCGATCATGAACTTCCGCTCGGACCTGTTCTCTCTCGGAATCGTCATGTATGAAATGGCGACCGGGAAACATCCTTTCATCGAAGGCGCAATAACCACATGGGAGGTTTTCGGGAACATTGTGTTAATCTTTACATTCTATGAACCAAAACAGGCGGTGGATTTTTAGATTCCGTTGACAGATTAAAGCGATTACCAGAATAAATGAGCCTCTGAGAAAGAGGCCTTTTTTTTTTAAAAGGGCGGCG